>NZ_JBEZIX010000033.1:0-112748 GCF_040651315.1 Streptomyces sp. NPDC048506
AGGCCGGGCCCTAGGGGTAGGGCGAACACTTCCCGTAGGGGGTGGATGGGCCCCCTCGGGGCCACAACCGGGCGCGGGCGGGAGGTATTCCCGCCCAGGGCTGCCGTTTTCCTGGGTCTGGCAGTACCAGGAACGGACCGGTCCCGGGACGCAGGGTTGTCCCGTGATCCCTGGCGGGACAACCCTTAGGATCGCCGGCATGGACATACCCCTCGGCCGGGAACTCGGCGACTTCCTGCGCTCGCGGCGCGCCCGCATCCAGCCCGAAGAGCTCGGGCTGCCGGATCACGGCAGGCGACGGGTGCCGGGCCTGCGCCGCGAGGAGGTCGCCCACCTCGCGGGCGTCAGCGTCGACTACTACATCCGCCTCGAACAGGGCCGCGGCTCCTCGGTCTCGGATGCCGTACTCGATGCCATCGGACGCGTCCTACGCCTCGACGACACCGAGCAGGAGTACCTGCGGACAGTGGCCAGGCCCGCCTCCCGCCGCACCTCCGCCTCCCGCCGCACGTCCACCGCCGGTCCCGCGTCCCAGAAGGTCCGCCCCGGCCTGCAACTCCTCCTGGACACGATCGACAAGGTCCCGGCGTTCATACTCGGCCGCCGTATGGACGTGCTCGCCTGGAACGACCTGGGCGACGCCGTCGTCGGCTTCTCGCAGATGGCGCCCAAGGACCGCAACATGCCGCGCCAGGTTTTCCTCAACCCACGGGCGCATGAGCTGTACCCGGACTGGCCGGCGGTGGCCGCGGAGACCGTTGCCCATCTGCGCCTGGACGCGGGCAGCCATCCGCAGGACGAACAACTGGCCATGCTGGTGGGCGAGTTGTCGCTGGGAAACGAGGAGTTCCGCCGGCTGTGGGCGGATCACCAGGTCAAGGAGAAGACCTACGGGGCGAAGCGCATGATGCACCCCGTGGTGGGCGAACTCACCATGCCGTACGAGACGTTGACGGTATCCGGGGAGCCCGATCAGATGCTGGTGGTCTACACACCGCATCCCGGCACGCAGACGGAGGAACGCCTGAGGCTCCTGGCCAGCTGGGCAGCGACACCCTCGGACGGCGGCGACCGTCCCGCAGGCCGGGTCACCACCGACCTGTCGGACATGGCCTAGCGGGGGGGGGCTGACCGGCCCATGTTGCTCCCGCCGTCCTCCCCCCACCACGGTCACGCCGGCAGTGGACGTCCCGCACCAGACGCAGGAACGAGCCCGGACGCGGCCCGTGAAGACCTCGACGAGCACGCGACGTCGGGCGGAGACGACCTGCACAACGGCTCAACGCAGCACCGGATGACGAGTTACGAGACGAGCTTGAGCCGTGCGGACTGCACACGCCGCCCTCACCGGAGGCGTCCGCGCCGCGGCCTGCTTCGACCGTGCAACGTCAACCTGGATCAACGGCACGGCGAGATCGGCCCGTCCGCGGCCGGTTCAGTGGGGTGCTTCGGCGCAGCCGCCGCGCTGGACGCGCCGAAGCACGTCGGCGTGCAGTGCGGCCAGGCCGCCGCCTGGCAGCGGGACGGGGCTGCCGGTCAGGGTATACCACTCCTCCGCCCCGGTGTACTGGATCGCGATGTGGGCACGGCCGTCGGGCAGGGTGTGGGTGGCGAGGGTGAGATCGCCGGTGATGACGCCGACCTCGTCGGTCATCGCGCCGCCGGGACCGGCGGTCACGTCGTGCTCCAGCCGCTGGGGAGCGGGTGAGTCGGCGCGGTCGTTCATGAAGTGCAGGTGTTCAGCATGGTGGTGAGCATCTTCTTCTCGGCCTTGGTGATCGACAGCTCGTACGTGGACTTGATCGAGGTCCAGGCCCGACCATAGGTGCACCAGTAGCGCTTGGACGGCGGCTGCCACTCGTCCGGTCCCTGATCGCCCTTGGACCGGTTCGAGGAGGCCGAGACGGCGAGCAGCTGTGGGTGTGTCAGGTCGTTGGCGAACGCCTTCCGCTTGGCCGTGTTCCAGGACCGGGCCCCGGAGCGCCAGGCGTTGGCGAGCGGCACGATGTGGTCGATGTCGAGGCCGGAGGCGGCGGTGAACTTCTTGTCGTCGTAGGCACTGACCCACTTGCCCGATACCGCGCGGCACTGCTTGTCCTGCCTGACCTTGGTACCGGTCCGCTCCAGCACCGTCTCCCGGGTGTCGCAGTTGTCGCCCTGCTCCGCCCAGTGGGGGAAGGAGGCACGGTTGTAGCCGGTCATCGGGCCGTGCGGGGCCACTTTCAGCCGGGCGAGCTCACTGCGCGCCTTGGCCACGCTCGGTACACCCGGCAGCGTTCCGTCCTTCCGGCTCGGCTTGCTGTCGCCGGTCTGCGAGGAGGATGCTCCCGCACCGGGCCCGGACGTCCTGCCGTTCTGCGGATCGGCGGAGGTGCCACCGGGCGTGCAGCCGGCCACCGTGAGCACCGTGACCGCGGCTATGCACCGACCCCACCACACCTGCTGGTGCCTCTTCATCGACTGGCCCCTCCCGTTGATTCGTGCAGCTCAGGGCAGCCTAACGCCCGTCACCGAGGCCAGCCGGGCGGGGCGTCGTCGGACGTCTGGTGGGCTGCGCGTGCCATGGCCCAGATGGCAACGACACCCGGACGAGGCGGAGTTCACCGTCGGCGGGGAGAAGACCGTCGGTACGGAGTACTCCTTCGGCATCTCGCACTCCGTCGAGGCCGGCTTCTTCGACATCGTGAAGGCGTCGACGACGTACTCGTTCAGCGTGACCTGGTCCGAGTCGCCACGAGCTCGTTCGCGAGCATCAGGCCGCGCTCGTGAACGCCACATGAACTCAACTAGGCGGTCTGATCTGCGAGTTACTGCCTGGTTCGGCATCATCCGGAACCGACGGTCAGGTAGGTTTTCGGTGTCGCCGCCACACCGGGAACACGGGGTTCCCAGGGACTAGCGGCACGATCGACACCCCCGCAATCATGGGCGTCCCCTCGTCGCTCAACTGCTATCACCAGGCACTGCCGATGGCCGACCTCCTGTACTCACGCGGGCACGGCCTGCGCGCCACACGCAACCAGGGCCACGCCGTGATAACCCCCGCCGGCACTCTCACCGAAGGAAACGACCAGTGACGACCGCCCCGACCCTGATCGACTTCCCGTTCTCCCCGCGCGGCGACCGCCTGCCCCCGGAAGTCGAGCGGCTTCGTGCCACTCCGGTCACGCGGGTGCGCACCATCGCCGGGGACGAGGCGTGGCTCGTCTCCTCCTACGAGCTGTGCAAGCAGGTGCTCGAAGACCCCCGCTTCAGCCTCAAGGACACGTCCGCCCCTGGCGTTCCCCGGCAGTACGCGCTGACCATCCCGCCCGAGGTGGTCAACAACATGGGCAACATCACCGGCGCCGGTCTGCGCAAGGCCGTACTCAAGGCGATCAATCCCAAGGCCGGTGGCCTGACGGAGTGGATGACCGACCACGCGGCCCACCTGGTCGACGGCATCCTCGACTACGGCCCGCCGGTCGACCTGCGCGGACAGTTCGCCAGCCGCTACGCCGAGCACCTCCACTGCCACATCCTCGGCATCCCCCGCGAGGACGCACCGCTGCTGGCGGCCAGTCTCGACATCGCGTTCATGAACTCGGCATGCCCCATCACCGGGGCGCGCCTGAACTGGGACCGGGACATCGCCCATATGACCGGGCGGCTCAACGACCCCACCACCGACGGGCTCATGGCCGAACTCGCGGCCCTCCGCAGTGACCCCGGCTATGCGCACCTCACTGACGAGATGCTCGCCACCGTCGGCGTCACCATGTTCGGCGCCGGAGTCGTCTCCACGATGGGCGCCTTGACCATGGCCGTGTTCACGCTCCTTCAGAACCGCGATGTGTGGGAGCAGTTGCGCGCGGAGCCCGGCAAGATACCGGCCGCCGTGGATGAGCTGCTGCGGGTGAACCTGTCCATCGCCGACGGGCTGCCCCGCCTGGCCATGGAGGACATGCAGCTCGGCGACACAGGGATCAGGAAGGGTGAACTCGTCCTCGTCCTGGTCGAGGCCGCCAACACCGACGAGAGCGTGTTCCCCGACCCGCACACCATCGACATCGACCGGCCCAACGCGGCCGCTCACCTCTCGTTCGGCTACGGCGGGCACTACTGCCCCGCCGTCCCGCTCGGGAAGAAGCACATCGCGACAGCGATCGAGGCCCTCACCACCCGCATGCCCGGCCTGCACCTGGCCGTCCCCGTCGACCAACTCGTGTGGCGCACCCGCTTCATGAAGCGCATCCCCGAGCGCCTGCCGGTCGCCTGGTAGGAACAGAAGTGCCGGCGTGAACCGGCACCCGGCACCCGGCACCCGGCACCCGGCACAACACGATGGCCCCGACCCGAGAGGGGTCGGGGCCATCACTCCTACAGCCGCGACCATCGCGCGGTGGATCCGGTCTCTCCCGCACGTATGCGTGGGCGCTTCGTGAGGCGCGGATGCTCCTCGAAGCCCGCATTCACCCGTCCACCCGAGCGTGTAAACAACCAGCGCATTTCCTGAATCTGTACAAATCGGTGGATACCCAAGGAAGCATGTCGCGTGGTGAGGGATGTTGTCGGTGGAGGGTTGTCAGAGGGGTACGCAGGACCGGACCGGTAGAGCCGGCAGACCGCCGATGCCGGAGCCGAGGGAACCCACGGAGAAGCGCGCGAGGTTGCGTTCGGCCTTCGAGGACACCTCGTTCCGGGGGATGTGCCGGAACATCCCGTCGCTGCTCACGGATATCGCCAAGATGGCCTGGGCGATCGACCGGCGGGACGTTCTCGTCCTGGTCGGCTGTCAGATCCTCTCGGGAGTGTCGGCGGCCGTGGTGCTGGCGGCCATCGGGCAGGCGATGGCGCCGCTCGTGGGCGGAGGGACGGTGTCCGAGCGGGTCCGCCAGGCGTTGCCTGCCCTGGTGGTGGTGGCGATTGCGGCCGGCGTGGGCCGCATCGCCTACGGGCTGGCGGCATGGGCGGTGGCCCGGATCAAGCCACGGGTGATGTCGGCTGCGGACGCCGCGCTGGTCGAGGCGATGGTCTCGGTGGAGCTGGCGGCCTTCAACCGGGCCGGCTTCGCCGAGGAGCACGAGCGTGCGGAGACCGGTGTGACGCGGTGCGACCGGATGCTGTACGACGCGCAGGCGTTCATCGCCGCGCTGGTGCGGCTGGTCACCGCGTTCGGCGTGGTCACCGCACTGCATCCGTTGATGCTGCCGGTGCTCGTGCTGGCGGTGATGCCGTCTGGGGTGGGGGCGGTGATCGAGGCGAAGATCGAGCATCGTACGAACTACCTCAACTCGGCCAACCGCAACCTGCGCGGGATGATGCGCTGGCACGTCACCGCCTCCAATCTCGCGGACGAGGTCCGGGCGAACAGCATGCGCTCCTACCTGCTGTTCTGGTACCGGACGCTGAGCCGCCGCAACGACGAGCGGATCGTGTCGGCTGCCGACGGACAGCTGCGCGCGAACCTGGCCGCGGCGGCGTTCGGAGGGCTCTGTCTGTGCGGCGCGTGGGCCACTCTCGTGTGGCTGACCGTCTCCGGACAGGTGTCGCTGGCGGTGTCGGCGACAGCCGTGGTGGCGGTGCGTACCGCGCTGGGCAGTCTCGCCAACGCGGTCGGCTACTGTGCCTCCCTGTTCCGTTCGACTCTCTTTCTGGGCGACTGGAAGCGGTTCGTGGACGTCACGACGGCCGAACTGGAGATGTCGCGTGGGTGTGGTCGGGCACCGGCGTGCCCTGAGACGATCCGCGTGGACGAGGTGACGTACTGCTACCCGGGCCGGACCCACCCGGCCGTGGACGGGCTGTCCCTCACCTTCCGCAGGGGCGAAGTGGTGGCGGTGGTCGGTGAGAACGGGTCGGGCAAGTCCACTCTCACTCGGCTGATCGCCGGGCTGCACCTTCCCGACAAGGGCAGCGTGACGTGGGACGGCGTGGACCTGGCGGGCGTCGACCCGGAGACGGTGTGGTCGCAGACCGGACTGGTGCCCCAGTTCTTCGCGTGCTGGCCGCTTCCGTGCCGGGAGAACATCACCCTTGGCCAGCCACGGACATGGGACGACGAGGCCGTGTGGCGCGTGTTGGAGACGGTCGGCATGCGCCAGGTGGTCGAGGAGCTCCCGGAGGGGCTCGACACCCTCCTCGCCCGGGAGATGTGGGGCGGAGTCGCCCTGTCAGGCGGGCAGTGGCAGCGCCTGGCCTGTGCCCGCGCCGTCTACCGCAAACCCGCCGTGCTGGTCCTGGACGAACCGACATCGGAGATGGACGCTCGGGGCGAGCACCAGATCTTCCAGGTGCTCAAGGACATGTCCCAGGACAGGATCACGGTCATCGTCACGCATCAGCTGGAGAACACCAAGATCGCCGACCGGATCGTCGTCATGGAACGCGGCCGGATCGTCGAGCAGGGTACGTTCGACCGACTCGTCGAAGGGGGCGGTCTCTTCCAGGAGCTCTATGAACTCGGGCAGGATCGGTGACCCTCAGCGGTCCGCGGTCGAGCTGCGGAACCCGCAAGTCCGCGAGTCCGCACGGTGGAGTTCCGACGCACGTCGCACGGGGCGCTACGCCTCACCGTGGCCGACCGTGGCCCGATGCTCCTGTGCGGCGAGGAAGTGCAGTTGCTGGAACATGCCGGAGCGCAGGTCCACCGAGGGCTTCCAGCCGAGGAGCCGTTGGGCGTGCCGGGGGTCGGCCAGGGTGGCCGGGACGTCGCCTGGGCAGACGGTGACCCGGTGGATCCGGATCTCCCGTCCGGTCAGGCTCTGGGCTATGTCGACCACGTCGCGGAGCGAGGCGTTGGAACCACCGCCGACATTGACGATCCCGCTGCCGCCCGGTGCCGTGGCCGCCGCCACGGTCGCCGCCACCGTGTCGTCGACGTAGGTGAAGTCCCGACGCTGCTGTCCGTCTCCGTACAGCCGCAGCGGCTGCCCGGTCAGGGCGGCCCGCAGGGTGCGGTGGATGAACATGTCGCTGCGCTGGCCGGGTCCGTAGACGGTGAAGTACCGCAGCGCCACGACGGACGTGGGACAGTCGGCGCGGGCGGCGTGGGCGAAGCACAGCTGCTCCTCGGCGAGCTTGGTGACCGCGTACGGGGAGACGGGCTGCGGAAGGGCGTTCTCGGCGCTCGGCGTGCCCCCGGCCGGACCGTAGACGCTGGAGGACGAGGCGACGACGACACGTCGCACCGCGGTGCGGGCGGCTGCCTCCATGACCCGCTGGGTGGCGAGGATGTTGGTGTGGACATACTCGCTGAACTGCCGCCCCCATGAAGGGCGCACGCCGGGGATGCCCGCGAGGTGGAAGACCACGTCCGCACCCTGCATCACGGGTTCCAGGGCACAGGTCAGCAGGTCGGTGCGGACATGGTGGTGGAGCGGCGATCCGTCGGCGGCGGCATCGGTGAGCGCTGCCGGGGCGGTGGCGGGGTCACGGCGGTCGATACCGACCACCGAGGTGCCGTTCCTCAACAGGGCGGCCGTGAGGTGCGAGCCTATGAAGCCGGCCGCGCCCGTCACCACCGCTCGGCCCGGGAACGCGGTTGCTGGGGTGGTGGTCGGTTCGGCCACTGGTGTCTGCCTCTCTGGACGGAGTCGGGACGGATGACGCACCAGGGCCGTGGATCAGCCCACGGGCCCCGGCCCCGGGCGGTCGGCCCGGAGCGGCAGGCGCCCCGGGCGGTCGGCCCGGAAGGGCAGGCGCCCCAGCCGCTCCGCCAGGAAGGCGGCCGTGTAGGGGGCGAAGAGCCCGTACAGCAGCGGTGAGAACTCCTCGCGGGTCGTGCCGTACACGGGCAGTACGGTGTGCGCGTGCGGGGCCACGACGGTGTCCTCCGCGGGTACCACGGCGATGACGCGTCGACCCAGAGCCGTGGCGCGGGCCGCGACGGCACCGGCGAGGGAGTGCGCTCTGCCCGGGCAGGAGATGAGGAAGAGGGGCGTGTCGGCCGGGTCGGCGAATCGCTCGACGTGGCACCACTCCTCCAGGTCCTGGCCCATGGCGAAGACGGCCGATGCCTCGACGATCTTGGCCGCGCCGAACAGGGCGGTTCCCAGGCCGGGTCCGGCCCCGACCATGAGCACGACCGGAGCGTCGCTGATCAGGTGCGCCACCTGTCGGCACCGCTCCTTGATCGCGCCGGACGTGGCGTTCACCGGGCCGGCGAGCGCAGCCAGTTCGGCCCGAAGTGCGTCGGCCGCGGCGCGGGAGTACGCCCCCCGGGCCTCGCCCAGCCGGATGGCGATCATCAGCAGCCCCAGCAGGCTCGCCTGGTGGGTGCGTATGCCCACCGATCGCTCGGGGCGCGGCAGGCCGACCACCAGCGAGCGGTCGCAGGCCCTGGTCAGAGGGCTGTCGGCGGCACCGGTGAGCGCGACCACCCTCCCCCCGTGGTGGCGGGCGCGCTCGGCGCATTGCCGCACCCGTTCCGTGCCGCCGGAGGCCGAGGTCGCGATCACCAGCGCGTGCTCTCCGACGGCGGACATCCCGTCGGCGCCGTACTTCAGGAACCGCAGGGAGCTCAGCGGCTCGCAGGGCACGCCGGCGAGGGACTCGAAGGCCATCTCCGTCGCGCACGAGGCATGGTGGGAATCCCCGCTGCCCGTAAGGTACACCCGGTCGACCGAGGCCCACTCCTCCTGACTCAGCAGGTCGTTCGCCTGGAGTGCGATCCGCGTCGACAGCTCGTTCACGTCATCGGCCAGCGCTTCGGCCTGACGGAACATCACCTGACGTGGGCACGGCTCCGTGGTGCCACGCCGTCCGGCTCCCCGGCGCGCCGGGCCGGTCACCGCTCCAACCCCCGTACCACGTCGAGGTACCGGCGGACCTTGTCCTTGTCCAGGCCGGCGCCGCCGTCGGCGCTCTTGAGGCAGCTGCCCACGAACGCACCGTCGGCGACCGCGAGCAGCCGCGCGGCGTTGTGGTGGTCGGTGTACCCGGCGAGGATCACCGGCACCCCGGGAGCCGCACGTCGCGTCGCGCGGATCATCTCGATCACCTTGTACTCGTCCCGGTGGCACAGCGCCACGGCGTCGGCGCCGGCCTGTCGGGCGGCGGCGGCGACCTGGTCGGGCGGCTTCTGACCGCCGAGCCAGCTGTAGTGCATGGAGTGAACGTCCGCGATGATCTTGATGTCCAGGGCGTCGATCCTCGTCCGGTACTCGGCGACGCCGAGGGGATCCGCCTCGATCAGCCCGCTGGCGGTGAGCGTGGCGCCCACCAGTGCCCCGGCACGGACGAAGCTGCCCCCGGCCACCCGTGCCACCGCCAGCGACGGGGAGACGGCGTTGCGCATCAGCTGGACCCCGACGGGGAACCGCGCGCCCATCGCGTCCGCGATGGCCCGCACGACCAACCCCATCGCCACGGTCCGTGCCGGGTCCGCCGAGTCCGCCGCCCCGTACACCCGGTCCACCGTCTGCACCAGGCAACCGTCGGCACCGCAGCCGTGCAACAGTCCCGCTGCGGCGACCGCCTCGTCCAGGAGGCGCGGGAAGCTGCCGGGCTCGTGGTACGGCGTGCCGGGCAGTGGCGGCAGGTGGATCATCCCCAGGACGGTCTTGTGTCCGTCCTCCGCCTGGAAGTCGAGCATGCTTAGTCCTCCCTGACGTGGCGCGGGTTCGTGCCCGCGCCGGTGATCGCGGTACCGGATGTCCCAGGGAACCGTGCGTGCAGTCGGGCGAGCCCGGCCGACAGGTCCGCCCACGACCGCGCGGTGGTGACCCGTACGACTCCGCCGGAGAAGCAGAAGGTGAGCACGCCGGGAAAGACCGAGACACCGGTGTCCCGCAGCAGTTCGCGGAAGGCCCGGTACGAGTCGTCCCAGCCCGGGAACTCGACGGCCGCGTTGATCGAACAGTGCGGTGGCACCACCCTGGCGGAAGCCTCCGCCAGGCCCGCGACCGCGGCGTCACGAAGCGTCTTGAGGGCCTGGTCACGGGCCAGCCGATCCGCGCGGTAGCGGCGGTAGGCGGCGGCCAACTGCGGTGGTTGCAGGGCATGGGACGCCGTCAGCTCCGCCAGCTGCGGGGGGCCCGGCGACTCGACACCGGCCAGCATCCACCGCTCCATCCGTGCCAGCACCTCCAGCAGCGTGTCGTAGAAGGGCGGTGGACCGGCGATGTCCGAACGGGCGAGGTAGTCGCGGACGAACCGGGCGTCGGCCAGCAGCCAACCCGCCTTGAGGCCGGGCACCGACCACGCCTTCGACAGGCTGGAGACCCGGATCACGTTGGGCGCCGCGCGGGCCGGCCCGAAGGTCCCCACCGGACCGAGCCATTCGTGGCACTCGTCCAGCACGATCGCGGTCGTCGGCGAGGCCGCCCGGACCAGCCCGGTGAGCTCGTCCTCGGGCACCACCGACCCGGTCGGGTTGGTCACGGTCTGGAGCAGCACCATCGGGGTGTCCCGCCTGAGTTCGCGGATCAGCGGGCCCAGCGAGACCCGGCCCGCCCGGCAGGGCAACGGCACCAGCCGGACCCCGCCGCGCCGGGCGACGGACTCCACCAGCGGCGGGTAGTTGGGGATGCCGCACAGCGCGGGACACGCGGCCCGCGGGGTCCGGTGGAGGAGACAGTCCGCGAGCGAGGCGATGGCCGCGGTCCCGCCGAGGGTGAGGGCGACGTGGTCCGCCGTGTAGCCGGCGCCGGTGATCCGCGCGGACTCGTAGGCGGCGATCGCCTCGCGTGCGGCCCGGCGGCCCCGCCGCTGCGCAGGATCGGACCAGTCCCGGTCGAGGGCGTGGTGCAGACAGCTCTTCAGGGTCTCCGGCAGCCCCCATGCCTCCTCGCTGACCGAGCCGCTGGACAGGATGACCGAGACCCGGGACCGGAACCGCCCGTAGAGATCGTCCCGGAAGTACCAGTTGAACAGCTCCTTCACGAAACGCACGGTGGTACGGGAGGAGAGCACCTCCTCCGGGTGGACGGTCCGGCGCACCGGTGTGCTTCTCCACTGCTCGGCGAGCCAGGGCCGGCCGTCCCCGCCGGTCTCCAGCTCGACGCGGCCCAGCCACAGGTCTCTCAGTTCGAAGGCGTCCCTCGGGTCACGGGCCCGGGAGTAGACGTCGAGCGTGCGCTCGTCGACGGAGGGCAGGAAGACCCCGTCGTCCCGGGCCGCGGCGCTCCCCTGGGCGGCGGCGAGCGCCGCTGACGGCACGGTGGGACGGCGCCCGGCGGACGACGCGTCGAAGAGTTGCATGGATCCAGCTCCGATGCTCGCGGCCTCACACCTCTGCGATGCGAAGACGTTGGAGGTGCCTCCTGGGGGTCGTCGGCGAAGCCGGCCCCGCGGTTCTGCCGTGGAAGAAGTAGGTGTTGTCGATCACGACGAGCAGACCGCGCCGCCATCGCACGCCGACGGCGCCGTCCGGGGCGTACATCGCCGCGAGCAGCGCCCGGACGGTGGCATTGACGGTGTCGGCCCCGGTGCCGTCGGCGGCCTCGTGACGCCAGGCGAGTGGCTGGGCCATGAAGTCGCGGAACGAGAAGACCGGGCGGGCCCCCACCCGACGCAGGATGGCCGGTGGCGCCCCGGCCCGCCGGTAGCGGGTTCGCGCCAGCACGGCCAGCTGTCGGTCCGTCAGCCGAGCCGCGACGGCTCCCATGGACACCAGGACCGTCTGCGCCGCCCCGTCCCCGGGCTCGTGGCACATCAGCACGATGTAGCGGGGCTGGCGGGGTACCGCCTGGCCGCTGCTCTCGCTGTGCAGCGAAAGGTAGTTGCTCGCGAACGGCTGGAGCGAGACGTCCGCCGTCTCGGGATGACGGCTGACCAGATTGAGGATCACCCCGTCCTCGACATGGGGCAGGACGGCGGGGTCCGTCTCCGCGATGGCGCGGCCCAGCCGGGCTCCGAGCGCGGTGAACCGGTGGGCGGGGAGAGGCTCGTCCAGCCGGAGGGCCACCGCGCCCCGGTGCCGCACGTGCGCCAGCGCGCCCCGCGACAGCTCGCCGTCGGCGCCGAGACGGAAGGGACGGTCGAAGTCGGCCGGCGGTGGAAGTGACTGCCGGCCGTCCCGGAGGAGAAGCTGCCGCAACCGCACATGCCTGTCGGTGGCACGCTCGACGAACGACCCGTCGATCACCTGGAACTCCCTGTCGCGATCAGGCCGGCCGGGCCTGGAGGTAGACGCGCCGTACCCCCGCGCCGTCGTCGACCATCGGCCCGGACTGCCGGAACCCGAGGCGGAGCAGCAGCTCCAGGGTGGCCGTCAGGTCCGGATTGGCCTCGCACCGCAGCGCGTCCGCACCGGCCGCGGCCGCCAGCCCCATCGCCCGGCGCACACACCGCGCGCCCAGCAGCGTGCCCCGGGACAGCAGCTCGGGTGCGACGGCCAGGCGCGACAGATAGCGGGGCTCGTGGGCCGCCGGAAAGACGTCGGGGTCCTGGGCGAACGGCGGCTCCCCGGTCAGGGTGAACATCGCCGCGAGCCCGGCGGGTTGCCGCAGGGCGTGCACACAGCCGGTCCGCACCCGGTGTGTCGTGGTCCGCGGGTTGCGTTGCGGGACCGGCGTTCCGTACCGGCGTGCCGTGTGGACGTCACATCGGCGCAGCAACTCGTGGACCTCTGCGTGGTCCACGCAGATCTCCCAGCTCTCGTCGGCCGGGTCGGGTGGCTGACAGACGGCACCGTTCATGGCGAGACGAAGCTCATCCGCCGGGGTGAGTCGAGCGGCATGTGCGGTATGCCGAAGGACAAGAACTCCACGGGGGCTTCGGCTTCGGGGTGGGTGCGCACGCCGTGCGGGTAGTGCGCCGGCACATAGACGGTGTCGCCCTCGGCCATCTCGTAGTCCGTGCCGTCGACGTGGATGAAGCCGCGGGCCCGCAGCACGTAGAGGATGTGAGCACCGGGGTGCGTGTGGAGTTCGAAGGCGGAACCAGGCTGCATCACGATGCGGTCGACGCCGATCTCCGGCGCCGCGGGGAGCTCTTCGGTGACTCCGGGCGTGCCTCTGATGCCCCGGAGCACCTCGCCGTAGGGACTGAGCAAGGCGACCGTCGGCTCTCGGTAGATGTTCCGGATATGCCGGTCTGGATCGAACTTCACTTCCATGGACCCTCTTTGCAGCTGGTTCTTACACGGCGGCGGGCGAATCATCATGCGGAAGGAACGGGTCGCCGTCCCGCGGGCTCCGGGTAGTGTGGCAGGGTCGCCGCCCGAGGGGCAGAGGCCGCGTGCCACACGTCCGAAATTCGTCCAGGAGCCTGTTACGAGGGTGAATTCCGTGGGGCGCGTGGGGCTCAGGAGAGATACCGGGAGCGCGGTTCGCCGTTGCCTGCACGAATATCGCACAGGGATTTGGCCAAAATGCCGGACGACGGTATGCAGGCGGGTCCATGGGGGAGGCATACGGCGGTAATTTCTGCCGACCGAGTTCCTCTTGGGGCCATTCGCGGTCGTGCTTACCTGAGGGCCGAGGGGCGAAAGGCGGAAGGCGTATGGATTATCACCGGTACAAGCCGCCCTACGACCGTGACGGCTATGTCGTCATTCGCCGCTTTCTGACCCGCGAGGAACTCTCCGAACTGCGATTCCACATCCACCGGTTCATCCGGGAAGTAGTGCCTGCACTCCCGGAGACCCAGGTTTTCCACGCGGTCGGGGAGAACGGGCACCGCCAGGTCCGCCTCGTCCTGCGCATGAATTGCGATGCGTTCTTCGAGGGCTACCGGTCCCATCCGAAGTGGCTGTCGCTCGCGCAGACCCTCCTGGGCGAGACGGCCGATGCCCATCCGCCGATCTACTTCGACAAGCCGCCCACCACCGACGTCCCGACGCCGCCGCACCAGGACAACTGCTCGCTCGGGCTCGACCCGCCGAGCGGAGTGGAGATGCTGCTGGCGACGGACGGGCGCATGGACGAGGAGAACGGCTGCCTGCGGTATGTCCCCGGGTCGCACCGCGGCGGCCTGCGCCCGCACACCTACAGCGGGGTCCGCGGATTCGCCCTGGCCGCGGAGTTCGGCCCGGCGGACGAGGCCCGCGAGGTGGCCGTCGCGCTGGATCCCGGAGATCTCGTCTGCCACCACCCGCTCACGGTGCACCGAGCGTTGAGCAACCGCTCACGGCACCGTTCGCGCACCGCGTTCGGTATGTGGTTCCAGGGGAGATCCGCTCGCCAGGACCCGGAAATCTCGGAGTTCTACAACACACATGCGCGTAAAGCGCAGCTGACCGGACGGTGACACGATCCCCGTGAAGGGGCGGAAGGCCATGGAGGCATCCACGATGAGCGTGCTGGATCGGCGGCTCCGGGACCCTCGGTTCCTGTGCATGTACGCCCCCCTTCAGTATTACCCGGACGAGGTGTACCGCCCCGACTGTTCTCTGGCCCTTCCCTATCTCCATGCCGCACTCCGCGCGGCCGGATTCGACGCGGACCTTCTCGACACCAGCATCGGCCGACCCGGACGTGACGATCTGGCGGACACTTTCTACCGCCAGACCATGGTTCCGGAGATCGGCAGCGGAATGTTCCGCATCGGCATGACGCCAGAACGCATTCTGGAAGAGGTCGAGCCGTTCGACGTCATAGCGGTGAGTTCCATCTTCACCCAGCAGACCGCGCGATGCCTGGAGATCTCCCAGCTGATCAAAAGCGCCTTCCCGGAGAAGATCATGGTCGCCGGAGGCGTCAATGCGCGCAGCCTCAAAGACCTGTTCTTCGACAGTGGTTACGACGTCATCTTCCTTTCGGAGGGCGAGAAGCCGCTCGTCGCCTTCGCCGAGTACCTGCGTTCCGGATCCCCCTCGCTCGACGCCGTACCGTCCATCTGCTTCCGACGCGACGGCCGCATCGTGACAACGCGCGCCGGTCGGCCCACGACCGACCTGGACGAGTACTCCATGCCGTCGTGGGACGCGCTGCCCAACGAGCAGTACTGGGACATCAGCGTGCTGTGGGGCGGCCGCACCGACTGGATGGACGAGGGCCAGAAGCCGCACTTCGCCTCGATCCTCACCTCGCGCGGTTGCCCGTACCGCTGCACCTACTGCCACATCTCGAAGGAGCGAGGAGGGGAGGCGGGCGAGATCGGGGACCTCCGTTTCCACTCGGTGGAGCGGGTCGAGCGCGAACTGGACACGCTCAAGGGGCTCGGGGTCGACCTGGTCTACATCAACGACGACTCGCTGCTGGCGTGGAAGCACCGGGTGCACCAGGTGCTCGACCTGATGCAGCAGTACGACTTCGAACTCGCCGACATCAACGGGGTGAACATCCGGCACCTGTTCCGGCGGTCGGAGAAGGGTGACCGCCTGGTCGTGGACGTGGAGCTGTTGGAGCACCTGCACGCCGCCGGATTCCGCCGTATCGGCCTGCCCTTCGAGTCCGGATCCCAGCGGGTGCTGGACAAGTACTCGACGTCCAAGTGGCGGCTGGACAAGTGCGATGTCTTCGACCTCGTCGGGGTGATGCGGGAGATGGGCTTCACGATCAACGGGAACTTCATGGTCGGCTACCCGGACGAAACCCTCGACGAGCTGACCCAGACCTTCTGGCTGGCCCGCCGTGCGATGGACTCGGGCCTCAACGGATGCGGCTTCTTCATGGTCCAGCCCTTCCCCGGGACCACCCTCTACGACGAGGCCATGGCGAACGGTCAGCTGGATCCGTCCACCCGCCCGGACGACATGGGGTTCTCCAAGGCCCAGTCGCCCTCACCGTTCCGGAGCCTGCTGATCGACCCACAGGTGCTCCAGTACTCGCGCAACCTCGCCTATGCGCTGCTGAACAAGGACCAGCGCAGCTGGCTCCAGCTGACCGACGGAACGCTCGGGTAGCGAGGCCCCGGGATCGCAACCCGCGCACCGCAGGAATGGCCCAGGCACCAGGAAGAGCGGCGGGAAGGACGAGGTCCGCGTGATCATTCTCGGCACCAAGCCGGTACAGCACGACGCGTGTTTCGCACTGGTCCGGGACGGAGAACCCCTCTTCATCTATGAGCAGGAGCGGTTCAACCGCATCAAGCACGGCATGTCGAGCCATCTGTCCGTGCTCTTCGAAGCGCTCGACGAGTACTCCATCGCACCGCACCAGATCGACCTCGTGACGAACTGCATCGATCCGTCCCGCCTGGAGGCACGGAAACGCCAGGCGCGGGGCTACCTGTCCGGCCCCGATGCCGAGGACATGGAGCGCTACCTCGACTGGCGCATCCCGACCTGGCACAAGTCGCTGCTGGCCGCCGGCTTCCCGGCCGACCGGGTGGTGAACATCCCGCACCACATCTGCCACTGCGCGGGCGTGTACTACGCCAGCCCCTTCGACGACTCCGCCATCCTCAGCGTGGACGGCAGCGGAGAGACCGAGACCTCCATGCTCGCCCACGGCTCGGGCAATGACATCACGGTGCTGCGCACCACCCCGCTGCCACAGTCCCTGGGCCTCTTCTACCAGGGGGCCACCATGTGGCTCGGCTGGGGTTTCGGGGAGGAGGGCAAGACCATGGCCCTCGCGGCCTACGGGGACCCGGCACGGTGCAGAGCAGCGCTCGACGCGTTCATCCGCGTGGACGACACCGGGGCGTACGCGTTCCTGCCCGCCCGACGCAGGGGCGGGAACCGCTACACCTCGGCCGAGTTGGCGGCCACCGTCTTCACCCGCTCCTTCGGGCCGCCCCGCCGGCCGGAGGAACCTCTCACCTCGCTGCACCAGGACGTGGCCGCCGCGGTACAGGCCATCTGCGAGGAGATCATGCTCAACTCGGCTCGATACCTGAAAGCGGCGACCGGGTCAGCGAACCTCCTCATCACCGGAGGAGTGGCCCTCAACTCGGCCGCCAACGGCCGGATCATGCACAGCGGTACCTTCGACCGGATCGACGTCTACCCGCAGGCCAACGACTCGGGCACGGCCCTCGGCGGCGCGCTGTACGCGTACCACCGGCTCAGCGGATCCGAACGACCACGCCGGTGGCGGATCACCCACCCGTACTGGGGGCGGGAGGTCGACCTGGAGAACCTCCCGGATGTCGCCGCGCGTCACGGCCAGCGCGGGGTACACGTCGGTGACCAGGAGGCGGCAGCCGAACTGCTGGCCGGCGGGCGCATCCTGGGCTGGGTGCAGGGCCGGTCCGAGGTCGGCCCCCGGGCACTGGGCAACCGCTCCATCCTGGGCAATCCGCTCGCCCCGGACATCAAGCGAAGGATCAACGACGGCATCAAACACCGGGAGAACTGGCGCCCGTTCGCGCCGTCCGTTCTCCGCGAGGACCTGGCCGAGTACTTCGAGGCCGACCAGGACCTGCCGTACATGACCGTCGTGGCTCCCGTGCGGGAGGAGTGGCGGGACAAGCTCGCCTCCGTCGGACACGTCGACGGCACGGCGCGGGTGCAGACGGTGACCGAGGAGAGCAACCCGCGGTTCTACGCCCTGCTCAAGGCGTTCAAGCGGCGCACCGGACTGGGGGTGCTGCTCAACACCTCCTTCAACGACCGTGGCGAGCCTCTGGTGCAGACCTGCGAGCAGGCGTTCCGGCTCTATCTGACCTCGACCATGGACGCCCTGTGCATCGGCGACTGGCTCTTCACGGACAAGGAACCGCACTCCCCCGTGCAGCCCTTCGCGCCGTACCTGGACAACTTCGCCCGGATCCCCACCGGACGGCTGGCGCTGGTCGAGCCGGCCGGGCCGATGCCCGAGCCGATGAAGGCGCACCTGATGAGCCGGGCCGAGGTACACCCCGTCACCATGTCGGAAGTCCTGGCAGAGGCGGCGTCCCACCGATGGGACGGTGTGCTCTGTTACCTGGGGGGAACCGCCGACCTCTTCGTCTTCGACCGCGATCTGTACTTCTCGGACTGCGCCGACGCCTCCCGGCGCCTCATGGAGGAGGCGGGACTGCCGGTCCACTGGATCGACGGCTGGGGCGACGTCACGCCCGCCCGCGACGTCCTGTACCTGCACCACCGCTCCTTCCGGTGCCCGGTGCCCGCGACGTACGAGAGGTACTGGGCCTGATGCCCGGCGACCCGGTGTCCTGGACCGAGCACCGCGACGGCGAGGTCCTCACCTACACCTTCGCAGGCGGTCTCGTCACCCGGGCCGAAGTCCCGGGGAAGGACGACGCGTTGCGCATCCTGCCGCTCACCAGGGTGCAGGCCGCGCTGCTGCGCCGCCTGGCTCAGCAGCCGTCCCTGGTGCGGGGCAAGCGGGTCTTCGAACCCTTCGCGGGATCGGGCGCCCTGGGATTCATGGCGTTGCACCTCGGGGCCCGCAGCGTCGACTTCCTGGACATCAATCCACGGGCCGAGGCGTTCCAGCGGTGGACCGCCGCGGCCAACGGCTTCCCGGAGGGCACCGTCCGCTCGCTCACCGCTGACCTGCGGACCCACCCGGTCGCGGAACCCTACGACCTGATCCTCGCCAACCCCCCGTTCCTCCCGACCCCCGACTGCGTTCCGGGCACCCTCACCTCGAACGGCGGCCCGGACGGCAGCCGACTGCTCGCGCTCCTGCTCGACCGGCTGGACGCATTCCTCACGCCCGAGGGGGAAGCCCAGATCCTGCTCTACCAGCCGGCCCGGGACGGCGTGCCGATCGTCGCCGAGGTCTTCGCCGAGTCCCTGGCGGGGCGCGTCGTCGAGTTCACCGCCCTGCAACGCCCGTTGCTGCCGTTCCCGGCCTACCGCGCGGCGTACGAGCGCCGCTACCCCGCCGAGCGGGCCCGCATCCGGCAGTGGGCCGCGGCCCTCGAAGCGGCCCACGGCCCGGACTTGACCGTCTCCTACTACCTCATGCGGCTCGGCCCGAGGACGGCCCTCCCGGGCGTCGCGCCTCCGGGGCCCGCCGCGGTGCGCTTCGTCGACGGCCACCCGGATCACCTGCTCACCGAGGACGACGTCGACTACGTGCCCGTCGACGGCCGCCGGCGCTGACCGCCCTACGGAGAGGCGATGCCATGACCGTGCTCCCCCGTCCCGAGGAGGCGCTCCGCGGTGTCGGTCGAGAACGTGTGCGTGGTGCGCGCACGGTAGACCTCGCCGGGATCGAGCCGGGCGGACGGGAAGTCCGGCCGGTTGGGGGCGTCGGGCCAGGGCCCGGTCTCCAGACACAGACCGGCGCGCGGCCAGGGACTGTGGTCGGCGGAGTACACGCCCATGCCCGACTGATCGGTGACCAGGCTCATCGTGCGACCGCTCCGGGGATCATGGAGCCGGGCAGCCCATGCGGGGGCGTCCAGCGCGTAGAAGGTGTCCAGCCGCTGCGCCCCGAGGCGCCGGGGCCGTCCGAAGTCCAGCTCGGAGCCGGCCACCTCGTGCGGCGGCCCGGCCAGCGGGATCAACTCCGCGTCGAAGGGCACGACCCGGACGGAGTTCAGCGCGAGCCGGTGCCCGTCGACGGTCCCCGAGCCGGCCAGGTTCCAGAACGCGTGGTTGGTCAGCCCCACGACGGTGGGTGCGGTGGTGACCGCCGTGTACCAGATGGTGAGCCGGTTGGCTGTGTCGACGCGGTACCCGCACTGGGCCCGCACCGCACCGGGGTAGCCCTGGTCCCCGTCCGCGCTGTCCAGTGTGAGCCGCACCTCGATCCCCCGGTCGTCCTCAGCGCTCTCGGCCGACCAGATCCGGCGGTCGAACCCCTCGCCCCCGCCGTGGACGTGGTGGGCCCCGTCGTTGCGGTCCAGTGTGTGGACGACGCCGTCGAGCAGCAGACGCCCTTGCGCCACGCAGCGGCAGTAACGGCCCACCGTGGCGCCGACGTACGGGTTGCGGGTCCGGTCCCGGTAGGCGTCCAGATCCGGCAGCCGCAGCACCACGTTGCCGACCCGTCCGTGCCGGTCCGGCGTCAGCACTTCGACCAGGGTCGCTCCCCATGTCCACACGGTCACCGCGAGCCCACGCCCGTTGTCCAGCGTGAAGGACTCGACGGCCCCGGCCACCGTGCCCGGCCCTGACGGCACCGTCCCCACCACCCTCCGCCGCACACTCGTCCCGGGCGCCATGGCTCTCCCTCCCCGATCCGCCGACCGACCTCACCGAAGGACCGTCACACCATGCAGATCCACGGCCCGGCCATCAGGTTCGGCATCCACTCCGGGCAGCAGTACGCAAGCTTCGAGGAGTGCCTCGGACTGTGGCAACGGGGCGAGGCACTGGGGTACGACTGGATGTCGGTCTTCGACCACGCCCGACCACCCCTCGGCGGCCCCGCCGGGCCCTGTCTGGAAGGGACCACGCTGCTGGCCGCGCTCGCGGCGCGCACCAGCAGGATTCGCTGCGCCATGCTGGTGTCGACCATGACGTGGCGGCACCCCGCCCAGGCCGCGGCCATCGCCGCGACCCTCGACCACATCTCCGCAGGAAGGCTCGAATTCGGCATCGGCGCCGGCGGCCCGGACCTCGGCTACCGGCAGTACGGCATCCCCTTTCCGAGCCGCACCGAGCGCCTGGAGATGCTCACGGAGGGCTGCCACATCATGCGGAGCCTGTGGACGCGGGACCGGACGGACTTCACCGGACGGCACTACCGTCTCGAAGGCGCCTGCCTCCAGCCCAAACCGCTGCAACAGCGGCTGCCGCTGGTGATCGGCGGCGCGGACACCCGGCGCACCCTCAGAATCGTCGCCGAACACGCCGACGTCTGGAATGTGCTGGCCGGCACCCCGGAGAGCTATCGGCAGAGGTGCGATGCGCTGGGCGAGCACTGCGCAGCGGTCGGCCGGAACCCGGCGGACATCAGAAAGTCGATCACCTTCCGGGCGCTGCTGGCCGAGGACCACCGTGCGCTGCACGAGCGCCGCCAGGAGTGGGAGAGACGCCATCCGCCCGCTTCCCCGGTCCGGGGGGAGTTCCTCGTCCTCGGCACGCCCGAGCAGTGCGTCGAACGCCTCCTCCCCTACCTCCGGCTCGGTGTCGGGGACTTCCTGCTCGGTGCCCGGCCGCCGGTCGACTGGCACACCGTCGAACTCTTCGCCCGTCAGGTCGTCCCCGCGCTGCGCGGACACGCCGGCCTGTAGGCCCCCTCACCCGGTCGGGAGATGTCATGCAGCTGTTCACCGATGCCCCCGCGCGCCTCCTCCCCCCACTTCCACCGGACGCGCTGGCCGTCGTCGCCCCGCCCACGTACCGGACGGCGGAGGACTCGTTCGCTCCGGCCGTCGACGAGCGCACGCTGGAGGTGTTCCGGCGGGCTCGCAATCCCGAGGATCCCCTGGAACTTCGGGACCTCTGGCTCGGCCGGGTGGAGCACGAGCTGGGGCGGCACGGCAGCCGTCCCTGGCTCGCCGAACGCTGGCGCGGCCGCGCCCCGCGACGCGATGTCACCGCCGAGGAGGTGCTGTCCTCCGGCGCCACCGTGGCCTTCGTCCACGAACTGTTCCGATGGTTCTTCCGCGAGGAGTGCACCGACGACACCCCGTCCGCCCCGGAGCTGTCCCTGCTGCCCGACTCGGTGGCCGCATGCGCGAGTGAACTTCCGCAGACCGTACGGGACTGCATCAGCTACGCGCTGAAGCGCGACTGGTACGGATACTCCGACTCCTGCGGGCGCATCCCGGCGCGCGAGGCGCTGGCCGCCTTCGAGAACCAGCGCGTCGACGGTGCCTGCTACACCGCCGGGAACCTGGCGCTCACCATGGGCGGCGCCTTCGCCGTGAGCGGGCTGGCCGACCTCGTCCTCTCCGGGCGTGCTGCCTCCGCGGCACCCGCGCTGTGTGCCATCCCGAACCATCCGGCCCCGGTGGCCGCGGTCGCCCGGCGAGGCGCCGTCCGGCTCATCCCGCTGACCTGTACCGACGGCACCATGTCCCTCGGACCACTGATCGCCGCACTGACACCGGACACCCCGCTGGTGCTGCTGCCGACCGCGGCCGGCACCACCGGCGCACGGATAGCGGAGGACGAACTGGCCGACCTGGTACGGCAGGCCGCGCCGTCCACGGCGATCCTGCTGGACGAGTCCCATGAGTGGCTGGGCGACACCACCCCGCTCTCCGCGGCACGTGCGGCGTCCAACGTGATCCGCATCTGCGGCAGTGCCCGCGTATGGCAGCCCGAGGTCGTGGAGTCCGGCTGGATCGTCGCCGACCGCGCCTTCGTCGCCGACTACTACGAGTACGCCTCGACCAGCTTCGGCGGCCCGCCCTCGCTGCTCTACACCGCCGTCGAGGTGACGGCACGCATGGAACGCTGGCTGATCGGCGGAACGGACCGGATCGGGCCGGCGGAGGCGGCGGAGTTCGAGACGGGCTACCGACTGCGCCGTGCGCCGCTGCAACGGGCCTATGACCGCTACCGTCGGGAACGGCGGTCCAGGGAGGCCACCCTCACGGCGCTGCGGGAGGCCGCCGCCCACCGCCTCTCCCGGATGGCCACGGTGACCCGCCCCCGCTGCTCCGTCAACCTCCTGCTGACGGCCCGAGGCTGGGACGACTCCTACCGGCTGGCCGGAGAACTGTTGCGGGAGACCGGCGTCGCCACCTACCCCGGGATCCTCGACTTCTGCTTCGCCGGGGGCGCGCTCCGGATCACCACCGCACAACAGTGGCCCCGGCTGGCCGCGGCCATCTCCCGGTTGCGCCCGGTCCTGGAGGGCGGGCCACCCGCCCCGACCCCGCCCGGCCGGCCCGACCGCCGCCACCCGACCCCCGGGAGCGAGGGCTCATGACGGACGCCGAGACGCACCGCGACGACCTGGTACGCACGGTGCAGGACGTGGTCGGGCGGCTGATGCCCCCGGGCCGCGTCAGCGCACCGCCCGATCCCGGAGCCCCCCTGGCCGACCTGGGATTCGACTCGCTGCGCACCGTCTCCCTGCTGACGGAGCTGGAGAAGTCCCTGTCCGTGGAGTTTCCGGCGGACCGGATCACCGCGGCCACCTTCCACAGCGTCCACGCCATCGTCGACGCGGTGGCAGCACTGGTCCCGGACGGGGAGGTCATCGGCGACGATGACTGAGCACACCGGCACCGACGACGGACGCGTGCACCGGTACCACGGGAAGCCGCCGCACTCCCGGTTGACCGCCCGGCCCACCGTCCTGGACAGCCTCGACCACCAGGTATCCGTCCAGGGCGACGCCCCGTTCCTGACCACCGTCGACCGGGAGGGAGCCGCCACCACACTGACCTTCCGGCAGTTCGACCGACTCAGCCGCAGACTCATGGCCTGGCTCGCCCGTGAACAGGGCGCCCGCTCCGGCCAGGTGTTCGGCCTGCTGCCGGTCAACGACTCCACGTCCGCGCTCGCCGTCCTCGCCCTCATGCGGCTGGGCTGCCCGGTCCTGATGCTCAGTCCCAACGACCCACCGGCCCGAGTCGCGCAGCAGGCGGCATACGTGCACGCCGGCGCCGTGCTCCACGCGCCGGGGGGAGGCCTCGCCGACCGGTCCGACAGCGTGCCGTTGCCGGATCCGCGGGCGCTGCCGGATCCGCCCGCCGACATGGGGACGCGGTCCGATCCGCTGGCCGACGCGTTGCTGTTCGGCACCTCGGGCTCCACCGCGACGTCGAAGCTGGTGGCCCAGTCCCACTACAACGCCGCTGTGAACGCTGAGGCCCTCCGGCGCCACCACGGCCTGGGCCCGGGCCACCGCTTCCTGGGCTGCCTGCCCGTCCACCACGTCAACGGCCTGCACTTCACCCTCCTCGGCACGCTCGTGGCGGGCGCCCACGCGGTGCTCGCCGACGGGTTCGACCCCTTTGCCTACCCCCGCCTGCTCGCCCAGCACCGTCCACACGTCGCCAGCGTCGTGCCGAGCGTGCTGGAGGCCCTGCTGGACGCCTGGCGCCGCCCGCGGATCCCCGACGGCTTCCGGTACTTCGTCTCGGCGGCGGCTCCGCTGCCGGCCACGACGGCGCGAGCCGTGCATGCGCGGCTGGGCGTGCGCGTCCTCCAGGGCTACGGGCTGACCGAGACCACCAACTTCTCCACGACCATGCCGCCCGACCTGCCCCCGCAGACCTACGCCAGGCTCGCGCTGCATGCCGACCTCCCCTCGATCGGCACGGCCCTGTACGGCAACGAGATGGCGGTGCTCACGGCCGACGGCAGACGTGCGGCACCGGGTGAGACCGGCGAGCTGTGCATGCGCGGCCACAACGTGATGACGCGGTACGTGGGCAACGAGGACGCCACCCGCCGGGCGTTCCACGGCGGCTGGTTCCACTCCCAGGACCTCGGATTCGCCGTCCCCGACGACGACACCGGCCGGACCTTCTACGTCACCACCGGAAGGATCAAGAACATCGCCAAGGTGCGGGGCGAGAGCGTCTCGTTGGAGGAGATGGAAAGGGTGCTGCGCGCCCACCCCGCAGTCCAGGACGCGGCCTGTGCGACCCGGCCGGACCGGCTGCTCGGTGAGACGATCGTCGCCGCGGTGGCCGCGGCACCGGAGCCGTCCGACGCCGAGCTCTACGCCCACCTCGGGCGCCACTTCGCCACCACGACGTTGCCCGAGCGCATCGTCCGCGTCGAGGCGGTGCCCCGAACGGCGACCGGGAAGATCCTCCGTCCCCAACTGGCAGCGATGTTGCGGATCGGCTGAGTCTCAGGAGGAGGACACCGTGGCGCGGCCCCCGACAGATCCGCCGCAGCACCCCGTCCCACCCGCGGTCGGCGACCGCCGCCCATGGACGGACGTGCCCACCGCCCTCCGGGACGGTCTGGAGCAGGCCCTGGGCGCGGCCGTCACCGGGGCCGTCAGCTGCGCTGGAGGCTTCTCCCCCGGCGTGGCCGCGGGGCTCCAACTCACGGACGGCAGGCGGGTGTTCGTCAAGGCGGTGGGCGCCGAGCCCAACGCCTACGCGCCACAGCTGCACCGCCGCGAGGCGCGCGTCGCTCCCGCACTCCCCTCCTGTGTCCCGTCGCCCCGCCTGCTCACCGCGCTGGACGACCGCGGGTGGGTGGTGCTGGCCTTCGAATGGGTGGACGGCACCATGCCCGCGCAGCCCTGGCGCGCGGCCGAGCTGGACCGTGTCCTGCATGCCGTCGCCCATCTCGCCACGGCCACCACCCCCGCCCCGCCCACCGTCGCCGCGGTCGTCCCGGTCGCCGCCGAGTCCCTGGCCGAAGAGTTCCGGGGGTGGCGCAACCTGACGCACCAGCGGAACGCGGGGCTCCCGCTCGACGGCCTCGACCCCTGGGCCGCCGCACGCCTCGACGCGCTGGCGGAGCTGGAGTCGGGGTGGCCCGATGCCGTCCGGGGCGATGCCCTCGCGCACTGCGACCTCCGCGCCGACAACGTCCTCCTCACCCGGGAGCGGGTGTTCCTCGTGGACTGGGCCCGCGCCTGTCTCGCGGCGCCCTGGCTCGACCTGCTGTTCCTGCTCGCGCCGGCCCCGCTCCACGGCGGGCCGTCGCCGGAGTCGGCGTTCGCCGCCCACCCGGCCGCCGCGGGGGCCGACCCGGCCGAGGTCACCGTCGTCCTCACCGCGCTCACCGGCATGCTCGTCGACCGGTCGCGTCGCCCGCCCCCGCCCGGCATCCCCACCCTCCGCCGGTTCCAGGCGGCCCAGGCACGCGCCGCCCTGGCATGGCTTCGGCACCGGCGCCTGCCACGGCACATGTGATCATCCCACCACCCTTCGAGGAGGCCTAATGACCCTCGGCACGGCGCCCATCGACTGCGGAGCGGCCGCGTCCCCCCTGACCGTCACCTTCGCCTGCACACGCAGCTACTTCTCGCTGGCAGTGGCCGCGATCTGCTCGCTGCGGGCGTACAACCGCGATGTGCCGGTACGGCTCTTCCTCGACCAGGAGCCGGCGGACCTGGCCCGGATCGCCACCGCATTGGGGTTCGCCGCCCGGATCCGCCGGCTTCCCGGACACGGTGAGCACATCCGGTCCCGCCTGCTGAAGATCCGGGCGATGGCGGAGGCGCCGCCCGGGCCGTGCCTGCACATCGACGCGGACACGCTCCTGCTCGACGACGTCGCGGCACTCGCCGGGCAGAGCCCCGTCGGACCGTCGGCGGGCGTGGACGTACGCATGCTGCTGCGACGCCCCAAGGTGCAGACCCTGTGGACCAACGGCCGGTACAACTTCACCGACACCGGCCTCAGCCGGGAACGGATCACCCGGCTGGTCAACGAGACCTTCGGCCTGGCGTACACGACGGACGACCTCGGCGCCATGCCGTGCTGGAACTCCGGTGTGGTCTACGGATCCGGCGCCGTGCTGCGCCGGATCGCCACCCGCTGGCTGGCCCGCTACCGCCGGATGGTCACCGGGCCGACGAGCGAGCACTTCGTCCCCAACGACCAGCTGTGCTTCTGGCTGACCCTGCTGGAGATGGGCGACCTGGTCCGCACCGGCGAACTGCCGCTGCGCTGGAACTTCATGCCGGGCCGGGCCCTGCGCCTGGCTCCTGGGACGGCGGAGCTCGACGACGACGAGCTCGCGGACGTCGCGATCCTCCACCTCTCGGTCAACAAGGACGACGTCTGGGCACTGCGGCGCAGGGACGCGGTGCTCGCCGCGGCCGGCATCGCCCTGCCCGACGCGGTGCCGCACGGGCTCGACGGGGGTCAGCCGAGGCAGGCGCGGTAGACCGCCACGTTCTCCTCGACCTCCCGGGACAGCCCGAACCGCGTCCGCACGGCCAGACCGGCCCGCTCGGCGATTCCCGCCCGGTCGGCGGCGAGCATGCCGAGGATCCCGTCGGCGATCGCCCGCGGCGAGCCGGTGACCGGTACCAGTAGCGCCTCCTTGCCGTCGGTCACCATCTCGGGCACCGCTCCCACGGCGGTGGCCACCACCGGCGTGCCCGCCAGCATGGCCTCCAGCACCGCGTTGGGACAGCCTTCGTGCAGTGACGGCAGCACGAAGACATCCATGCCGCGCAGGTGCCGCAGGGCGTCCTCCCGGGGCACGGAGCCGGTGAAGACGGTGCGCCGGGCGACGCCGGTGGCGGCGGCCAGGTCCGGCAGCGCCGAGGTGTCCGTGAGCTGTCCGACCAACACCAGACGGGCGTCCGGGTACTGCTCCAGGACCGTGGGGAAGGCCCGGATCAGCAGGTGGACGCCCTTCTTGACGGCCGCTCGCCCCAGCGTGCCGATGACCGGTGAACCGGGGACGCGTACGGTGCCGGGACGGTACGCCGCGGGGGCGATGCTGTTGAGCACCACTGTGGTGCGCGGTCCGCAGCCGGTGAGGGTGTCGGCCCGCCGGGCCGCCTCACCACTCACCGCGACGACCCCGGTGGCCTGGGACAGCGCCCACTGAAGCCGGGGCAGCCGGACGGGGTCGAAGACGTTTCCGTAGATGTCGTTGCCCCGGATGCCCACGACCGAGGGCACCGCGCACTCGGCCGCAGCCCATGCCGCGTGGTAGCCCGCGGAACTGGCGTAGAAACCGTGCAGCAGCGCGTAGCCGCGGCGGCGCGCCAGCCCCACCAGGGCCTGCTGGACGGCCAGTTCACAGTCGGGCCCCGGGGGTGTCGCCTCCTCGGGGCACAGCTCGAAGAAGCAGACGCCGCTCTCCGTACCGCACGGCGCGTCGGGCACGGCTCCGCCGTCCGAAGGGGCGGGGCTGTGCGGGCGCAGCCCGACGACGTCCACCGCGAACCGCCCGTCGGCCGCCAGCCCGCGGGCCAACCGCAGCACACTGGTGCCGACGCCGCCGCTCTGGTTCACCTCACCGCGCAACACAAGGGCGATACGGGGCCGGGAGGAGGGCATACCGCTCATTGTCGCCATGCGCCGGCGGACCGTCCACGGGGCCTTTCCCGCCACCCTCGGCGAGCCGGGCGGGTGTCACGAGACCGAGCCGTGGCGCCCCTGACTCAGGAGTGGGTGAAGCGGCCGGCGCAAGTTGAGCTCCCTGTCGGGATGTGTCACGGTCTGGCCCATGCGCTCGCTCACCGTACGCACCATGTGCCCCGAGGACTGGCGGTTGTGCCGTGCGGTCCGGCTGGCCGCTCTCAGGGACGCGCCCGAGGCGTTCGGCTCCACGCTGAGCCGCGAGGAATCCCTCAGCGAGGAGCGGTGGCGGCAGCGTCTGGCGGGCCGCAACCAGTTCCTCGCCGAGGAGGACGGCGAGCCGTGTGGCCTCGCCGGTGTCGTTCCGGTCGGCGCGCGCACCGCCGAGCTGGTCTCCCTGTGGGTACGGCCCGCGACGCGTGGTACCGGCGCGGGCGATCTGCTGGTACGGGCCGCGCTGGGCTGGGCCGACGAACAGGGCTACGCCGAGGTGCGGCTCCAGGTGAACGAGGGCAACGTCGCGGCGGAACACCTCTACGCCCGCCACGGGTTCCGGCGGACGGACACCCCGGGCCCGGCCGAAAGCCCAAGGGCGGGCGGGGAGTTCACCATGGTGCGCGCCCGGCCGGCGGCCGGCCGGGCACGCTGACGTCCGGCAGCGACGGTCAGGCCGGTGCGGACGGCATCGCCCGGTGGTCCGGGCTGTCCGCCGCGAAGGCGAGCGGGTGCCACTCCGGTGCGAGGAGTTGCCGGACGAGTCCGGTCACGTAGCCGGTCTGTTCGTCGGTGAGGTAGTCGCGGAAGCCGCCGACGACTCCCCGGCGGGTCTTGTAGGACTCCTGGTCGCCCGGGACCGCGGGCCGCAGCCGGAACGTGCCCAGCGCATCGGAGTCCTCCATGGCCCGCATGGACGTGAAGTCGGCGAACTCCACCACGGTGCGCAAGGTCTCCTCTCCGACCGGCGGCAGGCCGCAGAACTCCGCTACCCGGGCGAGTTCCCCAACGGTGTCGGCGGCCAGCCGCTCGTACGAGGTGAGCAGGAACGAGGCGGGCACGTGCTGTCGGGCGTGCCAGATGTTCCAGAAGGACAGGCAGGTCTTGACACTGCCCTCCTCCTCGGTCAGGAAGGCGCCGAGCCCGGCGGTATAGGCGTCGTGCTGACGGCGGCTCTGCTGGAAGTAGCGGGACACCGCGGTGTCCCGGATGTCGCGGAGCAGGAGCACCACCTTGCGGTCGCGGTAGAAGTCCTTGTCCCAGGAGAGTCCGGCCGGGCTGCACCGGTGCACGCGGTCGTCGTGCCAGAAGACGATACGGGGCACGGCGGGGTCCGCCCGGCTGAAATCGCAGAGGTTCAGATCCCGGCAGGCCTCCATCGGGATTCCGTACGACGACGAGATGGACTTGGCCATCAGCACCCGCAGCCAGGTCCGGCCGCACTTGGGGAAGGAGATGACGTAGACGTCGCCTTCCGTGATCGGGGGTTTCACTGGGGGTCCCTGAGTCAACGTGTACTCCCGGTGGTTGCCGCTCATAGGGCTGGAGCCTCTCGGCGCTCACCATCGTCCCGCACCGTCGCCGACCGGCGCCAGCGGGCCCGTTCGTAGAACCACCGCTCCACGGCCTGCATCCGCTCGGCCTGCTCCTGCGGTGTCGCCCCGGTGACCACGGCGGTCGCGACATAGCCGGACGGACCGGCGGTGCCCGCGTCGACGCCCGCACCCGGTGCCGGCCGTGTGCGGTAGGAGACCACGCCGGGCAGCGGGCAGGTGGTGGGGATGTCCGTCAACTCGCCGGCGCGCGGCGGCAGGGTGAGCGAGCCGAAGAGCCGGGCGGCCGGGGGGCCTGGTGGGGGGAGGTCGACCGGCAACCCGGCCTGGCCCCGGACCGAGCAGCGGTCGAGGTCCACACCGTAGGCCAGGCGGCCGATGTCGTTGATGCCGCGGCCGCCGGTCCGGGAGGCGATCTCGCACAGTGAGAGGGTTCCGTCGGCGGCCCGGAACGCCTCGGCGTGGAAGCTGGTCGGTTCCTCGACGGGCGGTAGCGCGGCGATGACCGAGGCGGTGAACTCCTTGAGACCGCGGACGAGTTCGGATTCCGGCGGCAGCATCACAACGGTCCGCGCACGACCCTTCTCCAGCGCCTCCAAGGGAGGTCGGACGTACGTTCCCGACCAGGCGTGCAGCATCCGCCCGCCGGCCATGACGCCGTTGACGTGGAAGAGGCGGGCGTCGACGTACTCCTCGGCGAGCAGGCCCCAGGGCTCGTCCGGCGCGACGCACAGCCCCGCCACCCACCGTTCGACCGCCGAACGGTCCGCCAGGACCCGCACCCCCACGGACCCCGAACCCGAACGACGCTTGACCACGAGGGGGCCGCCCACCTCGGCGGCGAAGTCCAGCACCTCCCCGGCGCAGTCCACGGCCCTGAACCGTGGCACGGCCAGGCCCGCCTCGTCGGCCAGCGTCTTCGTCCGGTGCTTGTCGCGGAAGGCCAGCGCCGACTCGACGCTCTGGCCGGGCAGACCGAGCCACTGCCGGATCCGGGCCGCACGGACGACGTCGCACTCGCTCAGCGACACCACCCGTCGCACCTGGTACTCCCGTCCCAGGCGCGCGGCCCGGATCTCGACCGCACCGTTCCTGTTGTAGTCCGCGAACTCCTCGTACCAGGCCCATCCGGACGGCGCGTCCGGCCCGGTGCCCGCCGCGGACAGCAGGATCAGCGGGCCGGCCCCGGCGAGCCACTCCTGGTAGGGGTGGGAGGCCGGCTTCTTCTTGGTCAGGTTCTTCTTGTTCAGGATCAGCACGCTCATACCGGGAGCGACCTCCCGGGCTGCGCGTCCAGCGCGAGGGGAACGCCGCATTGGCCGCGGAGGCTCTCCGCCAACAGATGGACACCGAAGGCTCGTTGGTAGGCGGCGGTGATCCCGGATCCGCCCGCGCGACACGCGATCTCACAGAGCGTCATCGAGCCGTCCGGCCCCACGAAGATCTCGGCGCAGAATCCGGTGGGTTCACTCGGTGACGGGAGCGCGCGAACCGTCTCGGCGGCGAAGGCGCGCAGGGCGGCGGTGCGCGGGTCCGACGCGTCGAGCAGGACGCTGCGGGTACGGTCACGGCGGGAGTACGGGTCGGCGCCGCCCCGCGCGTAGGCCGAGGGCCAGGCGTGCACGAGCCGGTCGCCGGCCATCATCCCGTCCACCCGGCAGAGCTCTCCGGTGACGTACGACTCCACCAGCCACCCGCCGGGCACGCCGTCGGGGCGACGAACGGTTCCCGTGCGGACGAAGTCGAGCAGAGCGGCCTCGTCGTCGATCCGCCGCGCCCGTGCCGAAGGGCTGCTCATCCGTGGCTTCACCACGACCGGGTAGCCCTGTGCGTCGGCGAAGGCCGCGATGTCCAGCGCGGCCGTCACCGGGGCCATGGGGGCGACCGGGATGCCCGCACGCGCCGCCCGTCTCTTCATCACGTACTTGTCCCGGAAGGCCGTGGCGGACTCCTCGCTCTGCCCTGTCACCCCGAGGCGACCGCGTAGGCGTGCCGCCCGCAGGACGTCGGTCTCCGCGACGGTGGCGATGCGTTCGAAGCCGAATCGCGCGTGCAGACGTTCGGCGCCGAGCTCCACCGCGGGGGCGTCGTACCGTTCGGCCACCTCGACATGGCGGAATCGCCGACTGCGGCCCGCCGGGTCGAGGGTGCCGGCCACGGCCCTCGTCGTGAGGACCACCACACGCTCGGCGCTGTCCGGCAGCCAGGTGTGGAGCAGAGGAAGGGCCTTCGCCGTGAGAGTGAGGATCACGGCACCAGCCTGGCGGACGACGCATCACTTATGCCTCGCCCACGCCGGCAACGCGGTTTCCGGACGGTGGCGCAATGCCTTCCTTGACGTACCCGGCACTTCGGTAAATCGTGTGACCGCTGCGCCACGCAGGGGAAGCGGCGCAGGTCAGCGGGGGTTTCTCGCTGCTCCACACGGTCCTTCTCGTCGAGGAGAGTCTTGCCCTTGTCCGGCGAACAGCATCTGCTCAAGGTCTACAGCGATCGCACCTACGTGCACACCACCTCCGTGCGCCATCAGGGCACGACGGTGGCCCTGGCCATGGACGACCGGCGGCGCCTGGTCTACACGGTTCTCGATCTTGCGCGCCATGACGAGGCCAAGGGTGAACTGGACGCCGGCTACTGGTCGGAGAACCCGCTGCCGCTGCGCTTCCCCTCCGAGATCACGGACACCGGCTTCGCGGCCGCCGGGGCCACCGCGTTACCCGTGGTGAAGAACGGCGGGCGCATCGAGGCGGCGGCCGGCGAGCGGCTGAACGAGGAAGAGGTGGACCCCTTTCTGTCCACCACGGCCAGGCTCACGGCGGAGGCGCCCTTCCACGCCCTGTCGGACGGTACGCACATCGTCGTGCTGCGGCAGTCCATCGGCGTGGACCATCCCGACGCCGTCCACAAGCTGGCCGGTGGCGGATCCTCCGGCGATCCGGAGCGCGGCGACTACGTCACGGACGGGGCGGGCGCCAAGGTGCCGCTGGTCGCGGACACCCTCCTGTGCGACCGGTTCCTCCTCGTCGGCGGGGAGCTCAAGCCCGTTCTGGAGGCCCGCTACCGTCGCAGTCGGCACCGGACCCGGCCGGATTCGGCCAAGGACAGCCTGGGCACGACCGACATGGAGGGCCGCCCCTTCCACGAGCCCACGCAGGAGCTGTCGTTCGTCCGCCACCTGACCGGCGGGCGTTTCACCGCCCTGCTGGTGCCCACCGCCGTCCACGGGCGGCAGCGCTGGCAGGTCTTCGCGCACAACGACGCCACCGGACGCATCGACTCCTTCAACATCGAGCAGGGCCACGACGGCCTGTTCCATCTCCCCGGCACCCAGGCATGGACCAGCCCGGACCCGGCCCACCGCGACGCGGTCTACGAACCGGCCCCCGGCACCTGCCCGTTCACCGGTATGCCTCTGGTACCCGTCGTCAGCACCGAGGGTCACGCCGAGACCGCGCTGGCATTCGGCGACGGCGACGCCCATGTGCGGGTCGCCGCGGGACCCGAGCTCGCCGGCCGTGACTTCACGGTCGAGTTCTGGGCGCGGCGTACCGAGACCGGCCGCGAGGAGTACCTTCTGGGCCACGGCGACGCAGCCGGCAGCCCCCGCAACTCCCTGCACATCGGCTTCCGGGCCGACGATCGCTTCACCTTCTCCTTCTTCGCCGACGACTTCGACACCGAGGTACGCGGCGACGACACCGCCTGGCACCACTGGGCCTGCGTCTTCGAACACGCCACGCGCCGCCAGACCGTCTACCGCGACGGCATCGAGGCGGGCACCCGTACCGCGGACGGCGCCTACGCCGGCACCGGCCCGCTGCTGCTGGGCAAGGCCCTGTGGTTCGGCGGCGCCCGCGCGGAGCTGGACGAGGTACGGATCTGGGACCGCGTCCGCACCCAGGAGGAGCTCGATCACGACAAGGGCGTCCGCCTCATCGGCAACGACCCCGGCCTCGTCGCGTACTACCGCTGCGACGAGGGCTCGGGCTCCCGGCTGTACGACCAGACCGACCACGCCCACCACGGCGAACTCCTCGGCAGCCCCCGGTGGGTGACCTCCCGGGCCCCCGTCGGCGACCACCCCGGCGTGCGCCGCGACAGCTTCGTGGTCGCCGGCCGGAAGACCGTCTCGGGGCTCTCCGCCGTCCTCTACCACCAGCAGGAGGAGACCACCACGGGCTACGGCCGGGAGCCCAGGCCCGCCAAGCGCCAGGCCCGGGTGCTGCTCTCGTACGCCACCTCCGGCCCCGACCCGAGGACCGGCACGGCGACCGAGGAGGCGTATCTGGCCACGGTCGACTTCGGCGTCGGGCGCGACGGGCGGCTCGCCCAGATCCCCGACGAGTTCGAGCTGCCGGTGCTCACCGCGCCGGACGGCAGCGCCGACGTCGAGACCATCAGCGAACTGGACGGCCGAGTCCGGCAGTTGGTCCAGGACATCGCGGCCAAGGAGGGCGAGGTCGCCGACCTCGCCCGGCAGACCGCCGACGTGCCGGAGCTGGAGCGCCTGCGCGAGGCGTTCCACCAGCGGTCGCAGGACCTCGCCGGCTGGGCGTTCCGGCTGCGGTTCAAGAACACCCGGGACGGCAGGCCGCAGTACCTCGCGGTGCGGGGCGACGGGCAGGGGCAGGGCAGCTATCCGCCGCTGATCCGGACCGCCGATCAGGACGCGAGGTCGGCGTTGTGGACCGTCCAGATGCCGCCCGGCTCCAGCTGGAACGGCTCCATGCTCTACAACCTGCTCAACCTCCACACCGGCAAGGACATGAACGTCTCCGGCGCCAGCGTGGCCAACGACGGTGAACTCATCGTCTACCAGCGCGAGTCCGGCGCCTGGAACAGCCTCTTCGGCATCTACGACCGCAGCGACGGCTACAGCACCCTGGTCAACCGGCAGAGCGGGAAGACCGTCTGCGCGCCCGACCGGCTCGGCGACCGCGTCGTCCAGTACGACACCGCCACGGTCACCGAGTCCGGCGAGGGCCTGGTCGCCTTCGAACGGGTCCGCCGGCACGACCTCGGGCACCCCGACATCCGCGACGCGGGCAAGCGGGTGGAGGCGCTCGACGCCCAGCTCGCCGAACTCCGCCCGCAGCGCGAACTGCTGGAGCGGCGCCGCCGCGAGATCGAGGCCCACCAGGTCGAACTGACCGCCGCACGCGACGAACTCGCCCGCCTCACCGGCGGCCTCAAGGGCGCCGACGACATCGCGCTGCCCGTCCCCCAACTCTCCCTCGACCGCACCGGCCTGAGCTCCTCCGGCGCCCTGCTGGCCTTCGCCCGCTCGGCCGACCGGCCGTATCTGCTGGACAGTGCCGCCGGGAACGTCGTGCTGTACTTCCGCGGCACCAACGGACAGTTCTTCGCCACCTACTACGACACCACGGTCGTACGCTCGTCCCGCCGACTGACAGCGGACGACGGCCAGGGGGTCACCTTCACCGCCCGCGACAGCGGCACCGGCCTGGAATCGGTGACGATCCGGATCACCGCGGGCGACGGCCCCGGCCTGTGCGACGTCACCATCGAGCGGGGCGAGGAGCGCGAGACCTGGCAGCGGTTGCCGCGCCGGGCCGCCGACTTCGCCGCGATCGTCAACGGGACACCGGACACGCCCGTCACGGTCGGCACGGTGAAGAAGTTCGACGCGACCACGAGACTGCTGTCCGGTGGCCGGGCCGGCGACGTCGCCGGCGGTGTCCTCCGGCTCGCCGAACCTCTCTCCGTCGCCCTGCCCGCCCGTACGCCCGTCACGGTCGGCGGCCACCTCTACCTCACGGAGACCGATCACGCGCCCGGAGCCACGTCGCTCCGGCTGGACGCCGGTGAGGGCGGCCCCGAGCCGCAGCCGGGCGAGGCGGTCCAGCGGCTGCGCCACGACCACCGTGGCGCCTCGTCCAACCGTGCCGGCGCCCCGCTCTCCGCGGGCTCCCGGCTGGTGCTCGCCGACCCCGGAACGGCAGCGGAGATCCCCCTCGGCGAGGTGTCGGGCCTCGTCACGGGGCACGGCTGCCGCTGGCGCGCGGACAAGCCCGGCCGGGCGTACTCCTTCGACGGGCGGGAGAACGTCCTCACCCTGCCGCAGGAGCAGGTGGAGCGGGCCACGGTGACCGGCGACCTGACCGTGGAGGCGTGGGTCAATCCCGAGCAGGTGTCCGGCGCGGCCCGGGTCGTCCACGCCGGGACCGGCGAAGTCCCGTACACCCTGGGCCTGTTCGCCCCCGCTGCCGCGGTCGTGCCCGCCCTGGCCTTCGACGGCAAGAGCGGCGTGGCCATGACCGAGAACGGCTTCAGCCTCGCCGACCGGTCCTTCACGGTGGAGTTCTGGGCGCGCCGCACCAAGGAGTGGGACGGCAGGGCGCAGTACGTCGTCGGACACGGCACCTCGCACGGCAGCACTCAAGGCGCCCTGCACATCGGCTGGCGCGCGGACAGCACCTTCACCTTCGCCTTCTACGGTGACGACGTCACCACCAACCACGGTCAGGACTCCACCGACTGGCACCACTGGGCCTGCGTCTTCGACGCCACGACCCGGGACCAGGTGATCTACAAGGACGGTGTCGAGGAGGCCCGGCGCACGGCTTCCGGCGCGTACCAGGGCAACGGCCTCTTCAGCTTCGGCAGCCACTTCGGCGGCTGGGTGCCCGACTACGCCGCCGTGGAGATGGACGAGGTACGGCTGTGGGAGACCGCCCGCACGGCGGCCGAGGTCCGGCAGTTCAAGAACAGGCGGCTGACCGGCGGCGACACCGGACTGGCGGGCTACTGGCCCTGCGCCGACCCGCTCGACCAGGTGGCGGGCAAGCCGGGCGTCCTGGACCGCTCCGGGCACGACCGGCATGTCTACCTGCGCGGCGGTGTCACCACCACGACCGCGCCCGCCGCCATCGACCGGACCGCGGACACGGCGTACCGGATCGTCGCGGGGGCCGGTGACCAACTGATGGCCAGCCGCGCCACCTTCCCCCCGCACGAATGGGCCCACCTCGCCGCCGCCCACGAGCAGTCCTGGGCCGTCGAGCTGACCGACGGCGGGTACGTGGAGGCGCCCGACAACGACGCGCTCGACATCGCCGACGACCTCACCCTGGAGGTCTTCTGCCGCATCGACTCCCTCGGTGCGACGCAGGGCCTGCTGTCCAAGGGCCGCGCGGCCGACGGCGCCGGCGGCAGCGTTCCGTACCGGCTGCTGGTGCTGCCCGACGGCAAGCTGGAGTTCGGCTTCGAGGAGCCGGACGGCCGGCTCGTGCGGTTCGCCTCCTCCGAGGCCGTCCGGCCCGGAACGTTCCACCGGCTCGCCGTCGTCCGCAAGAGCGGGCGGTCGATGCAGGAACGCAAGGGCAGCAAGGAGATCACCGCGACGGGCCCCGACGGCAAACCCGTCAAGCAGAACATCGAGCTGGTGGAGTCGGTCGACCTCCAGGAGTGGCAGGACATCCGCTTCTTCATCGACGGCCGCGAGGCCGGCGCCACCCGGTACGAGGGCCCCGGCGCCAGGGGCAACTCCGGCACCCTCGACATCGGCCGGGCCCGCGAGGGCCTCCAGACGCACCTCCTGACCGGCATCGTCTCCGAGGTCCGGCTGTGGGGCACCGCGCGGGACGCGGCCCGGCTCGGCACACCGGTTTCGGCGCGCGACCGCGGTCTGACCGCGCACTGGCGCTTCGAGGAGAACGCCGGCAACACCGCCGCCGACGCCACCGGCTCGCACCCGGCCCGGCTGCGCGGCGCCCGCTGGACCCGCAACCCCGACCCGCGCGGCAGCCTCTTCCGCCTGTACCGCAACGGCGTCTCGGTGGCCTGCGACCCGCTGGAGAACGCGGACTTCGCCGACTACGGAGACCGCTACGGAGACCGCACATTCGCGCTGGGCGCACGGCTCGCGGACGGCCGGGTGACCCAGCCGTTCCACGGCGTTCTGGAGGAGGTCCGCGTCTGGCGCACGGCCCGCACCCAGGAGCAGGTCCTCGACAACCTCTTCACCCGGCTCAGGGGCGAGAAGGAGGACCTGATCGCCTACTGGTCCTTCGACCGCGCCTCCACCGACGACGGCGCCGGGCTCGTCCAGGACGAGGGGCTGCGCGGCAACCACCTGACGCTGCACGACGCCCCGCGCCGTCCGGCGGCCGTGCTCTCCACCGCGCCCGTCTCCAGCGACACGGCACAGGTCCGTTCGGCCCTCGCCGCGATGCGGACGCCCTTCCACGAGACGATCTCCGGCGCTCCGGCCGTCGGTGAGTACGCCGATATGCAGTACTCGGCCAGGGGCGAGGCATTCGGCGTGCTCAAGCGCGCGTACGGCTACCTGCGCGACGGCCGCTGGCATCTGGTCACCGGTTACAAGGTGGGCGACCTGGTCAGCGAGTGGGTCAGCCAGGTGCAGTTCGACCCGCAGCTGATCGGCTACGTCGAGGGCGCGCCACCCGTGCCGTCGGAGAACCTCACCCCCAACACGATCGATCCCGAGCGCGCGACGTACGACGGCGTCTCCTCGGTGAAGTTCACCGAGGCCGAGGAGGTCGTCCACTCGCTGTCGTCGGCCAAGGAGCGCAGCGTCGACGCCGCCTTCTCCTTCGCCCTGTCCAACGAGGTCGACGTCGACATGTGGATGATCACCGCCCCACTCGGTTTCGGTGTCGCCAAGTCCATGGCGAAGGCCAAGGTGTCGGCGGGTGTGCGCGGCAGTCTGGAGTTCTCCAACACCTGGGCCGACGAGACCTCCGTCTCACAGGGGCAGAACACCGCCCGCGCCATGCAGGTCGAGCTCGCGGGCAGCTGGGAGGATCCGCTGAAGCCGCTCAACGCGGCGCTGGGCCGGCGCTACGTCCCCGTCAACACCGGCTTCGCCGTCGTCCAGTCCCAGACGGCCGACGTCTTCGCGCTGCGCCTCGCGCACAGCGGCACCCTGGTCGCCTACCGCATGCAGCCCAACCCCGACATCCCCAAGGACTGGAACATCGTCCCGTTCCCCCTCAACCCGCGCTACACCAAGCAGGGCACGCTCGACGGCACGGTCGGCCACGACGAGCGCGGCAAGGTGCTCGACCCGGACTACGCGAACGCCCGGGAGCACGGCGAGTACAGCTACTACAAGCCGCGCGAGGCATACGCGGTCAAGCGCCGCATCCAGCGCGAGCAGCAGCGGTTGCGGAGCTACTACGAGACCGTCTCCACCGAGCCCCACACCCCCGACCCCACCGCCGAACGGGCGGGCCGGGTGCTCGGCGGGGCGATCGGCGGCGACGCCTCACCCGCCACGGCGCAGGACGCGGCCGGCAGCCGCACCGGCGAGGGCTTCTCCCGCCGTGACCTGATCAACACCTATGTGTGGACGGCCGACGGCGGCTTCTTCGCCGAGACCACGGAGACCACCGACGCCGTCAGCGAGACGACCTCCGGCTCCTACTCGCTGTCCGGCTCGGTGGGCGCCTCCGTCGGCACGTCCTTCGACATCATGGGCGTCGGGATCAGCGCCCAGCTCGACGCGTCGATCGGCGGCGGCATGACCGCCACCCGGGCCCGCGGCAGGCAGGCCACCCGCTCCTTCGGACTGGACGTGACCTGCGCGCCGTCGGGCAACCTCCAGAAGTACGACGCCGGGCGCAAGCCCGTCTTCGACGCCGACGGCAACCCGGTCAACGCCCCCGGCAAGGTCGACGCGTACCGGTTCCTCAGCTTCTACCTCGGCGAGGACACCGAGCACTTCGACACCTTCTTCCACAAGGTCGTCGACCCGAAGTGGCTGGAGAACGCCGCCGACCCCAACGCCGCGGCCCTGCGCCAGGCCCGTCAGTCGGACCGCAAGCCGCCGTGCTGGCGGGTGATGCACCGCGTGACCTTCGTCAGCCGGCTCCTGCCGCCCGTACCGCCCACCGGCGCCCCGCCGCTGGAGCGCACCATGCGGGAGCTCGATCTTGAGAGCAACTACGAGCTCGTCCGCCGTCTCGACCCCTACGTCAAGGCCGCGGCCACCGGTCGCGACGAGCTCGCCGAGGCCGTGCGCACCGCCCTGTCCGCACACCTGCCGGAGCTGCTGCCGCACGCCGGGGAGGTGACCGGGTTCCTCGCGCAGTACTACGGCGTGGAGGGCTGACGCCTGGGGAACCGTACGGTGCCGAACGAGGGCCCCGACCGGATCGTGGTCGGGGCCCTCGTCGACATCAACCTCTCAGGGCAATACACCTAGGCACCCGCCTCCTTCCACGCCTGCGCGAGCCGGTCGGCCATCGCGACCTGATCCCACAGGTCGGCGGGGTCGTCGGGCATCGACCTGTCGTAGAGCTCCAGTCTGGCGACCTCCCGTATCCTCAGCAGCCGGTCGCGACCGGTCTGGGCCTCCGTCACCTTCAGGTCCAGAGCCTTGCGGACCACCGTCGGGAGGAAGTCGCGTCCTTCGCTCTCGATGTGCGGCAGACCGGCCAGCAGGAGGGCCGCCGCGCCGCGGTCAAGACCGGTGGCGTCGGCGAGCCGGTCGGCCGCGTCGGGCTCGAAGGGAACCGGGCCGCTGCGCTCCGCTTCGTCCACCAGCCGCTGGAGCCGCTCGGGCGTGGCCCAGCCGTCGGGCACCGGACGGATGTCGACGAGGCCGTCGGGGTGCGGCACGGTCCCCCGTTGCAGGAACACGCAGAGCTCGGCGTCGGCAACGGCGAGGGAACGGGCCCAGGAGCCGTTGCGGATGGCGCTGTGCAGCGGCAGCAGTCCGCCGTTCTCCCCGGACACCGCGCCCGGCTCCTCGCCCGTCAACAGCCCACGCTGTAGGCCGGGTTGGGCAAGGGGCGAGTCGGCCCAGAACCCGAACAGCTTCAGGAGCGCCCGGCTGTGCGCGGGGCTGGTGACGGCGCTGACCGCGCGCACCGCGAGACCACCGATCCGGCCCGGAAGCTCGGTCCAGTCGACCGCGCTCGGGTGTTCCCGCCACTGCTCCCGCGCGCTCTCGCCGCCGATCGTGCCGGCGAGGAACGCCGACGAGAGCTCGATCTGCGCCACCCCGCCCTCGTCCCCCGTGGTGTATCTGCTGAGCAGCCCCGCCAGCGCCCCGCCCAGATCCCGCTCCCGTACCTTGAGCCGCGGGTACTCGACCCGCTTCAGGCGTCGCAGGAGCGCGTTACGGGAACGGGCCGTCGCGACGGCCTCCTGGACGCACCCGACGATGCCCCGTTTGAGCAGCGGATGACCGACCTCGGGCAGCAGCTTTCCGACGGCGGTCCGCAGCGCCTCTTCGGAGGTGGCCGCGGCCTTCACCAGACGCCGCACCGTGGCCTCGGCGATCTCCCGCAGCGCCGCCGACCCGGCGGGATCGCGGGGCTTGAGGAAGTGCCAGAAGGCGGACGGCGGTATGAGCCGCGTCCCGGCGGCCACCGGCGACGGATCGTGGCGGGTGTAGCCGTGGTTCGTCCGTTCCGCCGCCCAGTACTGCTCGCCGGTGTCGGCGTCGCGGGCCACGACCGGGTCGTACAGGCGGATACCCCCGCTGAGCACCAGCGGCCGCTCGGCACCCGGGATGTCGAGCAGGCCCCACACCGCGGTGTTGCCGGACCCGTCGAACGCCCCCTGGACGCCGTCGATGCGGTGATAGCGGACCCGTCCGGTGGACCGGTCCTCGGCGACCCGCAGCCCCACGTGCGTGCCGTCGCTGCCCAGCGGCGACCCCGTGACGCCGTACGGCAGCGGCGCCAGCCACGAGGAGTCGAAGCGCCAGCGCTCGTCCTTGCCGAGCAGCGACGGATCGAAGAAGTCCGGCAGATCGGCGTCGGTCAGCTCACCGCTCTCCAGGTCGACGCGGTGCACCTGCGAGTCCAGCCCGTCGGTGGCGTGCCACCAGAAGTCCCGGCCGTCGTGGAACATCTGGCCGTTCGGACCGACCCGCTTCTCGCGGGGGCCGAGGACCTGGTGGCCCATGAACCGTCGTCCGCTCGGCGCCATGAAGGTGTAGCCGAGCTGCTCCCGCTCGTAGTACAGCGACCCCCACATCCCGGGCCGTACGGAGAAGAGCTCGTCCGGCGCGTCCGACCAGTAGTGCGTCTGACGGCCGTTGACGAGGTGGCAGACCAGGAACTGGCCGTCGGAGAAGAAGACCTTGACGTCGTAGCTGAACTTGTTGGCTCCGCGCGGCACCCGCAGCCGGTGTTCGGCGATGCGGCCGCCGGGCCCTATCGCCATGGCCTTTGTCCGGTCGTGCACCACCAGGACGGGCCAGCTCGGCCGGCACCAGGTGTCGCCCTTGAGCTCGGCGGCGGCCTCGTCGAGGGCGGCCCAGCCCAGCTCGTCGAGGATTCCCGCGCGCAGCGTACGGGTCAGCGGTGTCACCATGTCGAGATCCGCGATGCGGGCGGGCAGGTCCGGCATCTCCTTCAGCATGTCCGCGCGGATGTTCTCGCCCAGCCAGCGCAGCGCCGTCTTCGCCTCCTCCAGGCCGCCCGACCGCGCTTCCTCCAGCCGCACGCCGATGGTCCCGACCAGAAGGGGCCGCAGGGCTTTCTTCCCCCACAGGGAGCGGAGCTGCTCGCCACGGGTGGGCACGGACCGCGCCAGCACCGGCCCGAAGCGCGGGTCGTCGATCAGGGCCCGCAGATCGACACGGGCGGGCCCCTGCCAGTTGCTCAGCGAGGTCTTCGGGCCGGGGTCGGCCACGGGAACGCCCGCATCCAGGCAACGGGACAGGGCGACGGCGTCGATGCTGTGGTACTCATCCGGCTCGCCGGCATCGAACCGTACGGGCGTCCCCGCTGCCCGGATACGGTCCGCAAGCGCCGGAATCAGCCGAAGCAGCTCTTCGGGAACGGCGGCGTCGTGGCGGCCGTACCGGCCGAGCATCGCGGACAGCCACTCCCCCGCATCACCGGCCAACTCGTCCAGCGCGCCGGTCTCCTCCAGCAGAGCGCACCACCAGGCGTCCATCTCCGAGCGCGGCACACCGGTCAGCCGCCACAGCAACCGCCGCTTCAGCGCGACGGAGCCGGCGACCACGGGCACCAGCAGCTTGCGTTGCGCCGTCCAGAACCCGTCCGCCACCCGCCACAACGCCGGCGTGTCCACCAGGCCCTCCAGCAGCAGCTGGTGCTCGGTGACGACATCGCGCCCCGCGGCCTTGGCGAGCGTGGCGATCTGCTTGAGCATCTCGGGCCAGGGCGCGAGCCCGCCCGTCGTCCGCCGTACGGCCAGCTCCCCCAGCTCGCGGTACGCCTCGACGGGGTCGGGCCGTCGGCTCAGCTCGGCGACATATGCCTTGATGTCCTTGGCCGACAGCGCCCCGGCCAGCGCGAACTCCAAGAACACCGAGCGCCGCCGGGCCGGGTCGGCAACGGCCCCCGTGGCGTGCCGATCCGCCGTCCGCGCACGGCCGAACATCATCGCGGCCTGTTTGTCCCGCCCCGCGGCGAGGAAGACCCTGGCGACCTCTTCCCAGTACACGGGCAGGTGGTCATCGGGAAGCGTCGCAGCGATCTCCTGGAACCTCTCCAACGCCGGCCCCGGTCTGGGGGCGGCCAGCCGCCCGGCCCGCGCCATCTCCACCCCGGCTGCCAGCGCGACCTCGGCGTTCGCGACGTCGTGGACCAGCGCCCATGCCGGGTAGTGCGGCTCCGGGCGCTTCCCCGACGCCACCGGGTCCCCCGCCTCCGGGGCGGAGAATCCGAGGTCGGCCAGCAGCCCGTCCTCGACGGGCGCCACCGCATGCCCCGTCAGCCGGACCACGGGCCGCGTGCCGAGATGGGGATGGGCATAGCGACGGGCAGTGATCGGCTCCCCGCCCGGCGCACCCACGGGCGCCAGCCCCACCGCAAGCGCCGCATCCAGCACCACAGCCGGATCGGCCGCGACTGGATCGATCACAGCCGGATCGATCACAGCCGGATCGGCCGCGGCCGCCGCGGAGCCCCCGTTGCTCTTCGCAGGCGTCTCACTCGTCATCGTTCTTCGCCCCCCCGTAGATCAGTTCTGCCATCCGCAACCCCTCCGACCAGGCAACCGGCCCCAACCTGCCGACGGCTACCGGACGTTCGGCCTCATCGACCCATACGAGCCGCCCTGCCTCCCCGGACTCTTCGGAGCCGGCCTCCCCCACCCAGCAGCGCGCCTCCACCTGGACGGACCCTTCGACGATCTCGGCAACGGCGAAGCCGCCCCGCACAACGAAGCCGTTCTCAAGGGCGTTCGCCCTGGAACGCGACTGCGTCGCCGCAAAGGGCTCACCCTCGTGGGCTTCGACACCGGTCGCCTGCGGATCCGTGCCCGCCGGCCGCCGATACACCCATCGGTCCAGCTGCGCCCATCCCTGCGCGACACCATGCACCCCCAGGAGCCGGCGCCACGGCACGAGATCACCGAGCAAGACGGGATGCAGCAGCGTAACGGGCGTCCCGATCTGCGGCTCGTACAGGGCACCGTCCTCCTCCCGCACGGACACCCGCCCGTCCTCGGCCACTTCCACCAGCAGCCCTGTGCGCCCGTCGGCGCACACCACCAGATGCTCCAGGCAGGACCGCCAGCCCGGATCCGGCCATATCCGCGCAAGGAGCCCGCCCGGCACCGGCACCCCGCTCAGCAACCACGACTCCACGGTGTCCCGGCACTCCTTCTCATGCCGCACCAGCCGATCCCGTAGCGCAGCGAACTGCTCACCGACCGGGTTGACCAGAACGCCCTTCGGTATGGATCTCACGTCCCGTCCATCGGTCCTGCGGCACCTCAGGGTCGTTCCGTCCAGCGCCAGTTCATAGCCGCGCGCGGCGGACACCCACACAAGCGGAGTCGTCATGCCATCGACTATGACAGGGCCCACTGACAATCGATCGCAGTGCCTGATGCCAGATCAATTCCCGCCGGTGCACGCCCCGGCGGCACCATCGGCCGTACGACCGTGCGACCGTTCCGGCAGCAACGGCGGAGCAGCGCCTCAGGCTTGTCCCGTAACTGATCCTTGAGGCTGCTGGTGCTGGGCGCCCCTGCGTCTCGGTCACAAGGACGTCGCGAGCTAGCTCCTGCGGTGGAGGTTGATCATCCCTGCGGATGACATCTCGTCGTCGTGGTCCGGCCACGCTGGAGTCATGGCGATCAAGCTTTCCATGGACGGTGCAGCGCGTCCGGCCCTGCGCCCGGCCCCCCGCTTTCGGTCGAGCAGGTGGCCGGGTCTCGCTGCTGCGGCATGGGGGCTGCTGTTTGCGGTACCCAGTTTCGCCTGGGCGATGGGATTCACCTTCGGCGCGCGGACGACGGTGTCGCCGTCCTTGGTGAGGTTCGCTGACGATCGGGTGGCGTGGTTCATGGCCGTCTTGTGGGTGACCGGTCTCCTGAAGGTCTTCGGGGCCCTGATCGGTATCGGCCTGACACGCCGGCGCGGCAGACGGCTCGGCCGTCTCATGGTGTTCTGTGGCGGCGGCGCGGCAGTGCTGCTCGTCTGGCACGGGTGTCTCTTCGTTGCCCATGGCGTGCTGGTTGAGGTCGGGACCCGCTCTGTCGCGCCTGACCTGGCCGGGCTGACCCGCTGGTACCTCTGCCTGTGGGGACCGTGGTTCATGGTCGGCGGTCTGGCATTCGCCGCCGCCACCACGCGGTATGTCCGCCGACTGGATGCCCGGGGCGGGGTGCGACTTTACGGAGTTGTGGGGGCGCTGGGTGCGTTGCTCCTGTCGTTGGCGTCGATGATCACCGGGATCGGGTGATGGCCTTCGCCCAGCCGCTGTGAACGAACGTGTTCGTAACGAACGTGTTCGTCACGCTGCTGACGTGACAGCGAAGCCCAAGATGCCCGTCAGCCGTCGCGAGCGGCCCGCCAAGCCGGCCCTGACCCGGGACGGCAGTCCACCCGCGATGCCACCGCGAACGCCCAGGCCGAAATGGATGCCCTGGTGACCGCGGTGCACGACGCCTCCCCTCGCACGCACCGCATCCACGCCCTACCCGTCGGCCACCGCTGAGACCGCACCCCCAAGGTGACGCTGTTCGGCGACAACGCCCTGCAACGCCTGCGCGATCAGTTCACCTCCCACCAGGCCGAGGGCTGAGCCCCCTCCCGACCACTCGAACCACCGGCCCCGGCCCCAGGCGGCGCGACCACATCCCGATCAAGCGCCGCTCAGGCACCGAGCAGGCACCGAGCAATGGTGAGACGTGAGAAGCCTTGCGCATACCGATCAGCGGAGTTGGTGAGTCACACAGGAATCCTGATCGGGTCGTCGAGCGGGAGCCGGCGCAGAGAGCGCCAAGGCAACGAGACACCGCCCGGTGCACACGTCACAGGCTGGGATGCCCCCGCCTACGCCTCGGGGCTCGCGCAGGCGGGGACAACGCACCGGAGAAGGATGCGCCTACGAACCATCCTTACCGCCGGCAACGCCGAGCGCTTCCCGGGTGAGCCGTTTGGGCGCGGGGCTTGTGTGGACTACGGGCGGAAAAGAGCTCTGGCATATGTCCCACGAAGACGATCAGTTGGCCTCCGCCGGCCATCACGTGGCATGACGTCGGCCAGCAAAAGGTTGTCCCGTAACCGGGACCCGGGCCCAGGCTGAGCAGGCACCTTGTAGCGATCTTGTGGGGGCTGGGACTGCACCCATGGCCATAGCACTGCGCGGACTACAGGACAGCGATCTGCCGGTCTTCTGGGAGCAGTTGACGGATCCCGAGTTGCCGCAGATGGCGGCCGCGACCAGGAAGTACCACTACGACCGCGGCCACTTCGACCGACACTGGGCGAAGGTGCGCTCGGACCCGTCCGTGGTCCTGCAAACCGTGCTCGCCGACGTGCCGTAGCCGGACACGCCGCTTGACGCTGAGCTGAGCACGACACCGCGCCCGCGACCAGGCACACACCCCCTCGCCCGAGCCCGGCCGTAGGGCCCCGCGGCGGGCGCGGCGGACCCGCGCTACGCCACCACCCCCGCAACCCCCGGCCATCGGCATCGGCATCGGCATCGATGACGACCTACACCTCCGGCCCGACCAGCGCGTCACCCACACGGCGGCAGACCTCGACAGCTCGGCCCCGGCCACGGCGTTGCTCAGCGCACTGCGGTCGTCACTTCACAGCTCCAGGTAGCGCGCGGTCATCTCGTCCACAGGCTGCATCCGCGACCGGCATCGGCGACTCATGCGGACGGGGAGCCGAAGGCGAGGAGGCGTTCCGTCTCCTGCCTCCATTGCCGCTCGGCTCCCCGTGCATGATCGAGGTGCTCGTCAGGCGTTACCCGGCGCGGATCTGGAACGGCAACGTCCGGTAGAAGAACGACGTGTCGCCGGTGCCCACCGACACCCCCGCTTCGACGTCGGCCAAGGGGGCGTCGCCCGCGACCGCCAGGCGCATCCGGTAGACGGCGGTGGCGCCGGGCGCCAGCGGCGTCCTGGCGGTCGGGGTGAGCTTCGCGCTCATGCCGGGGTCGCAGCCGCTGGGCACCAGCGCGACGCGCTGCCACCCGTGGCCGGGCACGTACTGCCGCAGCACCAGGTCCTTGGGGGCCACGGCACGGCCGCCGCTCTGACCGTAGGCGAAGTACCCGGCGTTCAGCGCCGGGTAGGCCCGCTTGGTGGTGTTCTTGACCGTGAGGGCGAACTCCTTCTCCGCGCCGCCGCGGACCAGGGTGGCGCCGCGCGGCCAGCCCGTGACCGTGGTCGTGGGACGGTCGACGACGGCGTTGCGCGCTGGTGCGCGGTAGGTGTGGCCGTGGCCGTCGTTGACCGAAGCGGCCACCGTCAGGCGACCGGGACGGTCGATGGCCTGGACCCGCAGAGCCACCGTGGCGGGGCGGCCGGGGCTCGCCGCCATCGAGACGGGGAAGGAGAACGTCCCCTTGTCCGGCCGTTCGGTGCCTACCTGCCGCGCATCCACGTCGACCCAGCGGTGGCTGCTCTCGACGTAGCGCTGCATCAGGAGAGAAGCGGCAATGAAGCCGTGCGTGGTGACGTCCAGGCGGACGGTGCCCTTGGAGACCGGCGTGCGCAGGGTGACGTTCGAGGACGACCAGAGGCCGATCGGTGCCTCTGGAGCGAGGCCGTAGGAGAGCTTCTGCGCCGCGCTACCGGTGGTGCCCGTGGCCGGGGCTGCTTCCGTCCCCGTCGCGGCGGACGTCCGCGTCGCCGCAGTCATGGGTGCCGGTGCGGTCGTTGCGCCACCGCAGCCCGGCGCGGACCGTGCTCCGGCTGTCGCCGCTGCGGGCACCGCCTGCCCGGGGGTCGCCGCCCCGATCACCAGGGCCAGTCCGGCGGCCATCGCCGCCGCGGAGCCCACTGCCGCCTTCCGCGCTCGCACGGGCTGTTGCGCCATACGTGTCATACCGCCCCCACTTCGTACCGGGCGCACCGGCGTGCGCCTCCGAGGAAGAAGAGTCGACTCCGCAGTCAGTGGTTCCCACAGTCTCCTGAAATGGCGCATGTTGACGGGAAAAGTCACGACCCTGTTCGGGCCACCGTGCACTCCGTGGCAGCGACCTTCGACGAGCTCGCCGACCGCATTGCTCCTTCCCGTGCGGCTCTTGGAGTCGCCATCCCGAGATCTTCGAGGGGGAGCCGACGAGAGCGCGCTCCTCGTCCGAGGTCGGTTCTCCTTCGATCTGCGCACTTCCCTCCTTCGCGTTGCTCAATCCTGCGGAAGGGGGTCCGGGCCGAGCACCGCATGGCAGGCCGACCAGGCAGGTTGGCTCAGCAGGGGGCGGAAGTGGGTGAACAGGGCGAGGAGTTCAGCCCCCCACTTCTCGCGGAAGGACGGGTCGATGCGGGCGAGGTCGAGTTCGTTGGCGGCGGACAACTCGGCGAAGTCCCGGCACAGCTGCGGCTCCGGAGTACGGGCACGGCCGGTGAACCGGTCGTGGAAGGAGGCGCCGACATCCGCGAGCGTCGGATAGGTGGCCCTACGGTCACACGAGGCGTAGAGGTACACGATGGCCTCGGCCTCGTCGCCGATCGCCGCTGCGAGTTCTGCGCGACGGTCCAGGGACAGCAATGCGGCGGGGAAGCCGTCGGTGCCGTAGAACGCATGGCACAGGCCCGCCAGTTGGAGGGCGCGGCGGGCGCCCCATACGGCGAGTTGCTCTTGGACGCGCTGGAGGTGCGCAAGGAGAGTGCCTCCGGGATGGGCGATCTCTGCGGCGCCGAGCTCGCGCAGGAGCGCGATGGCCTGGCCGGAAGCGGCAGGGGAAAGCGGCATGAGGCGGGATCCTTCCGTCGCTCGGGTCGGCACCCGTCCGTGCCTTCGCCTGGGGTCCGGACCGCGCGAAGGCGCCGGACGGGTTGCCGCCTGGGCCCAGCACCGATCATCGCGGTCCCGCCAACCCCAGTCAATCCTATGGTTTTCTAGCTACATCCAAGCTGTAGCTTGGGTCTATGACTCTGGATGACCTACGCGTCTTCGTGGCCGTGTGCCGGGCGGGCAGCCTCAGCGCCGTTGCCCGGGACCTGGACTGCACACAGTCGGCGGTGAGCCAGCATGTGAAGCGGTTGGAGCGGGAGACCGGCGTGAGTCTCCTGGAGCGCCAGCCGCGAGGCGTCGTGCCCACCCATGCGGGGCGCGTCCTGTGGGACGCCGCCGCCGACGGCATCTCCGGTCTGGATCTGGCCCTACGGCGCCTCGGAGACCTCGTCAACGGCGACAGCGGCGCGGTGCGCGTCACCACGGGCGGAACGACCGTACGGCACTTCATGTCCGAGGCCATCATCGCCTTCCGGCGGCGCTATCCGAAGGTGAACCTGGAGTTCCAAACCGAGACCTCCAGCCGTAGTTGCTTCGACGCCCTCGCCGCCGACAACCTGGACCTCGCCTGGGTCACCATCGGCAGCCCGGTGCGCGGTATCGAGCAGCGGCCCGTCGTCGAACTGCCCTGGGTGCTGGCTCTCCGCACCGACGATCCGCTCGCGAGCCGGACCCGTATCGGTGTGGCCGACCTCGCCGGCATCCGCCTCATCCGGCTGCCTCAGAACTCCACCTCAGGTGCCCGCCTCGACGCCGCATTCGCCGAGCTGGGCATCCGCAGCAGCTCCGACACCAGCGTCGCCGACTGGGACACCGCCCTCCTGCTGGCAGAACTCGGCCTGGGCCACGCCGTCGTGCCCGCCCTGCCCGGCTGGCAGATACCCGGCGACGACGGCTCCCTCCGCCTCGTCCCCATCCCCAACCTGCCGCCGCTCCCCGTAGGTTGGGCCGTTCGCCGGTGGGACGCCCTCACTCCGCTCGCCCGGGTCTTCGCCGACACCGTCGCCGACAGTTGTACGGAGAGGGCCGCCAACGCATAGCAGCCCGAGCGGGTAGCGGCCCCGGGCAGTTCTGATCAGTAGGCTCGGCCATGAGCTGCGGGCCATTGCGACACCGGGACGCCTTGGTTGACACCAACTCGATTGCCATAGCACCGAGTTGAATTCTTCCAGGCCGCCTTCCCCGAGCGGGAGCGGCCATCCCCGAGCGGGAGGAGAAGAAAGCATCATGGTCGCCTCAGCGCGGCGACCACGGGATCGATCAAGCCCTACCGCCAGGCTCGCACCCAAGTAAAGAAGGCCCACGCGACGCGGTAGTAAACCGAGCGCCGCCCGAACCCCTCGGGGCACGGCGACATCGATGGGGGCCGTGCGGCTGCTTCTTCGGGTCCGGCTCGCCTGCCCGGGCTTGGCCCGGGCAGGCGATCTCGCCCGTACATTCACCGGCCTGATCCGTCACCAGAGCGGACAGCCGCTACTGGAGTGGATTCGCCAGGCCGAGCGGAAAGCGGACGGAGGCCGGACCGGTCAGCCGATGTGGTTGATGGGCCAGCTGGTCAGCGTCTCCCGCTCGCCGCAGTCCTTGGTGTCCTTGTCACCGCGGCATATGAAGACATCGCCAGTGGTGGTGAGGGAGTAGTTGTCCAGGCTCAGGTCGACCGGCTGAGTGCCCTTGCCGCACAGGGTCGCCCGCTTGACCGCCGGCCCGGGCATCATGTCGTGGGTCCACTGGGTCCACACCGAATAGCAGTCGTTACCGGTGTTCTTGAAGTTGCCCTTGATGACGAGCTTGGAGGACATCGAGCCGCTCTTGGCCTCCAGCGACCTGGTGCCCGACGCCGTGGCCGTGCCGTGCGTGGCCTTCCACGGGACGTCCGAGCCCGCCGCCTTGACACCGGCTGCCATCGCGGAGGACTGCCCGAGGGCCAGGAGCATCGTGGCGGAAGCCAGAACGGCGGCCCCCGAAGTCAGCATGCGAGTGGATTGCACTGCATTTCCTTTCCAGAGTTGTGATCAGCGGATCCGGATTGATCAGCGGCACGTGGCCCCTGGTCCGAACCAGCGGCATTTCCTCGCCCGTGGCGCCGGCGGCGGTGCGCGTCGCAGGCCGAACTCTCGGCGCAGTGTGGAGAGGCCGGCCAGATGGCCCGACATCCCGTCCCGTGGACACCTTGCCGTGATGGTGTGGAGGCGGAGCAGTTGTAGCTGGTGACCCTTGTGCTCAGCCGGGAAGGTGTCGCCATCCTCGTACCAGAAGTGGCCGTGCTGCCCGCAAGCAGCCATGGGGGAAGGCAAACCGTCCCGCCGACGACACCGAATTCGGCCACCCTTCGAAATGAAGTGAAGGGTGCTCAATTCGCTTACATTTGAAGCCTGCCACCCGCCTTCAATTGAACGGCCGGTCGCACCGATCATCGAAGCGGCGACGGTGGCCGCCCGTGCCCCTTGCTGAGCCATCCATCGTGAAATTCCCCCTGCCGTGACGCTGAACGCCGCCCCGTCGAACGGGCGAGATCGTTTCTAGCATGGGAAGCGGCTGTTAAAGAAAGGCGTTACTTGGGTGGTTGGGCTTTCGTCGACCGGCTGCGGGCCCATCCGGGCGTCGAGATCGTCTGCCGGGAGACAGGACAACCGCGTACGCCCGCGCGGCCGAAGAAGCCACTGCCGCACGCCCTGGAATCGCTGATCGTCGGCTGCGATGCCGCAGCGCTCGGTGGGGACGCCGACGTCGGGAGAGGCATGGACGCGGGGTGGGGTGCGGGGCACCCCCTCCTGAGCAAGCACCCGCGTGCGCTGCGCCGGTTGCGGGACGCCGCCCGGTGCACACGTCACAGGCTGGGATGCCCCCGCCTACGCCTCGGGGCTCGCGCAGGCGGGGACAACGCACCGGAGAAGGATGCGCCTACGAACCATCCTTGCTGCCGGCAACGCCGAGCGCTTCCCAGGTGAGCCGTTCGGGCGCGGGGCCCGTGTGCGCGGGGCCCGAGAGCGTGGGTGACGCCCTCTGAGCCGCACGTGACCTCGCTTGTGTCGGTGACGCGCCGTCCGGGGGCATTCGGGGAGGTCCGAGGGCGTCCGGGGGCGCGGCGTGGGTGCGACGGGGGCGATGCACGAGCCGTGGAACGGATGGCGCAACGGTGCTGGTGATACTGCTGTGGCCAATGTGATGCACACTGCTACCCTCGCGACCGACCTATATGACTTTTCTGCGCGTACGCCTCGGTCAGCGACAGGGTCAAGTGACCCCGGCAGCCAGCTGCTGAGACCGGACGACACAAGACCGAAGGTGCGAGGACGCGCGGCGCCCTCGCACCTTCTGCTCCCCGGACCACGCTCGGCACCATGGGCGCCAACCACCGTGCGAACGCGGCCGAAGAGCTCCATGGCCGGCACCGGGCCCGAGCGGCCGCCGCAGGGCATGCGGGACGCCAGGGCCGGTCTGAATGGATCGCCGATGTGACGGCAACGGTGAGGCGTCGGCGGTCGGTTCGACACCGGATGGAGCAGATCTCCGACGTCGTCCTGGTCGGGCCGGGGCTGCGCCTGGCGATCGAGCCGTGGACAGTCACAGCCCGTTCGTGTCCCCTCTGGCACGCGTCCCCTCTGGCAAAGGAAGAGACAACAGTTATGCACGCCGTCATCGTCTGGTGGGACCTGTCCGCTTCCGGCCAGACCATCGAGTCCCTGCGCACCTACCTGCGTGCGGAGTCCGTTTCCGCGTTCTCCGAAGTGCCCGGGCTCCGCTTCAAGATGTGGCTCTCCGACCCCGACGCCAACAGGTGGGGCGCCGTCCTGCTGTGGGAATCCAAGGAGGTAGCGCAGCAGCCGCTCCCCAGCCGGGCGCTTGAGCTGATCGGCTACCCGGCGACAGTGGCTCATGCATGTGGCGTGGAGGCCACCGCCGAGGGCCGTTACGCAACAGAGCAGCTCGCGCTGCGCGGCCTCGCCTTCGACGGGGCCGTCGAAGCAGTGGAGCAGTGAGGGCTGGGACGCGAACGCGGAAGAAGCCGCCTGGCGGGATCGCCATCGAGCACGAGCCCGGCGACCCGCGCGGCGAGGGTCGGTGCAGCGGCAGCCCGGCTGCCCCTCGCCGGCCGGCGGGGCAGCTGCCGTAGCACACCTTGCCAGCACCCGGGCAAAGCAGGATAAATGTGAATCATGAGCGGACATTCGGGTCGTTTCCGGCGTTGGCTGAGCCGCGCGCCCGGCCGTTCCGCCGTTCCGGGCATGGGCCCCACCGGGAGCGGCACCGGCGACCAGCAGGGCGAACGCTCCGCGGGCACCGGCGGTCCGCGGCACATGCGGTCCTCGTCGACCACCCGCAGCGTCGCCCGGGAAGTCTTCCTCCTCCAGCTGGTGCTCGTGGTGCTGCTCGTCGCGGCGGCGATGGTGGCCATCGTCGTCCAGGCCCGGCGGGACACCATGACCGACGCCCGGCACCGGACGCTCGCCGCCGCTGAGTCCTTTGCGCACTCCTGGAGGCTCCAGGAGGCTCTGAACAGCGACAATCCGACCGCGAAGCTCCAGCCGCTCGCCGAGGAGGCCCGCAAGGCATCCGGTGTCGACGCCCTCATCGTGTACAAGCTCGACGGGATCACCCTCACCCACAGCGACCCGCGGCAGATCGGCAAGCACGTCATCGGCCCGTACGCCGACGCCGCCCGGGGCAAGCCCTTCACCAGGACCTTCCAGGGCGCCCTGGGCCTCTCCGTGATCTCCGCGGTCCCCGTCAAGGACTCATCGGGCAAGGTCGTCGCCATCGTCTCCGCACCGGTCACGGTGGAGAAGGTGCAGAAGTCGGTCAACCAGCAGCTGCCCATCTTCCTGGGCACCGCGGTCGGGGCGCTGGCGCTCGCCGGAGGCGGCGCGGGGCTGGTGAGCCGTCGGCTGCGCCGGCAGACCCACGGTCTGGGGCCGGCCGAGATGACCCGGATGTACGAGCATCACGATGCGGTCCTGCACGCGGTGCGGGAGGGCGTCCTCATCGTCGGCCACGACGGGCGGCTGCTGCTGGCCAACGACGAGGCACGGCGGCTGCTGGACCTGCCCGCGGACGCGGAGGGACGCCACGTCGGCGACCTGGGGCTGGACCAGCGCACCGCCGAACTCATGGCGTCGGACCGGAACGCCACCGACGAGGTGCACCTGGCCCAGGACCGGCTGCTGGCCCTCAACAAGCGGTCCACCGCCCGCCACGGAGCCCACCAGGGAAGCGTGGTGACCCTGCGCGACACCACCGAACTGAGGTGGCTGTCGGGGCGCGCCGAGGTGGCGCGCGAGCGGTTGAGACTCCTCTACGACGCCGGAGTACGGATCGGCTCCACGCTGAACGTCGTACGCACTGCCGAGGAGCTGGCGCAGGTGGCGGTCCCCCGGTTCGCCGACATCGTCACCGTCGAGCTGCTCGACCCGGTCCTGAAGGGCGAGGAGCCGGCCGGGACGGGGGCCGAGCTGCGCCGGGCTGCCATCGCCGGCCTGCCGGCGGACCATCCGCTGTACCCCGTCGGCGAGCTGTTCCGATTCGCCCCGGGCACCCCGATGGCGGCGAGCGTGGACCAGGGTCGCTCCGTGGTGGAGCCGGACCTGGCCGGCGCCGCCGACTGGCGATCCCAGGACCCGGAACGCACCCGACGCATCCTGGACCACGGCGTGCACTCCTTGGCGGTCGTACCGCTACGGGCCCGGGGAGGGGTGCTGGGGCTGGTGGACTTCTGGCGGTCGGGCAGCTCGCCTCCGTTCGACGACGAGGACCTGTCCTTCGCCGAGGAACTCGCGGGGCGGGCCGCGGTCGGCATCGACAACGCCCGGCGCTACACCCGCGAACGCACGATGGCGATGACGCTCCAGCGCAGCCTGATGCCCCGCGGCCTGCCCGACCAGGACGCCCTTGAGGTGGCGCACCGCTATCTCCCCGCCCAGGCGGGAGTGGGCGGGGACTGGTTCGACGTCATCCCGCTGCCCGGCGCCCGGGTGGCACTGGTCATCGGCGACGTGGTCGGACACGGGCTGCACGCCGCGGCCACCATGGGTCGGCTGCGCATCGCCGTGCACAACTTCTCGGCCCTGGACCTCTCGCCCGACGAACTGCTCGGCCACCTGGACGAGCTGGTGACCCGCATCGACGTCCAGGACGAGGGCACCGAGGAGGGACCGGCGATCACCGGCGCCACCTGTCTGTACGTGGTGTACGACTCCGTCTCCGGGCGGGTCACCGCGGCCACGGCCGGCCATCTGCCGCCGGCCGTGGTCCACCCCGACGGCAGGGTGGAGTTCCTGCACTCACCGGTCTCCCCGCCACTGGGGCTGGGCACCAGCCTGCCCTTCGAGACGGCTGAGCTGTCGCTGCCGGAGGGCTCCCGGCTGGTGCTCTACACCGACGGTCTGGTCGAGAACCGCAACCGCGACCTGGATGCGGGGCTGGAGGCACTGCGGGCAGCCCTCGCCGGTCCGGCCCGTACGTCGGAGGACACCTGCGCCGCCGTCATGCAGTCGCTGCTGCCGGCCCGGTCCGCCGACGACATCGCGCTGCTGGTGGCCCGGACCCGGCGGCTGGATCCGGCACACGTCGCCGAGTGGGACGTGCCCCGCGATCCGGCGGCGGTGAGCCCGGTCCGCAACGCCTGCGTCCGCCAGCTGACCGACTGGGGTCTGGAGCACATCGCCTTCGGCACCGAGCTCATCCTCAGCGAACTGATCACCAACGCCATTCGCTACGGCGCCGAACCCATCCATGTGCGGCTCCTGCACACCCGCACCCTGATCTGTGAGGTCTCCGACGGCAGCAGCACCTCCCCGCACATCCGCCAGGCGAAGGACACCGACGAAGAAGGCCGCGGTCTCTTCCTCGTCGCGCAGTTCGCCGAACAATGGGGCACCCGCTACTCCCCCAGGGGCAAGACGATCTGGGCCGCTCAGTCGGTCGGCCCCGACGCCCTGCCCTCGGAACAGGTACTGCGGGAGCACCTCCTCGACCAGGGGGAGCACGACGGGGAGTGGTGAAGCGTGCCTCCGTACATGCGGGACGCCTTGGTACGTGCAGGACGCCTCCGTACGTACGTGGCGCCTACTCGCCGCCGTCACCCGGCGCGATCACCGTCCTGGCGGAGGCCCGCGAAGGCCAGCGCAGAGTACGCTGGTTTGGACCATTGCTGTGGAGAGAGCTTCGGGCGGTGACACGTCGCGGCGGGGTGGCGCCAGGGCGCCCGCGTGCCAAGAGCGCCGTCCTGGGTGGTGGGACCGCCGTCAGGGCCGTGTGACGGCACCGCGTCATGGCTTGCTCTGGTCCGCGTCCGCCCCCCGCTCGGCGGACCGCTCCCCCGCCTGGCTCTGCTGGAGGCGTTGTGGCTACACATCATCGGGTCCGCGCAGGCGCTCTCCTCTGCTGTCTCGGCCTCGCGGTGCTCGGTCTCGGTGCCTGCCAGGAAGGGAGCACCACCCGGCCGGTCGATCCCTCCCGGGCCGGTTCCGCCGAGGAGGCGGGCGGGACGACGGCGCTGATCAAGGCGGCGAAGCGGGAGGGCAGGCTCAACACGATCGCGCTGCCGCGCCCGTGGGCCAACTACGGCACCCTGATCGACGGCTTCGAGAAGAAGTACGGCATCAGGGTCGTCGTCGACGATCCGTACGGCCACAGCCAGCAGGAGATCGATGCGGTCAAGCGCTACCGTGGCCAGGAGCGCGCCCCCGACGTGCTCGACGTCGGGGATTCCTTCGCCCAGTCCGCGGCGCGGCAGAACCTGCTGGCCCCCTACCGGGTCGCGCCGTTCGACCAGATCCCGGCGGAGCAGAAGGATCCCGAGGCCCGTTGGTACAACAACTACGGCGGTTACGTCTCCATCGGCTGCGACGCCGCCCGCGTCAGGACCTGCCCCGAGTCCTTCGCGGATCTGCTCCAGCCGGAGTACAAGGGCCTGGTCGCGATACACGGCGAACCCACGGTCGCGGGATCGGCCTTCGCCGCCGTGTACGCGGCGGCGCTCGCCAACGGGGGGTCGTTCGACGACATCCAGCCGGGCATCGACTTCTTCGCCCGGCTGGACAAGGTCGGCAACTACAACCGGGCCGACCCCAACCCGGCCGCGATCGCCAGGGGCAAGACGCCGATCAGCATCGAGTGGGACTACCTCAACCTGGAGCACATCGACCAGCTCCGCGGAACGGGCGTGAAGTGGAAGGTCTCCATTCCCTTCGACGGCAGCTTCTCCCAGTACTACGCGCAGGCGATCAACAAGGACGCCCCTCACCCGGCCGCGGCACGACTGTGGCAGGAGTACCTCTTCAGTCCCGAAGGCCAGAACCTCCGCCTCGTGGACTACGCCCGCCCGGTGCTGATGGACGCCATGGCGAAGGACGGCACCCTCAACAAGGCCCTGGCCGCACGGCTGCCGACGGTGGAGGGCACACCGCAGTTCCCGACCGAGGCCCAGCTGAACAAGGCGCTGCGCACCGTCCGTGAGAACTGGGCCAAGGACGTCGGCAGCTGAGCCGTCATCGCCTTCGCGGTGAAGAACGAACCGGTGGTGAAGACCGAACTGGTGAGGTGTCAGGGTTGGGCGCGGGCGATGAGCAGGGCGACGTCGTCCGGGTCGTCGGGGCGGCGGAGTTCGCGCAGGAGTCGGTCGCAGGTCTCTTCCAGGGTGCGGTCGGGCGCGTCGAGCAACTGGCAGAGGGTTTCCAGGCGTTCGTCGATGGCGTGGTCGCGGGTTTCGACCAGGCCGTCGGTGTACAGGACCAGTTGGTCGCCGGGGGCGAGGCCGAGGGTGGTGGTCTCGAAGGGGACGCCGCCGACTCCCAGCGGGGTTCCGGTGGGCAGGTCGAGGAGTTCGGGGCGCCGGCCGCTGCGCACGAGGACGGGGGGAAGGTGGCCGGCGGTGGCGATATGGCATTCGGCGCGGTGGGGATCGTAGGTGGCGTAGACGCAGGTGGCGATGTAGTGCTCCAGCCCCGAGGTGATCCTGTCGAGGTGTTGGAGGACCTGGGCGGGGTCGAGGTCGAGGTCGGCGAAGGCGCTGGTGGCGGTGCGCAGACGGCCCATGGTCGCGGCGGCGTCGATGCCGCTGCCCATGACGTCGCCGACCACCAGGGCGGTCTTGTCGCCGTCGAGCGGGAGGACGTCGTACCAGTCTCCGCCGATCTCGTAGGTGGCCAGCGCCGGCCGGTAGCGGGAGGCGAGCTGCAACCCGGGGCGGTGGGGCGGGTGGTCGGGGAGCAGGCTGCGTTGGAGGGTCACGGCGGCGGTGCGCATGCTCTGGTGGGAGCGGGCGTTTTCGATGCAGACGGCGGCGCGGGAGGCCAGTTCGGCGGCGAGGGCGAGGTCGTCCTCGTCGAAGGGCTGGGGGTTGCGGGCGCGGCTGAGGCCGAGGAAGCCGAGGATGTGGCCTCGGGCGGTGAGCGGGGCCAGCATGTAGGAGTGCACTCCGGCACGGGCCAGCAGCGCGGCGGCGCGGTCGTCGCGGGCGATGCGCGCCAGGTCGGTGTCGTCGGCGCGGGAGATCAGGATCGGGCGGCCGGTGCGCACGCACTGGGTGGCCAGGCGGTCGGCGTCGAAGGCGGCGATCTGTCCGGGGGGATCGACGGCCCGGACGGCTTCGGTGGGGTAGGCGGCCTTGACCGCGAGCGCGCGGTAGACCGCGGGGCCGTCCCTCGTGGCCGGGCGGTGCTCGTCCAGTACGGAGTCGAGCACATCGACCGTGACCACGTCGGCGAGTTCGGGAACGGTGACCTCGGCCAGCTCTCGGGCGGTCTGGTCCACCTCCAGGGTGGTGCCGATGCGGGCGGAGCCGTCCGCGATCAGGGCCAGGCGCCGTCGGGCCTCGGCGGCCTCTGTGGCCGCGTGATGGCGGTCGGTGACGTCGGCCACCAGCTCTGCCACTCCGAGCACGCGCCCCTGAGGGTCGTCCAGCCGGTACAGCGAGATCGACCAGGCGTGCTCGCGCGGCCCCGGGTCGGCCGGGCTCCGGCCGACGATGGTGGCCCGGTCGACCATGGGAACCCCGGTCGCCAGGACCTCCCGCATCGCGGCCTCCGGCACCTCGAACTTCGCCGCGGTCATGATCTCCCGGTAGTGCCGGCCGAGGTGGTCCTTCGCGGGGATGCCGTGCATCCGCTCCAGGGCCGGGTTGACGGACACATACCGCAGACCGGTGTCGAGGATCGCCACTCCGATGGGCGACTGGGCGATCAGCCGGGTGGACAGGGCGACGTCCCGCTCCACCTCGCGCAGCGTCGGCGAGTCGGTGCCGAGGCCGAGGGCGTAGAAGTCGCCGCGGTCGTCGAGCAGCCGCATGTTGCGCAGCTCCACCAGTCGCGCGGTGCCGTCTTTGTGCCGCACCGGGAACGCACCGCCCCAGCTCTTACCGGTCTCCATGACCTCGGTGAATTCCTTGAGCACCAGGTCCCAGTGCTCTTCGTTGACGAGCAGCTGGGCGGCGTACTGCCCGAGCGCCTCCTCGGCCGGGTATCCGTACAGGTCCTCGGCCTGCGGGCTCCACAGGACGATCCGCCCCTCGGAGTCCAGCAGCACCGCTGCGACACCGAGGAGATCCAGCAGTCCGCTCGGCTCGGGCGACACGCCTTCCGGCTCATCGGGACCGGTCGGAGGGCCGTCGGCTGCGCTCACCCGGGCCTCCTTCCGCTCGCCGGACCACGCGGGCACTCGCCCCGACACGGTCCACGGCCCCGCTGACGGATGCGGCCCGTCCCCACGTCCGGTGGGTGCTTCGGCTTCCATGGTCCCCCCGGACCGGCCGACCGGACACCTCGTCCGGCCGGGCCGGCCCCTCTCCCTCCACGAGTCGCCTCACGTCTCCCCCACCAGGCGCCTCACGAGGCGCCTGGCCGCCAGCCGCTGACCTCCGGGCCCATCACACGCTGTATCTCGGCGACTACCCCGGCGGCCACCAGGGTCACTCGGCCCGGCCGGGGCTCGGGCCGACGGGCGGAGCGGACCGGCCTGCGGAAGCCAGGATGGCGGCGCCGGCGGGGTCGGCGGCCAGAGCCTCCTCGAAGCCGTCCCTCGGCAGCACCGTGTTCCTGGCGAGGGTGACTCCGCTCGGCGGGGAGTCGGCCCCGGCAGGGTGGTCGTCCCAGAAGTTGTCGAGGAAGGCCACGTTCTCCAGCGGGGGCGTCACCTGTAGCACGATCGGGGTGTCACTGCGGTGGACGACGTTGCCCTGCACGGTCACCCACGCGGCACCGTAGTCGGTGTAGAGGCCGAAGTTGTAGGGGGTGACGGTGTCGCGGATGACATTGCCCCGTACCAGGGTGCCCTCGGCGTAGGAGCTCCCCTGGACGCCGTTGAGGTAGATGCCGCCGCCGTCGGCAAGCACCGTCATGGTGTGGTGGATGAGGTTCTCGATGATCTGGACCCGGGCGGCATGGCTGCCGCCGGTGACGACGATCCCGCTGTACGGCACGTCGTGGATCTCGTTGTGAGCCACCGTCACCTCGCGCGCGTCGGTCACCCAGACGGCGGGTGAGCCGTGGTACTCGCGGCCGATGTGGTGGATCAGGTTCTGCTGGATCCGGGTACCGGTGCCGGAGGCGACGGTCACGGCGCTGCCGGAGACGTCCTCGATCCGATTGCCGACGACCGCGTTGTCGCGGCCCGGGCCGGCGAAGCCGATCGCCCCGGCGCCGAGCCGGGTGAACCTGTTGCCGTGAAGGGCGACCCGCACGGCGGCGGTGAACTCGACGTTGGCCGGCAGGAGCCGGGGTTCTGCCGGGATCGTCACATGGGCGTTGCCTTCGGCGAGTTCGACCTTGTGCAGCTCCCCTCCGCCGTAGTAGGTGTTGGCGAAGAAGTGCAGGAACCCGTGGGGTCCGTCCGGTTCGGTCCAGCCGGCGTGGGAGAAGGTCAGGCCGCGCAGCGTCACATCGTGCAGCGGATTCTCCTCGGTTCCCCGGCCGACGACCAGCTTCTCCAGGACCGGAGCGATGATCTCGGCTTCGGACGGGTCCTCGCCGGGCAGTGGCAGGTAGTGCAGGACGTGGCGCCCGGGGGTGCGCCGGTCGAGGACGAAGGTGCCCGGCTCGGCCAGGAAGCTCACGCTGTTCTCCGCCGAACTCGGCCGGGCCAGGCCGTCCCACCGTGTGTCCCGGCGGCTTTCGGGGCTTTCGGGGCTCTCGGGGCTCTCCGGCTTGCCGCCGACCCAGGTGGCGGTGTAGAGCTCGCGGGCCCAGTCGAAGGCGGGCTGGGCGAGGGTGATGGTCGTGGACCGCGCATCACCGGTGATCTCGGCGACCCGGATGCGGGCCTCCGACCACGGGTACACCCACGGGAAGACGAACTCGATGCTCGTCGGGTCCTGCCAGCTCTGCGGAGCCGTACTGTCCGTGACGTAACCGGTCTCGGTTTTCGTCACGCTGCCCGGAAGGCCGGGACTGAACGAGGCCCTGGGCGCTCTACGGCCGTTCACATACAGCTGCCGGGTCTCCAACGACCCCACCTCCGCCCGCCAGGCGCCGTCCACCTCGCCGGGGTGCCACCCGGTGATCGCCCGGCCACCGCTGACAACGGCCTTCTCCTGCTGGGGAGTTCCGTATCCATGGGCCTGGTAGACGACCCGGTGGCCATGCTCGCCCGAGTCTCCTGCGTCGGCGTCCAGAGTGAAGGGGGCGTCCAGGACGTATGTTCCGGTGCGGAGGTTGACCACGAGGTCGGAGTGGAGTGACGCGGTGCGGGCACGAACGGCCCGCTGTGCGGCGGGCAGGGTGGCGAACGGCCGGTCGAGCGTGCCGGGCCAGGAGTCGCGGCCCCAGGGCGCCACGTAGAGCTGCCCTGACTGATCGGGCTGGTCGGGCTGGTCGGGCTGGTCGTCGAGCATGGGTGTACCTTCCCCCCAAGGTGTGTATGCCGTACACGTATGCGTACACCATAAACACCGGACTAGGGTGGACGTCAAGGATGGGAAGGGGAGTGCGCATGACCGAGGAGAACACGGCGGCCGATCCTGGACGCACCGTCGAGCTGCTCTGGGGCGCCAAGGAGAGCCACGGCAGAGCGGGGCTGAACCTGGCCGGGATCGTCGCGGCGGCGATCGAGGTCGCCGACGCCGAAGGGCTGCCCGCGCTGTCCATGCGGCGGGTGGCCGAGCGGCTGGGCTTCACGACGATGTCGCTCTACCGGCACGTACCCGGCAAGGCGGAGCTGATCGAGCTGATGCGGGACACCGTGGTCGGCGAACTCGACATGGTCGCACCCGACCACCCCGAGCCCGAGAACGGCGACTGGCGCAGCGGCATGGAGGCGTGGGCCCGTGCGCGCTGGGCCCTGCACCTACGGCATCCGTGGCTTGCGCACACCGCCGGCAGCCGGCGACTGCCCGGCCCGAACATCATGGCCGACTACGACCGCGCGCTGCGGATCGCCGAGCGGACGGGGTTGCGGGCTTCCGAGGCGATCGCGATGGTCTCGCTGGTCGGCGGCTTTGTGACGACCGCCGCCCAGCAGGCCCACGAAGCCCTTCGCGAGGAACGGGAGTCCGGCATCTCGAACGCGCAGTGGTGGCGCAGCCGGGAGGAACTGGTCGCGCACATGTCCCCGTACCCCGCGCTCGGTCGCCTGTGGCAGGCCGGTGGCTTCGACGAGCCCGAGGACCCCTTCGACTTCGGCCTCGCCCGCACTCTCGACGGCGTCGAACTGCTCATTCGGCGCCGAAGTGACGAAAAGCGTGACGCAAATGGTGTCGCTGAAGCGCAGCCCCCCGCAGGGCGGTGCGCGGTCTGCGGCGCCGAGTTCGACGGGGTGCACAGGGGACGTCCACGGGACTACTGCTCCCGCGCCTGCCGGCAACGGGCCTACCGGCAGCGCCGATCGGCGACCTCGGCATCCACCGATTCCGGGGCGCCCGTCAGTGTGCCCGTGAGTTCTGCCGGCAACACCCGCTGAGGCCCTCGCCACGGCCGGCGCAGACACCACCGCACGCCCGGGGGAGACGGATGCCACCCGCGCTACCGCGGTCGCACATCCGCCACCGGCCGCTCATGCGGGAGGGCGGACAGTCCCGGGGCCCGGTCCCCTTCGCCCGCGCGCTCGGTGGAACGCGGCGGGCCGGGTGGCTCGGCCAGTGCGCACCACGACAGCGGTCCCAGCAGCTCGCCGAGGCGTCGTGCCACGTCCATGAGCAGGTCGTCGAGCGCCACCAGCCCGATGAGCCGGCCCTCGTCCACGACGGGCAGGCGGCGCACGCCCGCCCGGCGCATGATGCGGTACGCCTCGTCCACATCGTCGTCCGCCCCGACGGTGCGGACCGGCGCGGTCATCACACTGCTGACCGGAGAGGTCGCACTCAACCCGACGGCGAATCCGCGCACGGTCACGTCCCGGTCGGTGACCATGCCGTGGATCGCCGGACCGGACGTCACCACGACGCATCCGACGACGCTCTCCGCCATCCGCCGGGCGGTCTCCGCCAGCGTGGTGTCGGGCGTGACCGTCACCACCGGACTGCGCATCACCTCACGTACCCGCATGGGTCTGTCCCTCCTCCGGAGCCGCGGCGAGGGCGAGGGCCATCGCCTTCACGGCGGGGCCGGCATGGTGCTTGCTCCGGGGCCGTACATGTCGAGCAGACGAAGCCGCGTGGCCTGGAGGCGGCGGGCGACGACGTCGAGGACCCGGCGGGTCACCGCCAGGCCGAGTGCCGGATCCGCGTCGCACAGGGCGCGTACCGCCGTCGCGTCGAACTCATAGGCCCGCACGGGGGTGAATGCCTCCGCTCCCATGCGCCAGGCGTACGGAGGCACCAACCACGACCACCCGAGCAGATCGCCGTGGCCGAGCATCTCGACGACGGTCGGCCGCCGCCCCGCTACTCGGATGTCGAGGTTGACCGAGCCGGTGCGGATGATCCAGAAGCGGTCGGCGAGCCCACGTTCTTCGAAGATCCGCGTCCCCGCCGGAAACGACACCTCGTCGGCGAACTGCATCAGGCGGGCCCGCCCTTCGGCTGGGAGCACATTGAGCAAGGGTGTCGTGGTCATGGTGGTGTCTCCCGGGTTCGCGGCGGTGGCGTACGGCCGCCGGATCTGCCTGGCCGGTCGCCACCAGAGTGCGCACGCGCACGGTGCCCGGTACAGGGACTCTTCGGCGCGAGGTGATGGGCCGAACGGCCTCGGTGCGCGCACACGCAAAGAGGCGAGGAGGACCGCCCACTTCTCGCGGGCCCGGATTGCGCGGTGCGCGGCTTCGCTCCGCTGCTCCGCGTCCTCGCGTCCTCCTCGTCATGTCCAGGGAAGCGCGCACGGCCACGGAAGTGGAGGGTCGGTCGGGCCCTGTGCGGGGGCTGACCGGCCCTTTCCGGCGGGGCCTCCGGCCCGGCCCGGGCGCCGAGCGGCGATTGTCGTACGCCGTCGGGGTCTCGCCGCGGACCGGTCGGCCCGCGGGGACGGCCGGCCGGCTGTTGGGGCCGAGTGGCTCATGCCCGGCGTCCACGGGCCGGCCACGCTGGAGGTGTGGCCGCACGGCCGGCCGCCGCGGCCGAAGGAGGCGGAGATGGAGCACCGCACGATAGGTGAGCTGATGACCCGGAAGGTCGTGAGCGTCCGGCTCGACACCCCGTTCAAGGAGATCGTGCAGACGCTCGCCGACAACGCGGTGAGCGCCGTGCCGGTGCTCGACGGTCTCGGCAGACCGGCCGGCATCGTCTCGGAGGCCGATCTGCTGCGGAAGGCGGCCGATCGATCGGATCTGTCCGGCAGGACCCCGTTGCCGTATCTGGAGGCGTGGGAGCGGGCCCGGGCGGAGGGCCGCACCGCCGGTGAGTTGATGTCCGCCCCCGCGGTGTGCGCCCATCCCGAGTGGACGGTGGTGGAGGCGGCACGCCTGATGGAGGTGCAGAGCGTCAAGCGGCTCCCCGTGGTCGACGAGACGGACACGCTGCTGGGCATCGTCAGCCGCAGCGATCTGCTGCGCGTCTTCCTGCGCAGGGACGACGCGATCCAGGAGGAGATCACCCACGAGGTCATCGGGCGCACGGCACGTCTCGGCGCGTCGGGGGTCACCGCCGAGGTCGTGCGGGGCCAGGTGGCGCTGCACGGCACGGTGACCGACCCGTTGCTGATTCCGGTGCTGGTGCGGATGTGCGCGAGCGTCGACGGGGTGGTGTCGGTGTCCGAGGACCTGAAGGGAACTCCGGCCCCTGGCGAACCGGACGACAGGGTCGACGAGGGCCGCTCGCCGGAGAGGCGGTCGCCGTGATGAGGAACGTCGTCACCGTCGGGGTGGACGGCACCCTCCAGGCCCTGGCGGCGGCGCGCTGGGCGGCACACGAGGCGCGGCTGCGACAGTCCCGGCTGCGGATCCTGACCGCCTGGCACCCGCTCACCGCCGGACCGCGCGGCGCACCGTCCACGGCAACGGAGTCCCCGCACTGGCCGGACCGCATCCTCGAAGAGGCAAGGGCCACGGTCGTGTCGGCGCACCCGGGGCTGTCGGTCGACGTGAGCCTGGTGCACGAACCGCCGCTGGACGCCCTGGTCGAAGCCGCCGAGCAGGCGGATCTGCTCGTCCTGGGGTCGCGGGGGCTGGGACCGGCGGCGCGCTTCGCACTCGGGGAGACCGGCCTCGACCTGGTGCCTCGGGTCGCGGTCCCGGTCGTCCTGGTCCGGGCACGGCAGGACATCCCGCCCACCGAGGACGGCGACGGCATCGCGGTCGGCGTGAGCCTGCATGCCCCGTCTGAAGGGCTGCTGGCCTTCGCCTTCGAGACCGCCGCCCGGCGGGCCGTCCCGCTCCACGCGGTGCACGGCAGAGACCTTCCGCTGTTCGCCTCCGAACAGGGTGCTGCCAAGGAGCGGGCCGCCGCCGAGGAGGAGGCCGGGATCGCGCGCCAGGAGCTGTCCGAGGCGCTGCGCCCCTGGCGGGAGAAGTTCCGGGACGTACGGGTGGAGGAACGCGTGGTGATGGAGAGTCCGGCACCCGCCCTCCTGCACGGCGCGGCGGACGCCCAGCTGCTGATCGTCGGCCGGCGGCACATCGGCCGCGCGGTCCCTCGGATCGGTCATGTCGTCCATGCGGCCGTCCATCACGCTCCCTGCCCCGTGGCGATCGTGCCGCACGACTGAACCCGTCCGGACGGACACGGCCGGACCCCGCTCGCCGAGAGGATGTGTGCGTGATGACGACCGACAAGGCACCCGGATCCGGCGCCCGGCCGGGGCAGCCCCGCAGTGACCTGGGCCGGCGCGCCGCGCTGCGCAGGCAGCAGCTGGGGCTGACCCGGGAGGAGGTCGCGGCCCGGGCCGCCGCCTCACCCGGCTATCTCCAGTACGTCGAGGAGCACGGGGCCGAACCGGACATCGGGTTCCTGCTGCGCCTCGCCGCCGCACTGGACACCACGGTCGCCGACCTGACGGGCCGCACCACCGACCTTCCCGAGGGCCCCGGCAAGGCCGGCGCCCACCCCGAGGTGCTGGTGCTCGGCCCCGCCGAATGCTGGGAACTGCTCTCCACGCACGGCGTCGGGAGGGTGGCCGTCACCCTCGACGACGCCCCGGCCGTCTTCCCCGTCAACTACACCGTCGCCGAGGGCGTGATCGCCTACCGCACCCACGCGAACTCCGGTCCGGCCGCGGTGGCCGGCCACGAGGCCGCGCTGGAGGTCGACCACATCGACGACGCGTTCAGCCAGGGATGGAGTGTGCTGGCCGTGGGGCCCGCCGAGGTCGTCACCGGTTTCTACGCGTCCCGCGCGCTCGAAGAGCAGGCGTACTCGGCCCCGTGGGTGGGCGGTGGCGGGTACCAGTGGATCACCATCCGGCCGACCCGCCTCACCGGGCGGCGCATCCGCGTTCCCGGGGCACCGGTACCGCCGACCGGTGACACCGGGCGCGGCTCGGGCGCGCGGTGACACCGGGCACGGCTCGGGCGCGTCCGGGACGTGACCCGGTCCGGCCGTCGTCCCCGTCGGCAGCCCGGGTCAGTCCACACGGGCCTCACGAGGTACGACCGCCAGCGGGCCCGGTGCGAAGTGGGAGAGCGTGCGGCTGGTGGAGCCGAGCACCAGGCCCCGGAACCCGCCCAGCCCGCGCGACCCGACCACCAGGCAGCGCGCCTCGGTGGCCGCTTCGGCCAGTTGCACCGCCGGCTGCCCCACCAGGACCTTCTGTCGCACCGTGACCTGCGGGTACTTCTCCCGCCAGCCGGCGATCGCCTCCGATACGTCGATGAAGGACTCCCGGATGTCCTCCGGCCAGTCCCCGTGACGCGGCCGACGTACCTGCACCGCGAGCAGCTCCGCCTCGCCCAGGGCCGCCTCCTCGAACGCGAAGGCCACCGCGGGAGCCGAGGCCGCCGAGCCGTCTACCCCCACCATGACGGGCCCGAGCGGGTCGTAACGGGCGATGTCCCCGGGGACCAGGACGACGGGGCACGGAGGGTGGCCGACGAGTGACCGCCCGACCGTGGTGAAGGTGACCGCCTCCCCCGGTCCGGACACCTGGTGTCCGCCGACCACGAGCAGCACGGCGTCCTCGGCGGCTTCCCGCAGCACGGCGGTCGGGTGGCCGGCCTCCAGACGCGTCGTGGTCCGGAGGCCGGGTGCCCGCCCTGCCACGGAGTCCTTGTGGTGGTCCAGCAGGGCCTGTCCGGAGGCCCGGAAGTGCGAGGCCCAGATCTGGTCCGGTGTGTCGTGCCGGTCCTTCGGTGCGGCTCCGGCCGGCCACTCCTGGGCGTGCACCAGGCACAGCGGGCGTCCGCGCCGGACCGCCGCGTCCGCTGCCCACTCCACCGCGCCGCGCGCCGTCTTCGAACGGGAGACCCCGGCCACCACCGGGTTGCTCGGATCGTTGCTGCTCATGTCTCTTCTCCTCCCGGAGACAGGCCGCACGCCCCGGAGACGAGCCGCGAAGCGGCCCGGCGCCGGAACCCCGTGCTCCTGAGCGTGCCGCGCCGCGCGGCGGCGCCGGTAGGGCCGGGTGGCACCACGCTGGGGCTGGAGGACCCCGGGTGGCCATGGGGTCTGTCCGATGGGTCGGGGATCAGCCCCGCTCGACGGTCAGGTCGAGGAAGTGGGTGGAGCAGGAGATGCACGGGTCGTGGTTGCGGATCACCCGTTCGCACAGCGCGGTCAGCTCCGCGTCCGTGCCGCGGCTGCCGGAGTCCAGGCGGTCCTGCACGGCGCGCCGTAGGTCGTGCTCGATCGCGGCCTGGTTCTGGGCGGTCGGCGGGACCAGGTCGGCTTCGATGACGGTCCCGTCGGTGTCGAGGGTGTAGCGGTGGTAGAGGAGGCCGCGGGGTGCCTCGGTCGCGCCGTGGCCGGTGGCCGCCCGTGGGGAGACGTCGATATGGGGACGGGGCGGGGGGTCGTACCCGTCGATGAGGCGCAGCGCCTCGTCGACCGCGTACATCACCTCGACGGCTCGGACGACGATGCTCCGGAACGGGTTGCGGCACACCGTTCCGTCACGGGGATCGCCGAGCCCGGCCTCGCGCGCGATGCGGAGCACCTCGGGCGGCAGCCAGCGGCCGCTGACGGCGTAGCGGGCGAGCGGCCCGGTCAGGTGGCGGCGCCCGTCGAGCAGCGAGTGCAGGGCGGTGGAGTGCGGTACCTGGGTCTCGGTGACGTGCTCGGGGAAGGCGTGGACCGGGAAGCTGCGGGTGGGCAGGGCTCGGTCGCTGTCCGGGGGCAGGCCGGCGGTGCTCGGGGCCGGCATGGCGGTGGGGGTGCCGGAGTCGATGGCGTAGCTGCCGGGTTCGGCGAGTGCGAGGAGTGCGGTGTCGATTCCGGCGTCCGGGAAGTCGAAGTCGGCCACCCAGCGCACGGTGGCCTCCGCGGCGTCGCGGGCACGGCGCAGCCGTTCCGCCAGGGGCCGCAGTTCCTGTCTGGTCGGTACGCGGTGGAAGCCGCCGAGGCGGACGTTGACCGGGTGGATGGCGCGGCCGCCGAGCAGTTCGATGACCGCGTTGCCGGTCTGCTTCAGCGCCAGTCCCCGTTCGACGTGGGCGAGGTGGGTGCGGGCGAGGTCGATCACGCTGTCGTGGCCGAGGAAGTCGGGGGCGTGCAGCAGATAGATGTGGAGGGTCTGGCTTTCGATCCACTCGCCGCAGTAGAGCAGCCTGCGCAGGGCGGCCAGCTGCCCGTCCACGGTGACGCCGCAGGCGTCCTCGACGGCTCGGCAGGCGCTCATCTGGTAGGCGACGGGGCAGATCCCGCAGACCCGGGAGGTGATGTCGGGCGGCTCGGTGTAGGAGCGCCCGCGGAGGAACGCCTCGAAGAACCGCGGCGGTTCGTAGATCTTCAGGTGGGCCTCGGCGACTTGGCCGTCGTCGAGGCGCAGGTGCAGCGCGCCCTCGCCCTCGACGCGGGCGAGGGAGTCCACGCGGAGCACCTTGGTCTCCCGCTGTGTCACCGCTGGAGTTCCTCTCTCGACACCGCGTCGAATTCCGGTGCGCCGGTGTTGAAGGTGCGCAGGACCCGGACCACGTCGAGGGTGTCCATCCCGTCGCGGCGCAGCAGCGGGATGAACGAGGGGAAGTTGACGGAGTTGGACGGGCCGAAGCAGCCGTAGCAGCCCCGGTCGTAGGCCGGGCAGAGCGCGCCGCAGCCGGCGTGGGTGACCGGCCCCAGGCAGGGGGTGCCGTGGGCGACGGTGACGCAGACGGTGCCGCGGCGTTTGCACTCGAAGCACACGCTGTGGGCGGGCACGTCGGGCGTGCGGCCGGCCAGGTGGGCGGTGATCACCTCGACGAGCTGGCCGCGGTCGATGGGGCAGCCGCGCAGTTCGAAGTCGACGGGGACGTGGGCGCTGATGGGGGTGGAGGTGGCGAGGGTGTCGATGTAGTCCGGCCGGGCGTAGACCGCGGCCTGGAACTCCGCGACGTCCGCGTAGTTGCGCAGTGCCTGGACCCCGCCGGCGGTGGCGCAGGCGCCGATGGTGACGAGCCGGCGGGAGGCGGCGCGGATCTGCCGGATCCGTTCGGCGTCCTCCTCCGTGGTGACCGAGCCCTCGACCAGGGACAGGTCGTAGGGGCCTGGTCCGGGCGCGCTGGACGCCTCCAGGAAGTGGGTGATGCGGACCCGGTCGGCGATGGCGAGGAGTTCGTCCTCGCAGTCGAGCAGGGTGAGCTGGCAGCCGTCGCAGGAGGCGAACTTCCACACGGCCAGCTTCGGCCGCCGATCGGACGTGGTCCTGCCGGGCGATGTCGCCATCTCACAACTCCCTTACGCGGAGCAGGGGTTCGGCGCCGTACCAGGGGACGACCGGGCCGTCCCGGCACAGCAGCAGCGGGCCGAGCTGGCAGTGGCCGCAGTGGCCGGTGCCGCAGTGCATGGTGCGTTCCAGCGATACCCGGATCCGGTCCGGGGCGAGCCCGCGGTGGACGAGGTCGCGGGCGGCGGCCCGCATCATCACCTCCGGTCCGCAGACGAACGCCGCCGTGTTCGAGGGGTCGTACTCCGCGCGGTCGAGGAGCGCGGTGACCACCCCGACGTCCCCCTGCCAGCCGTCGTCCGGCCGGTCGACGGTGACGTGGACCCGGGCACCGGCGGCCCGCCAGGCCTCGACGTCCCGGGTGCAGAGCAGGTCACCGGGGGTGCGGGTGCCGATGAGGACGGTCGGCCGCCGGTACTGCCGGGGGGCGGCGAGCACGGCACGGACCAGCGGGCGCAAGGGCGCCAGGCCCAGCCCACCGGCGACGACCAGGAGATCGCGTCCCTGGGCGGCGGGCAGCTCCCAGCCGGTGCCGAACGGCCCGCGGACGCCGACCGTCGCTCCGGGCGAGAGGCCGTGCAGGGCGCGGGAGACCGCTCCGACCGCGCGGACGGTGTGGGTCAGCCGGTGGCCGTCCAGGCCGCTCAGCGACAGCGGGATGTCACCGATGCCGAAGGCGTACACCATCGCGAACTGGCCCGGGACGAACGGCGGCAGGGGCGCCGCCACCGGGTCGAGCACGAGCTCCGCGGTGTCGGGGGTCTCGTCCGTGCGCGCGAGCACCCGGTAGGGAACCGGCACGAGGTCCGGGCGGGCCGGGGTCACGGCGCCGCTCCCCCGGCTCCGGTGCGCGACGCGCCGCCGGGCGGGCCGTAGAGGTCCAGCAGGCGGGTACGGGCGGCTCGCAGCCGTCGCCCGATGGCCACCGCCGCGACGCAGCGGGTGACCGCCAGGCCGAAGGCCGGGTCCGCGTCGATCGCGGCGCGGACCTCCCGTGCATCGCACTCGTACGCCGTCACCATGGCGCGGGTCCGCGCGCCGAGGTGCCACTGGTAGGGCTCGAACAGCCAGGACCAGCCGAGCAGTTCGCCCTCGCCCAGGGTCTCGACGACGACCGTGCCGCGGCCCGGTTCGTGCACGTCCAGCGCGACGGTCCCGGAGCGGATGATCCAGAACCGGTCGGCCGCGCCGCCCTCGTCGAAGATCCGCAGACCGGCGGGGAAGGAGACCTCATGGGCCAGGGCGAGCAACCGGTCGCGGTGCGGCGGCGGCAGCGCCCCGAGGAGTCCGGGCCGGTCGGCCGTCACGCCGTGGCCTCGCCCTGTGCGCCGCCGGCCGCGCGCTCCGCGTGCAGCGCGTGGGCCTCCTCGGTGATGTCGATGCCGACCGGGCACCACACGATGCACCGCCCGCAGCCGACGCACCCCGAGCTGCCGAACTGGTCGTACCAGGTGCCGAGTTTGTGGGTGGCCCACTGCCGGTAGCGGCTGTGGCCGGTCGCGCGGACCGGCCCGCCCGGCAGATGGGTGAACTCCAGGTCGAAGCAGGACTCCCAGCGCCGCCACCGCTCGGCGTGGTCGCCGGTCAGGTCGGTCACGTCCTCGGCGGAGGTGCAGAAGCAGGTCGGGCACGCCATGGTGCAGTTGCCGCAGGTCAGACAGCGGGCGGCAACATCGTTCCAGCGGTCGGCGTGCAGGGTCTCGCGCATCAGCACCTGGAGGTCGACCTCGGGCATGGTGCGGCCCATCCGGCCGGCCGCCGCGTCGACCCGCTCCCGTGCCGTGGTGGCGACCGAGGGGTCGTCCGGCTGGCGAGGCAGCTCCGCCAGCACCGACGCGCCCTCGTCGCTGCCGGACCGGGCCCAGAAGCGATGCCCACCGCCGTCGACCACCTCGGTCAGCGCCAGGTCGTAGCCGCCGTCGACGGCCGGCCCGGTGCCCATGGACGTGCAGAAGCAGGTGGCTCCCGGCTCGGTGCACTCCACGGCGACCAGGAAGGCCCGTTCGCGGCGGGCCCGGTACCTGCTGTCGCTGTGCGGCCCGCCGGCCAGCACCCGGTCCTGTACGGCGATCGCCCTCAGGTCGCACGGCCGGACGCCGAGGAACGCGTACGACGGCGGCGGGGTGTCGTCCTCGGTCACCGCCCATGCGCCGTCGGGCCCGCGGTCGGCGCTCCACTGCCGCTCACGCTGCGGGTGCAGATAGGTCTTCCACGACTGCGGACCGGCGCTGTGCGCGAACGCCGCGCCGTCCTCACGGGGCCTGACCCGGTAGTGGCCGGCCTCCAGCTCGACGCCCCAGCCGTACGGCAGGTCGTCGCCGTCGGTGAGCTCGGCCAGCACGATCGCTCCGTCGCGCACGGTCGGCCCGATGACCGTACGGCCGCGCGCGACCAGGACCCGGACGAGCGCCGCCAGCCCCTCCGGCCCGATCACCGCGGTGGTTTCCTCGCCCGTCATCGGCCGCCTTTCGGTGCGGATCTGCGCCAACGCGGTCAGTATGTGACCGGTCGCGGCCCCGAAGTGGGACGACGATCCGAGCTGTGCTCCATCCAGCGCTACGGGTGCCCCGGACGGCCCCTGGGTCGTGCCGGACGACTCGGCGGGGGCGAGTGCGGGGAAGGACCGATGCCATGGACTCCTCCGACTCCACCGCACGGGTCACCGTCATCGGCATCGGGAACGACCACCGCCGCGACGACGGCGTGGGCTGGGCGGTCGTTACCGGGCTCGCACAGCGGCGGCTCCCCCGCGGCACCGGCCTCGTGCGCACCGACGGGGAACCCCTCCGCGTCATCGGTGCCTGGGAAGGCGCCCGCCTGGCGATCGTCGTGGATGCCGCCCGCGCCCGTCCGTCCCGGCCCGGCCGCGTCCACCGCTTCCGCGTCCACGGCGCGCCGTCCCGCAGGCCCTGCGGCGAGACCAGCTCACACGGCTTCGCGCTGGGCGATGCGGTGGAGCTGGCCCGGGTGCTGGGCCGGCTGCCCGGTGAGCTGCTCGTCTACGCCGTGGAGGCCGCCGACACCGGCCCGGGCACCGGCCTGTCGCCGTCCGTCGCGGCCGCTGTCGGCCCACTCGTCGCACGGATCGAGCGGGACCTCGCGGGCCATGCCGACGGTGGTCACTGAGGACGGTGTGGACAAACCGTCGGGCCGCGGGCGGTGCTCCGCGGCCCGGCGGCTGCCGGTCGCTGTCTCAGCTCTTCTTGGTGCCCCGGGTGACGGCGATCTTGGTGGTCTCGTCCTTCTTTCCTTCCAGCGGGACCCGGACCGTGAGGATGCCGTCGGTGTAGTCCGCGGTGGCCTTGTCGCCGCGCGCTCCCGCGGGCAGCCGGACGGCGCGGGCGAAGGATCCGTAGTGGAATTCGGAGGTCTCCTTGGTCTCCGTGCGTTCCTCCCGCTCGGCGCGGAGGGTCAGCACATCGCCGGTGACATCGATCGCGAGGTTCTTCTCCGGGTCGATCCCCGGCAGCTCTGCCTTGACCTGGTACGCATCCTCGCCCAGGGTCTCCTCGATGCGGATCTCGTGCGTGCCGAAGTGCCATGGTCCGCCGAGGATTCCGCTTTCCAGCCGGTCGAACACGTCCTGCATCGCGAGAGTCCGCGACGGGTGGCGTTGCATTACGTTGCCCATGGTTGCTCCTCAGTCAACGCGTCCGGTGGGCGGAGCGAACGCCCCTCGCTATCGATCCTGCTCGGCGCCCGACCCGCGACCAATGAGTCGATGGTCGCTGCGCCAGGGCCGAACGGCCCATGGGCGGGGACGTCCGTCGCGCCGGGCGTCACGGCCGGAAGCCGCCCCGGTCGAAGGCCGGCCCCGGCCCCGGGTACGCCGACTCGCCTCGGTGGACGAGCCGACTGACCACCCCGGTGACACCGTCGACCTGCCGCACCATCCGCACCAGGACGGCCACCTGGCCGCTGCTGTCCAGGCTCCCGCTGAGGGTCGCCACCCCGTCACGGACCGAGACGTCCACACTCCGCGGGCTCAGCCACAGCGTCCGCACCACGATCTCGTCGATCACCTCGTCCCGGATCTCCTCGTCGGAGCGGGCGAAGAGCCTGAGCACATCCCGCCGGGTGAGCATGCCGACGAGGCGTGCCTCCTCGTCCACGACGGGGAGCCGCTCGATGCCGTGCGCGGACATCAGGCGGGCAGCCCGGACGACCGAATCGTCGGCGCGGACGGTATGGGCCGGAGCGGACATCACCGTCTCCGCGGTGCAGTGGTCCAAGCCGCGGCCCGCGCTCCGTGCACGTGCCAGGTCGGTGGCCGAGACGACCCCGCGCACCCTGTCGTCGGAGTCCACCACGGGCACGCCGTTGATGCCGAACTCCGCCATCCAGCACGCCAGTTCATGTGCCGGCGTCCCGCTGCGCGCTCGGACGACATCGCCGGTCATGACGGCCCCGACCCGTCGACGCTTCATTTCGGGCCCTTCCTCCACACACATTGACACCGGCTGCCCGACCTCACGGAAGTCGGCGCAGCGACGGATCGGCCGCCCGGCGCGGCAGCAGACGGACCCGGGCGTCCACGACGGTGCTGCCGTCCGGCCGGGCGATCACGGGGTTGCACTCGGCCTCGGCAAGCTCCGGAAGGTCGTCGGCCATCCGGGAGAGCCGCGCCAACAGTGCCTCCAGGGAGGCGAGATCAACCGGCTCGGCGCCTCGATAGCCGAACAGCAGCGGTGCACAGCGGGGCGCGGTGATCAGCTCGTGGACGTCGGTATCGGTCAGCGGCGCGAGGCGGGCCGCCTGGTCGGCCAGCAGCTCGCTGGTGGTGCCGCCGAGGCCGAAGACCACCAGCGCGCCGAACACCTCGTCCTGCACCACCCCGGCGAGCAGCTCCGTTCCCCGCTCCACCATGGGCTGGACCAGCGCCCCGGTCATCGCCGTGCCGAGCCGGGCCGTCAGGTCGCGGTAGGCGGACCGGACGTCGCGCTCGCCGCGGAGGTCCAGCAGGACGCCGCCCCGCTCGGTCTTGTGGACCATGCCGGGCCCCTGTGCCTTCAGGGCCACCGCTGCGCCGGAGCGGCCCCTCACGCGGCCGGCGGCCTCGACTGCCTCCTGCTCGGTGGTGACGTAGGCCTGCGGCGCCCGAGGAACGCCGTAGCACTCAAGGAGCCGTGCGGTCTGCCGGGCGTCCAGCCAGCCGCCGGCCGGGTCCTGGGCGAGGAACTCCGCGACAAGAGCGCGTGCTTCCGTGGAATCGGCACCGACCGGCTCCACGACGTGCCCCTGCGGCCGGGCCAGCCAGCGGGCGCGTTCGGCGGCGTGCCTCAGAGCACGCGCCGCCGACCGCGGCTCGCCGTACGCCGGCACCGTCCGCCCGTCGTCGGCGCGGAGCAGGCGGACGCGTTCCGGCTGGTCGAGCAGGACCGCGACGACCGGGCAGCGGGCTCGTGCCGGGTGTCCCGAGGAGGTCAGCGCGGTGGCCAGGTCGGTGCCCACCGCGGTGGCCAGGGCGGTCGGCACCAGGGTGGTGAGCACGGCGTCCACCGCACCGGATGCGGCGATCCGGTCCAGGCACGCGCCCAGTGCGGGCGCGCTCACCGCCGGCGTGGTGTCCACCGGGTTTCCGGCACTGGCACCGGCCGGGAGGGTGGCGAGGAGTTCGGCCACGAGGTTCGTGGGCAGCTCGGGGACGGCGAGTTCCGCGTCCGCGCACGCGTCCGCGGCGAGTACCCCGGCTCCGCCCGCGTTGGAGATGACGGCGATCCGGCTGCCCGTGGGCAGTGGCTGGGAGTGCAGCAGTGCCGCGGTGTCCAGCAGCTCGCCGAGGGTCCGGGCGGCGGTGATGCCGGCCTGCGTGAACAGCGCCCGACGGGTCATGGTCGGCGTGGCCGCGGCCGCGGTGTGCGACGCGGCGGCCCGGCGGCCGGCCGCCGAACGTCCGGCATCGACGGTGAGCACCGGCATCCGGCGGGTGACGCGCCGGGCAGTTCGGGAGAAGGCGCGCGGGTTGCCGAACGACTCCACGTGCAGCAGGGCCAGGTCGGTCCGGTCGTCGCACTCCCACCACTGGAGGAAGTCGTTGCCGCTGACATCGCGCTTGTCGCCGAGCGAGACGAAGCTGGAGACGCCGATGCCCAGACGGGAGAGGCCGTCGAGGAGCGCGATGCCGACTCCGCCCGACTGCACGGCGACGCCGGCGGTGCCGGGCAGCGGCCGGCCGACGGCGAAGGTCGCGTTCAGCCGGACCTCCGGTTCGGTGTTGGCGATGCCCAGGCAGTCGGGACCCACCATCCTCATGCCCCAGTGCCGGCACACCGCCGTCAACTCCGTGGTCCGCTCGGCGTCGAGGCCGGCGGTCAGCACCACCAGTGCCCGCACCCCGGCTCGGCCGCACTGCGCCGCGACCTCGGGGACGTCAGCGGCCGGGACCGCGATGACGGCGAGGTCCGGGGCGCGGGGCAGGTCCCCTACGGAGGCGAACGCCGGGACGTGCAGCACGGCGTGGGCATGCGGGTTGACCGCGTGGAGGAGACCCCCGAAGTGGCTCGCGCGCAGGTTGTGCAGCACGGCCCGCCCTACCGAACCCGGCCTGGTCCCGGCTCCGATGACCGCGACCGAGTGTGGTCTCAGCAGCGGCCGCAGGCTCGCGATGTCGGCGGTGCGGCCCCGGAGGTCCACGGCAAAGCGGTACTTCTCGTCCGGTGCGAGCCGGATGACGCCGTGCACCGTGCTGCCGTCGTACCGCCGGGTGATGCGCAGCCCGAGGTCGGCCAGGACGCGGTGGACGGGGTGGTTGTCGGCGAGCACGTCGGCGGTGAAGGCGACGATGCCGTTCTCCCGGGCGGTGTGTACGAGGTGTTCCAGGAGCAGGGTGCCCACGCCGCGGTGGTGGAAGTCGTCGGCGACCGCCAGGGCGATCTCCGCGGTGGTCGGGTCGTCTCCGGTCTCGTACTCGGCGACACCGATCAGCCGGTCGCCGTGCAGGGCGACCAGGGTGCGGTGTCCGGGGGCGCCGGGCGCGCAGAGCCGTTCGGCCGCCCGTTCGCCGGAGCGGCGGCTGACCACGAAGAACCGGCTGCGCAGGTTGTCCGCCGACATGTCGTCGTAGAACCGCAGCACCTGCTCGCGGTCCTCCGGGCACGCCGGACGCAGCCGGGCCGTGCTTCCGTCTGCGAGCAGTGCGCACACCGTGCGGACGGCGGCGGCCGTTTCCGTCATCGCGCCATGTCCCTTCTCCGGCATCGCCCGGCCTCCCGCGCCGACCGGTCCCACACGGTCGGCGGAACCCGACTCAACGGACCCGCCGGACCTCCTCACCCCGGGTCGACCGCCCCGCTCCCTGGGACGACCGCCCCGTCCGCTCATCCGGCTCCCGCTCGTCCCGGACGTCGAACGTCACGTCCACCACGCCCTCGACGGCTCGCACCAGACGGGCCGCGACGGGCAGCAGAGCCCGTTCAGCGATCCGGCCGCGCAGCGCGACCACCCCGTCCACGACACTGACCTCGACCTCCGTCGACTCGTCCGCGAACAGCCGGTCGACGATCTCCGTGCGCACCTCCGCCGCCAGGTCCTCATCGGAGCGTAGGAAGACCTTCAGCAGGTCCGCGCGGCTGACGATGCCCTGCAACATCCCCTGGCCGTCGACCACGGGCAGCCGCTTGACTGACTTGCGCGCCATCGTGCGCGCCGCCTGAGCGATGGTGTCGCCGGCGTGCACCGTCAGCGCCGGGGTACTCATCAGCTCGCCGGCCGTCAGGGCACCGGCCTTGCGCAGGTCGTCCAGCCGGCGCAGCTGGTCCATCCGGTCCGGGTCCTCGTCCCGGAACTCCTCCTTCGGCAGCAGGTCGGCCTCGGAGACCACGCCGATCACCCGCCCCTCCCCCGCGAGCACCGGCAGCGCGCTGACCTTCCACTGCTCCATGGTCTCGACGATCTCCTTGAAGCGTGCGTCCTGGCCGACGGCGACCACCGTCTGGGTCATCACATCGCTGACGCTGTGCGGGGTGTGCGCCATGACGCCTCCTCCCTACGGGCCACTGCGACACCTTCAGCGTGCTGGTGCCCGCCGGTGCGGGGCAGGGGCCGTCCGGCCCTACCTCCGGCCGACCGGCCGGGACCGCCCCCGGTCAGAACGGCGAGCTCACACCGGACGGCACGGCCCGTACCGAGGCACCGCCCGTCACGTCGAAGCTCACGTCCACCACTCCCTCGATGCCGCGCACCAGGCGCGCCATGACGGGCACCAGCGACCGGTCGCGGACGTGCCCGCTCAGCGTGACCACCCCGTCGACGACGGCCACGTCGAGTTCCTTCTCCGGCACGGTGAACAACTTCCCGAGGACCTGGCGGACCTCCTGCGCGAGGTCGTCGTCCGACCGCAGGAACACCTTCAGCAGGTCGGAACGGCTGACGATGCCCACGAGCAGCCCGTTTCCGTCCACGACCGGCAGTCGTTTGACGGATGACCGCGCCATCGTCCGGGCTGCCTGGGCCAGCGTGGCGTCGGCGAGTACCGTCACCGCGGGACTGGTCATCAGCTCCCCGGCCGTCACCGCCTCCGCCCGACGCACGTCGTCGGACTCCCGCAACCGCTCCAACCTTGCCGGGTCCGCCTCCCGGAAGCCCTCCTTGGGCAGCAGATCGGCCTCGGACACCACTCCGATCACCCGCCGCTCGGCCGAGAGCACCGGTACGGCACTCACCCGCCGGCTCCGCAGGGTCCGGACGATCTCCTTGAAGCGGGCCTGGTGATCGACGGCAGCGACGGGCTGGGTCATCACGTCGCTGACGAGGTGCGGAGTGCTCGGCATGGGAGTGCTCGGCATGGTGACGCCTCCTCGGAAGCCGGCCGGCTTCGCACGGCCCCACATGAGCGCGGTGAACGTCCGACCGCCGTCACCACCCAGCCTGGAACCTTTCGAGCCGGCCGGACAGGGCCGTCCGGCCCTTCCCCCGCGCCGTAGGGCACCGGTGCTCCGAGCACACCCGAGGCAGTGCCCTCCCCCTCCGGCCTCCCCGGCGCCCCATGCGCCGCCGAAGACCGGCGAGGTCCCCGCTGCGGCGCTCAACCATGCCCCGGAGCAGCAGGCGTCCCACCCTCCCCCGGCTCCAACGGGCCCGCACCCGGTGGGCGTTCCGGTCTCAGCCGCGCCTGGAGGCGCATCACGACATGACCGAGGCCGGACAACGCGCAGGCGATCGCCAGGTCGACGGGCGGGAGGGGCTCCGTACCCAGCAGGTCCCGCAGCGGGGGCAGATAGACGCCGGCTGCCTGGAGGCTCAGTGCCGTGCCCACGGCGACCAGCAGGAAAGGGTTGGCCAGGGTGCCCGGGCGAGCCCGGGATCCGAGCGCCACGCCGAGCTGGGTGGCGCCGAGGACCAGGAACATCATGGACTGCCAGGGGCGTCCGGTCTCCCGGGCCCAGACGCCGGCCGCCAGTGTGACGGTGGCGACGAAGGCCCCTATGAACAGGATCCGCGGCCACAGGCCGGCACCCAGCACACTCTCCTCGGGAGGCCGGGGCGGGTGCCGCATCGTGTCCGGGGCGACGGGCTCCGCGCCGAGCGCGACACCGGGCAGGCCGTGCGTGAGCAGGTTGATCCACAGGATCTGCGCGGGGAGCAGCGGCAGCGGCATCCCCAGGAAGGGGCCGAGCAGCATGACCAGGATCTCCGCGGTGCCCCCGGCGAGCGCGTAGAGCAGGAAGCGGCGCACGTTCGCGTAGACCCGGCGGCCCTCCTCGACGGCCGACACGATCGTGGCCGGATTGTCGTCGGCGAGTACCAGATCGGCCGCCTGGCGTGCCACCTCGGTGCCGCGCCGCCCCATGGCCACGCCGATGTCGGCCCGGCGCAGGGCCGGGCCGTCGTTGACGCCGTCCCCCGTCATGGCCACCACGTGACCCGCCCCACGCCACGCCTGAACGATGTCCAGCTTCTGCTCGGGGGTGGTACGGGCGCATACCCGCACGCCCGTCAGATCGCCCGCCGTGCCTTCCCGGATCCGCTGGCCGGTGGTGACGTCCTCGTCGCGGGCGGCGATGCCGAGGCGCTCGGCCACGGCCCGTGCGGTCAGCGGATGGTCACCGGTGATGAGTACGGGGACGATGCCGGCACGCTTGCAGGCGGCGATGGTCGTCCCGGACGCGCTCCGGGGCGGGTCCAGGATGCCGACGAGGCCGAGCAGCGACAGGCCCGACTCCCACGTCCCGGAGGGCTGTACCGTTCCCTCGTGGTCGGCGGAGGCGACGGCGAGCACCCGATATCCGCGGCGTGCCAGCACCTCCGCCCGTGCCGTCGCACGGGCGAGCGCGTCCGGGCGGTCGGCCAGGATCCGCGGCCGGAGCAACGCTTCCGGCGCCCCTTTGCACACGACCCGCAACCCGCCCTCCGGTCGCCGGTGCACGGTCGTCATACGCTTGCGACCGCTGTCGAACGGAATCTCCTGCACGCGTGGCAGCTCGCGGTCCAGCGCGGCCCGGTCCAGCCCGAGGCGGGCTCCGGCCACGAGCAGCGCGGCCTCCGTGGGATCGCCCAGCGCACGCCACTGGGTGGAGCGGTCCGACGGAGGCTCCAGCGCCGCGTCGTTGCACAGCATCGCGGCACACAGCAACGCCGCCAGGTCGGGCGCATCGCCCGCGGTCACCGACGTACCGCCGCGAACGACCCGGCCCTGAGGTTCATAGCCCGTACCCTCGACTGCGGCCTCTCCGTGCGGCGTCCAGAGCTGCTCGGCGCGCATGCGCCCCTCGGTCAGAGTGCCGGTCTTGTCGGTGGCGATCACGGTCACCGAGCCCAGCGTCTCCACCGCGGGCAGCCGGCGGACGATGGCGTGCCGGTCCGCCATCCGCCGAGCTCCCAGCGCGAGAGCGAGCGTCACAACGGCCGGGAGGGACTCCGGGACGGCAGCGACGGCGAGGCTGATCGCCGCCACGATCATCAACTCCACAGGCTGACCGCGCACCAATCCGAGAGCGAGGACCACCGCGCACAGCACCACGGTGACGGCCGCCAGAACGCGGCCGAACCCCGCCAGCCGGTGCTGGAGCGGAGTCGGACCGGGCGCCGCGCCCATCAGGGAGGCGATCCGGCCGAGCGCGCTGTCGGCCCCGATGGCGGTGACCGCGATGCGTCCGTGGCCACGGACGATGACCGTGCCCGCCGACACCGTGCCGCGCGACCTGTCACTGTCCGGGGCCTTCTCCACCGGCACGGACTCGCCGGTCAGCGAGGACTCGTCCGACAGCAGCAACGTCGCGGCCAGTACGTCGCCGTCAGCCGGAACGATGTCCCCCTCGGCCAGCAGAACCAGGTCACCGGCCACCACCTCGGCAGCCGGAACGGATCGTTCCGCGCCGTCCCGCACCACCCGGGCGGCGGGGGCGCTCATGGCGGACAGCGCCATGACCGCCTGCTCCGCCTTCACCTCCTGCACGACGCCGACGACGGTGTTCACCGTGATCACGAGCAGGATCACGGCGGCATCGGACAGGTCACCGGTGGCGATCGTCAGGGCGGCGGCCACCAGCAGAACCAGGATCAGCGGGTCTCGCAGCTGCTGCAACACCCGCCGCCACACGGGCGTCCGCGGCTCCTCCGGGAGCTTGTTGGGCCCGTGGCGCTCCCGTCGCCGCGCGGCTTCCTCCGACGACAGACCCGACCACTGCGGGAGGCCCGCTCCGGAGTCCGTCGCCCTCCGCATCCGCTCTCCACCTGCCCTACGCCTGTTCACGCCGCGAGCGGAGGTGCATCCGATCCACCGACCAGGGTGCCCGGGCCGTTCTGTTCGGTGTGCGCCATCGGCCGCTCCCGTCACGTATCGCGCCTCCACTCCGGAGGGCAGGACTCCGTTTCTCAGGGTGCCACCGCGAGAGGCAACCGCCGGTGACCGACGGACCCACGGTCAGTTCCGCTGCCGACGGGCCTGCTTCACCTCGCGGTCGAGAGCCCAGACGTCGGCAACCGGCCCGAGGTGGCCGAGCTTGTCGGGATTGCTCACCGTGCGGACGGCCTGGATCTGCCCGTCGAGCACATCGAGGACCATGGCGTGGCTCACCTTGCCGTCCCGGTCGCGGAAGACGGCGCCGGGCTGGCCGTTGACCTCGTGCGGCTCGAACGTCACGTCGATCCGGATCAGCCAGGGGAAGACCGCGCCCAGCAGCCGGGCCACGTTCTCCGCACCCATGACGGCCCTGGCCAGCTGCGGGGCCTTGCCACCGCCGTCCCCGACCAGCTGCACGTCGGCGGCCAGCAGACTCTGTAGCCCGCCCACATCGCCGTTCTTCAGCGCGTCGAAGAACCGCGTCGCCAGCTCCTGCCGCTCCTGACGGTCCGCTGCGAACCGTGGCCGCCCGGCCTCCATGTGCCGCCGCGCCCGCACCAGCAGCTGACGGCATGCCGCCTCCGAACGCCCCACCGCCGTGGCGACCTCGTCGAAGCCCAGGGCGAACACCTCCCGCAGCACGAACACCGCCCGCTCCAGCGGGCTGAGCCGCTCCAGCAGCAGCAGCGCCGCCATCGACACCGAGTCGGCCAGCTCCACCGACCGCGCCGGATCCTGATACGGATCGCTCAGCAGCGGCTCGGGGAACCACGGGCCGACGTACTCCTCGCGCCGCACCCGCGCGGAGCGCAGCACATCGATCGAGATCCGGGTCACCGCGGCGGACAGAAAGGCCTTGGTCGACGTCGGCCGGGTCGCCGAGGCGTCGAAGCGCAGCCAGGTCTCCTGCACCGCGTCCTCTGCCTCACTCACGCTGCCCAGAATCCGGTAGGCGATCGAGAACAGCAGCGGCCGCAGTTCCTCGAAGTCCTCGACCTTGCTCACGCCGGATCTCCCCCGCATCCCTCTTGAACCCCTCCCACCCGGCCGTACTCGCTGGCGCAGGCGTCTTCTGGTGATCATCCGGATCACCGGCAGGCCGGGTCAACGTCCCCCAGCCCGGGTGCTCGGAGCCCGCAGACGGGCCCCGAGCCGGTTGCCGATGCCGTTCAGTGGAACTGCCCGGGCTCGTAACTGCCGGCCGGCTGCCGGGTGATGACGTTCAGCCTGTTCACCATGTTCATAAAGGAGATGATCATCGTCAGGGCGGTGAGCTGCTCCTCGTCGTAGTGCTTGGCGGCGCGCGCCCACACCTCGTCGCCGACCCCACCGGCCGCGTCCGCGACCCGGGTACCCTCCTCCGCCAGCTCCAGCGCGGCCCGCTCGGCCTCGGTGAAGACCGTGGCCTCCCGCCAGGCCGCCACCAGGTTCAGCCGCACCGGGGTCTCGCCGGCAGCGGCGGCCTCCTTGGTGTGCATGTCGATGCAGCCGGCGCAGCCGTTGATCTGGCTCACGCGCAGTGCCACCAGCTCCTGCGTCGCGGCCGGCAGCGGCGAGTCCTTGAGCGCCTTGCCCGCCGACATGACGTACTTGAGGGCCTTGCCTGCGGTCGGGTCGGCGAAGTAGTTCAGTCGCGCGTCCATGGTGTGCTCCTTCGTGGTCGTCAGTGGCTACACCCCTGAGACGGGATAGCCCGACCTCCTGTGACATGGACGGATGTGACCTGCGTCGCGCCGCCGCAGGCATGGGTCGACGGCCGAAGTACGCACCGTCCACGTTCGGCACGGCGCCCTTGACACCCCTCACAACAGCGCAGTTTGACGTGACGTCAGTTCGCACCGCCAGAAGCTCCGGCCATGCGGAACAGGGTCCCACCCGGCTCGCCGTCGGAGCCGTGGCCGAACCCGCCGATGTGCAGGCCCCGCCTGGGGTGTCGACCGCGGTGCACGGTGGGTGTGCGGTGCAGCGCGATGAGTGCCGCATCGTCGGCGAGGTGTCCCCCGACGTGGCCGAGGAGATCGCGCCGGATGTGGTGGAGCAACACCTCGGGGCTGGTCCCCGTCCACTGGGCGGCCCGTTCGCCGAACGGGTAGAAGCCGCCGGAGGCGTCGCGCGCCTCGACGACGCCGTCGGTGTAGAGCAGGAGCGTGTCTCCCGGTTGGAAGGAGACCACGTCCAGGGTGTAGCCCGCCGGGCCGACTGCGCCGATCCCCAATGGTGGCGCCGGATGCAGGCTCGGGGCGGTGACGGCGCCGCCGGGGCTCAGCAGCAGGGGCGGGGGGTGGCCGCAGCTGGTCATGAGCGTGATGTGGTCCCCGTCCGGGACCTCCAGCAGCAGCGTGGTGGCAAAGCGCTCCCCCGCCTCTTCCGCCGGCTCGAAGTCCGTCAGGTAGCGGGACACGCTCTCCTCCAGGGCGGCGGCAAGATCGGGCAGCGTGGTGCGCCGGTGGGCGGCTTCGCGGAAGGCACCGAGCAGCAGGGCGGCCTCACCGATGGCGGACAGCCCCTTGCCCCGCACATCGCCGATCATCACCCGGACCGCGTCGTCGGTGCGGGTGGCCGCATACAGGTCCCCGCCGACCTGTGCCTCGTCTTCGGCAGCCAAGTACAGGCAGGCGATCCGCAGCGGCCCGATCCGCTCGGGCAACGGCCACAACAGCACGTGCTGGGCGGCCTCGGCCACCGACCGCACCTGCGCCAGCTCCGCCCGGCGCCGTTCCCGCGCCACGCAGTAGAACACCACCAGGCACGACAGCACCGTGAGCGCGAGGAGCTGCACCAGCACGTTGCGGGTGAACAGCGCACCGAAGTGCCAGCCGATGAAAGCCTGGGCCGCCACGGCCAGCAGCCCGATCGCCCCGGTCAGCCACGGACCGGCGAACGAGGCGGTGATCGCGGGCGCGATCACCAGCAGCGGCCCCAGGTGCACATCGGCCGGCACCAGCAAGTCCACGACCGTGATCGCCACGATGAGCACGAGAGGAATCAGCAGCAGCGCATGGCTCGACTTCCATGCCTGCCGCACACCGGCAACCGGATGCCGGATGGACACCTCTCCACCATGCACCGCCTCGGGGCAGCTCACCAGCGCCACCGACGACGGCATACGGTCCCGGAGCCGTTCACATGGCGCCGACCGCCGTCCGCCGCGTACGTGCCAGGGGGTGACGACGGACGGTGAACGGTGGAAGGCGGACACCATGCGCCCTGGTCGACCGACAGGGCGCGATCGGCGAACCACACGCAGTAGCGGCCCGTTGGCGCGGCCCGAACGGCGCACCGTTCACCCGCGGGCGGTCCCGCAGGGGGCTGCGACATCCACGTCTTCGAGGTAGCGCTCGCGTTCGACCGCGGGGAGCGGATCGGGGGCGAGCGTGCAGAGGATCTCGCGCCAGGCCGCGAGATCGATGGTGCGGCGCACGAGGGAGCCGTCGGCCCCGAAGGCCAGGAGGGAGCCCTCGGGACCGGCGAAGACGTCTGCGCCGACGCCGACCGAGCCGCTGTTCTGGCCCTGCATTTCCCACGTCCCCCGGTCGTCACCCGAGGCGGTGTCCCAGAACTGGAGGCCGGCGTCGCGGCCACTGCCGTACGCCTGGACGAGGAACGCGGAGTCTTCACTGAAGGCCGCGGCCATCTGACCGTTGGGGGACACGGCCGTGCTGTGCACGACCCGCCCGGATGCGACGTCCAGCACCGAGAGGCGTTTGTCCTTGTTGACGACGGCCACCTTCCCACCGTTCCGACTGACCGTGACGTACTTCTCGAAGGTGTCCGTGGTCGCGACCGGTTGCTTCCGTACCAGTTGGAGCCCCTTGCTCTCCGACCAGCGGTAGACGGAGAGCGCGTGGACGTCCAGAACGGCCAGAGTCGTGCGGTCCGCGCTGACCGCCATGTCGGCCGACCAGGCGTCCTTGAAGGGCTCGGATTGCCGAATCTGCCCTGAGCGCGGGTCCATCACCGTCACGGCGTTCCCCCTCATCGCGATGATGTGGCGATCGTCCGGGAGGAAGGACACCGGCGTGAACCTGTCGATGGCCCTCGGGGAACCCACCTGCGTTCCCGTGCGGGGATCCCAGACCGACACCATCCTCTCCTGAGCCACCACCACACGCGTACCGTCACGACTGGCGATCACACCGTCCTGGCGGACAGGCTCGTTGGCGAGTCTCCAGGGGATGTGTCCGAGGCGTTGGATGCCCTTTTCGCCGACGGTCCACAGGTCGGTCCCGTGCCGCCCGGCGCGGAAGGCGAGCCGGTGGTCCGGGGTGAGTTCGGTGTCCTTCACATGCTGCTCGTTCTGGAGGACGGTGCCGGCCTGGAGGCTGCTGGTGGAGAAGAGCGAGACGGCCCCGTCGCTGGATCCGGCGGCCACCCATGTGCCGTCGCCCGAGGCCGAGAGGGTGCGCACCCGGAATCCGAACGAGCCGAGCACGCGCCGAGGCCGCAGTGCCGCGTCGTAGACGGCGACCTCCTGGCCCGAGGAACCGGCGGCGAACAGCGACCCGCGGGAATCGGCGGGCATGGCGGGGCGGTCGAGCGCGTGAGCGGCGGACGTGCTCAGACGTCGGCCTTTCACCAGGTCCCACAGTTGGCCCTTGCCCCCTGAGGAGCCGGCGTCGAGATAGGCCCGGGCGCCGTCGTCCGACAGTGTGACGGACATGACGTCGGTGGGCGGGAAGCCGGAGAGGCGTCGTGGTGCCGTCCAGGATTCCGAGTCCGGTGAGAGGGTACGGACACGTCCGGTCCGGGAGTCGAGGGCCTGGAGACGGTGCTTGGTGTCGAAGGCGAGGGAGAAGGCTTCGGGGGCGACGCTCTCCTTGCTCAGCAGGTGCCCGGTGGATGCGTCCCAGACAGCGAGATGGAAGTCGGGCTCCCCCTCGACGGACGTGGGGGTGAAGAACGTGGCGGCCAGCCGCTTCCCGTCGCCGGAGAAGGCGAACGAGCGCAGCCCCGTGGAGGCCGTTGCCAGCTTTCCTCCGTCGCTTGCGACGATCGTCCGGAGCAGCTTCTGCCGTGGAACGTCCCACACTTCGATCTGGTTGAACGGGGCTTCCACCGCGAGCAGACGACCGTCATGGCTGAGGGCGAGGCCACCGCCGTCCTGGGGCCAGGAGCTGCCGCGCAGTCCCGGCAGCGTCTTGTGGGCGCGGATGTCGTAGAGATGGATCAGCCCACGCTTGTCGCTGTTGACGATCTCGGGGTCGAGGCCGGAGTAGTAGGCCAGCATGCTGCCGTCCCGGCTGACCGTCACATTGGTGGCGGGACTGTGCCCGGCGCCTTCATACCCGGATACCTCCTCGTTCCCCGCCTGTAAGTGCCGCGACGCACTGTCGTTGGCCGCCACGGCCCGCCCCAGCGCCTGGGCGGCTTCGCCCGTGTGCTCGACGGCATAGGCGTAGAGGGCGAACTGGGCGGCCTTTCGGGGGTCCCTCGCCGCCGTCTCCAGGGAACGTGCGGCCAGGGCCTGTGACGCGTTGGTCCGTGCGCCGGCATCGGCCCTGCCGCTCTGCGACCACGCATAGACACCCGTCGCGATCATGACCACGACAGTGGCCGAGGCCACGATCCGCGCCCAGCTCCTTCTGCGCTTCGCGAGACGGATGAGGTGGAGGTCCTTGCTGTCCAGCTCGTCCTTGCGAAGGCCGTGCACGGGAGCGGCGACCGTGACGACTCTGTCGCGGAACTCGGTTCCCGGCGACACGTCGTACGCGGCGGCTTCCCGGAACTTGCGGAAGTCCACCCAGAGCGGCACGGTCGCGAAGGCGCCCCGCAGCACGTCCGGGAGGGCCGTCGTACGAGACCAGTCGAAGTCGGAGGCGCTCTCGTCCCAGGCGATCGTTCCGGCGCTGAGTGCGATCAGAAAGCGGTCCAGGGAACGGTTGTTGAGCCAGTAGGTGATCTCCTGACGCACCCAGGGGGAGGCGGCGGCCTCGGGCGAGGCCAGGTAGACGAAGTACCGGGACCCCGCCAGGGCCGTCTTGATCGCGCCGGACAGGTCGCTGCTCGCGGCGAGGCTCGTAGTGTCCCGGAAGACCTTCGCGCCCGCACGAGGGGGGAAGCGACGCTCACGGCCCACGGCCGCAAAGCCGTCCTCAAGCCCTTCGGCCAGCGGGATGTCCCGCTGATGGCTGTAGGAGATGAAGACGTCGTAGTGGTGTGGGCGTTGTTCCATACCCGTCCCCCGCATGGTCGTATCGCGTCCGGTCTGCGTCAACTCGTAGATTGTCACGGCGAGTTTGTGGACAGGGGAGGATTGGGAAATGGCACTCCGGCGGAGATTAGGCAGCCGCACCAGAGGCGGCAGGTTGACGACGCACCAGGTCACGGTCAAGCTCACGATCCCGTTCGTGGCCGAGATCAGCGGGGTCTGGCAACCGGAGGAGTCCGAGAGACAGGCGGCGTGGGAACTCTATGTCGAACTGGCGACGCGGGTCACGGTCGTCGAACTCGGCGAGAACGAGGGGCTGTTGAGGGAGGCGCTGTCGTCCTTGTACACGGTCTTCGGCACCACTCGGGAGATCCTGCGACGGTACGGACCGGCTGTCGCGCCGCGGGTGCCTCCCGGGCACGTGACCTTCGGGGTCCTGGCGGTGAACGTGTTGAACCTGTCCATCCGGCCGCTCCTCAGCCGTTGGCATCCACTGCTGACCGCGCACGAGGCCACTCGACAGGACGGCACCGACCCCGTCACCCACGAGCGCAACTGGGACCGGGCGGCGGAACTCCGGGCGGAGATCGAGGCGGTGCGGAAGGTACTGATGAAGCTGGCCCAGGCTCTGAACGAGGTCGCGGGAGTCGGTGACCTGATCACCACCCACGTGCCCAGGCAGGCACCTGCCGCTGAAGCGCCTTAGGGCTGTGATCGCGGTTGCGGTGACGAGGTCGCAGTTCTCCGGCTGCGACCTCGTCGTGCGCCGTGGCCGTGGTGGGCGCGGCGCCGTCGTCGGTGACGCCGCGGTCGTCCTCACCCGCGCCCGGCGTGCACCGTCTCCGCCCAGTCGATCCGGTGGAAGTGGAGTGGGCGGAACATGTCCTCGGGGGTGGGGAACGCCGATGCGTGGGCCTCCTCCTTGCCGGCCTTGACCTTGTTGACGGCTGCGGCGTTGCGGCCGATCGCCTCCACCCGCGGGCGGCGCTGGGCCTCGTAGGCGGCGAACGCCTCGCCGGGCGTGGGCAGATCGCGCAGGCAACGGGCCAGTTCGACCGCGCTCTCGATGGCGAGCGAGGCCCCCTGTCCGGAGCTGGAGGACGGGGCGTGCACCGCGTCCCCGACGAGCACCATCCGGCCGCGGTACCAGTGCGGTACGGACGGCATGCGCTCCATCTGGCCGACCACCATCAGCGCGTCGGGGCTCGTGTGCTGCAAGAGCCGCTCGCCCGGGACATGACCGGCGTACAGATCACGCAGCCGGCTCAGCCACTCGGCGGCGGGTACTCGCGCCAGGTCGGCCGGGCTCGGCGGGGTGTCAGTGGGCAGTCCGGCGAACCAGATCGGCCGCCCGTCCGGGCCCTGCCAGTAGCCCATGAAGGCGCGGCCGAACGCGAAGTACATGGTGCCCGGTTCGATCCCGGGCGCACTGCCCACCGCCGCGTAGCCGCCGAAGCTGAGTACGCCGCCGTACTCGGGGTCGGGTGCCTGCGGGTCGATCACGGTACGGACGGTGGAGCGGATGCCGTCGGCGCCGATCAGGATGTCGGCGGTCGCGGAGGTCTGGTCGGCGAAGTGGGCGGTGACGCCGTCGGGCGTCTCCTCGGCGGCGACCAGCCGCTTGCCGTACGCGAACCGGACGCCCGCGGCGACCGCACGGTCGGTCAGCGCCCGGAAGAGCCGGTCGCGCGGCAGCGTCAGCGTGGCGGGCAGCTCGGGGAAACCGCCGAATCCGGCGAGGTGGTTGCCGGCGCCGTCCGCCATCACCACCCCGGGCACCGGCTGCCCGGCGGCCTTCACCGCTGCATCGGCACCGACCGTCGCCAGCGCCGCCTGACCGTTCGGCGCCAGCCCCAGCCAGGCTCCCACGCCGTCCGCCGCGGCGGGGTACGCCTCGTAGACCGTCGCCGTGATGCCCGCCTTGTGCAGGGCGAGTGCCGTGACGGGGCCTGCCACACCGCCCCCGATGACCAGTGCCGTCCGCACGCCGGAGCCGCGGCCGTCGTTGTCGTTCATAACCCCTCCCATGGGTCAGCTGGATGCGCCGTCCGAGCGCCAGGCAATAGTTGCAAAGTAACTAGTCTCAATGCAACTAATTTCTCCTTGACTACGATGCCTGCATGTCTGCCTCCGTGAAGAGCTCGCCGCTCGGCCTGACCGTGCTGGCGCTGCTGCACTACCGGCCGCTGCACCCCTACGGCATCCAGCGACTGCTCAAGCAGTGGGGCAAGGAGCAGGTCGTCAACGTCGGCCAGCGAGCCGGGCTGTACCGCACCATCGAGCGGTTGCAGGCCGGTGGACTGATCGCCGTCCGGCAGACCGAGCGCGACCAGCAGTACCCCGAGCGGACCGTCTACGAGGTCACCGATGAGGGCCGGGCGGTCACCCGCGAGTGGCTGGAGCAGATGCTGGCGGTGCCCAAGGCGGAGTTCCCCTTGTTCCCGGTGGCGCTGTCGAACATGCTCATGCTCAGCCCGGACGAGGTGACGCCGATCCTGGAACGGCGGGCGGCGCGACTCGCCGCCCAGCGTGCGGACCTGGAGCGCCAGTCCGCCGAAGCCACGACCGGACTGCCGCGCATCGCGCTGATCGAGAACGAGTACCTCCTCGCCGTCCTCGACGCCGAGGAGCGCTGGCTGCAAGGGGTGATCAGCGATCTACAGGACGGCAGCCTGACCTGGTCCCCGGAGATGCTCGCGCAGTTCGAGGAGGCGTCCGCATCAGGGGCGGCCGCGACCTGACGCAGCCGGAGCGGGATGCGGGAAGCGACGGTGACCGGTCAGGCCGGGCCGGGGACGGCGTCGGTTCGGTGTCGACGGGCGAGTTCGTGCCGGTGGTAGTGGGCGAAGAAGCGGTTGAGCAGAGCGTCGTCCATCGGGTAGCGGGAGCAGTCGGGGTGGGTGAGGGCGGCTCGGGTGTGGTCGCGTCGGAAGCGCTGGTCGTGGGTGAGGTAGGCGCTGTAGAACTCGTGGAGCAGATGGGCGAGGTGCAGATCGGGGGCCCGGAGCCGGACCGGGTCGGGGACGAGTTCGTAGTCGGCGATGCCCAACTGCCCGAAGATCGCGCCGAGGGTGGCGCCCACGGTGGGCGGGGTCGGGTTGCTCAGGTGGAAGACGCGGTGCCGGGTGGTGGCATGGGCGATGTCCACCAGTTCGCGGGTGACGTGGTCAACGGGCACCAGGTTGATGGGCAGTTCGGGGTGAGCGAGCAGGCGGACGGGATGGTGGCCGCCGTCGAGCCCGGGGCGTAGGGCGTGGTGCAGAGCGATGCGGCGCATCATGCCGTAGACGCCGGAGTAGGGGCCTCCGCAGGCGAGGGTGGTGTGGTGGCCGATGACCGCGGTGGGGCGGTAGATACGGGTGGGCAGCGGGGCGTTCCACACGATCCGCTCGGCGGCGATCTTGCTGGCTTCGTAGCACTCACGCGGTGTCGGGGTGGTGATGGGCTCTTCGGGGATCTCGCCTTGGCGGTGGCCGGCTACGTAGACGGTGGAGACGTAATGGAACGCCTCGGCGTCGAGCTGGGCGGCCAAGGTGACGGTGCGTCGGGTGCCGGCGGTGTTGGTGGCGAAGGGCCGGCGCCGGTTGGCCCGTCCGAAGCCGACCAGCGCGCCGACGTGCCAGAACCAGAGCGGGCCGGCGGTTCTCAGCCGGGCCGGATCGAGGCCGAGGCCGGGTCGGGTGAGGTCGGCGGCCACGGCCGTGACCAGGCGCAGGGCCTGCGCGACGGTGTCGGCGTCGGTGCGGTAGGCCCGAGCCGCCGTGGTCAAGGCGGCCGTCAGCCGGGCGTGCCCGTCACCATCCCCGGCACGCACCGGGCAGATGATGGCGCCGGTGTCGGGGTGGGGTGCGAGTTCCAGTACCAGGGCGGCTCCGATCAGGCCCGTCGCGCCGGTGATCACGTGGGTGCGCCTCATGGACGTGCTCCCGACGAGTCGGCGGGGCGGAAGGCCAGCGCGGCGTTGTGGCCGCCGAAGCCTGCACGTTCAGCGCCCGCCTCCGCGCTCCTGCCGGCAGCCGCCGGTGAACCGCGACCGCCGGCAGGCGAACCAGATCCCTCCCACGAGCAGGGAGAGCACCACCATGACGAGCAGGCCGGTACCCCAGAATCCGCCGGTCAGCCGGACTCCGGTGAAGACGATGGCGGCGGTGGCCAGCAAGGGCAGCAGGGTGAGGGCCAGGAAGCGCAGGATGACGGCGACGCCGGCGGTCCTGGGCAGGCGGCCGAACGGGCGCCGCTGTCTGAGCCGATCTCCTGCCGCACCCGGCGAGTAGTACTGCACGGCCTTGGCCGCCAGTTGCAGGGTGCTCTGCCGGTAGAGCACGGCGAGCGCCGGCACCCAGATCAGCGGGAGCACCATGCCCACGAGGAACAGTGCGGCGATCATGCCTGTCGACAGGATCCGCTGAAGTCTGCCGCGGTGCTTGTTGCCGCCCGTGAGGCCGAGGACGGCGGCCATCCTGACGATCAGTGACCAGCGCGTGCGCCGGGGAATGCGGCCGTGGCCGCCGGGGGGATGACGGCTCACCCCGATCAGGGCACGGCCGGCCGCTTCGGTTGACGGGTACACGTCCTGAAGGACCAGGAGGTCGGCGACCCGTTGCTCGCTGCACGGGTCGTTGCCGGCAACGGCGGCGAGTTCGAGCACCATCCGCGCCTGCGACAACAGGGCCGCCACGAAGCTCACCGGCATGACGACGATGAACGGCCCTCCCAGCGCGGCACCGGCGACGATCGTCATCCGCGTTCCGTGCGCGATGGCATCCCGGCCGAGCTCATCGGCGCCGGCCAGGGGGCTGCGCTGCTTCCGGCGGGCCACCGCGGTGGCGGCCTGTGGACCGAACCGCCGCACGGCGAAGAAGGCCAGCTGCTCGGGCATGTGCTGCGGGTCCGCCCAGATCATCGGCAGCAGCGCCTGGGCCTCGACCGTCACCGACCCCTCGGTGCGGGCGGGGCGTGCCCCGGCCCTGTTCCGTTCACCGCCGTTCATCCAGGGCCAGCTCTCCTCAGCCGTCGCGTGGACCCCTGATCTTCCGTTGCTCACTCCCCTCTCGGCCGACCACTCGCCCGGTGCGGCACGCGGTTGTCGGCGCGCGGCCCCCGGGCCCCCGCCCCCTCCTTCGGGCGGTCGGCCGGATTCGACGTTTTCGGATACGGAATATGGAATACGAAACACGCAATGCGGAATACGGGATGCGGAATGCGGTGACGAGGACGGGGGCTGCCCGCGCCATGCGCCGTCAGCCCCCGGCCATCAGCCGCCTCGTCACCTCTCCATCTCGTTGACGAGTTCGGCGAAGCCGAGCGCGCGCAGCACGCTGCCTGCCGCGTCGACCACCCGTGCGCTGCCGACGATCGGCGCGATGGCCACACAGACGGCCTTTGCGTCTTCGGCGGTCAGGCCGGCCTCTTTCGCCACGCCGAGATTGGCCAGGTACGAGGCGGGCGCCGCATCCATCGCAATGAGCGCCGCCAGCCGCACGAGGTGGTAGGTGCGCTCGTCGAGGCCGGAATTGGGTAGCGTTTCTATGGTCATCCGTGCCAGTTGCTCGAAGACCGGGTGCTCACCCTGGGCAAGGGCACCCAGGGCTCGTTCGGGAGCTTGAGCTGTCATGATCAGCGACCTTCTCACTCAAAGTGTCCTGAGAACCACGCGGACCGCGAGGGGACGCCGAACGAAATGGACCTTTACGCAGGAAGTGCCCTACGTCTATGTGATTCCTTCGCGGGCTCGGCGTCAAATGCTGCCGGTTCGCGACGAAGGGCTCGCAGCGGCGTCGGCGGGCGTCCCTGCCCGTTACGCGTCCGCGTGTCCCGCCAACTGCCTCTCGGCACCTTGAGGTTGCGGTTCGACGACGGCTGACGCGGAGCGAGCGGGAGTGCCGGGCGTGCGGCGCTCTGCGGGATGACCGGCGATAGTGGACATGTATGCATCAGTGTTCCACTGCCACCTCAGGGAGGCTCGTTGGCCGGCACGGCGGCCGGTGCGCGGGTGGTGATCGTGATGGGGGTGTCGGCGTCCGGAAAGTCCACCGTGGGAGCGCAGATGGCACGCCGTCTCGGTGTGCCGTTCCTGGAGGGCGACGATCTCCACCCCGCGTCCAACCGCGCCAAGATGGCGTCCGGGCACCCCCTCGACGACGCCGATCGTCGGCCGTGGCTGGCCGCTCTCACCGAATGGATCCGGGCGACTGCGGCCAGTGGTCACGGCGGCGTCGTCGCGTGTTCGGCGCTCAAGCGGGAGTATCGGGACCGGTTCCGGCGCCTGGGCGCAGATGTGTGGTTCGTCTTTCTGGCTCTTGACCGTGAGGTGGCCGCGGAGCGGATCGCGCACCGGAAGGGGCACTTCATGCCGCCGGAGCTGCTCGACTCCCAGTACGACGCCTTGGATCCGCTGGAGGCCGACGAGCCGGGCGTCACCATCGACGCATCCGGCAGCGCGGCGCACGTCGTGGCAGCCGCGCTGCGCGCAGTGACCGGGCCGGAAAGGTTGCCAGGCCCCTGACCGGATCGAACGATCCGGACCCGAGGCCGTGACGGCCGGCCGGAAACGAGCGCTCCGCAGCTCCGCCCGCACGGGGTCGATCGCCGTCGACGGCGTGGAGACGATGTTCTCGCGTCGCACGGAACAGATCGAGGCCGACCAACCGGGCGCGCTCGTCCACCCGCCGCTGTGGGCGGCGGTCGAGGCCCACATCCGGACGGAGGGCACCTATGTGCCGTCCTTCTATCTGTTCCTGGCCATCGCCGGACTCATCGGCGCGGTCGGCATCATGACGAACTCGCAGATCCTCATCGCGGCGGCCATGGTGGTCGGCCCCGAGTACAACGCGATCACCAGCATCGCCCTCGGTCTCGACCGGGGCAACCGTCGCCGGGTCCGGGACGGGGTCCGCGCGCTGACGGTCGGATTCCTGCTGGCCATCGCGGTCACTCTGGGCTTTGCCGCGCTGGCGCGGGGTGCCCACCACGTGGTCGTTCTGGTGGTCGTCGGCGTCCTCACCCTTCGTCTGCAACGACGCCTGTGGCGCCGGGCCACGCGAGGCGCCGCTTCGGGGCCGCAGCGCTGAGGGTTGCCCGATGGGTCGTGGCCGAAGAGGACGGTCACGTCCACGACCGGCACAGGCCGCGCGGCCCGGGCTCGGCGCGCCCGAGCCGGGCCGCCGCCTTACCCTGGTCGGGGAGCGGCATTCGGGTGACTCGCACGCCGGAAGGGGCGCCCCGATGGACGACTACCCACTCATCGAGAACCACGGCCTGCTCGGTGATCTCCAGACCGCGGCGCTGGTGACCACCGATGGGACGGTCGACTGGTTCTGCTCCCCGCGGTTCGACTCGCCCAGCGTGTTCGGCGCGCTTCTGGACAAGGACAAGGGTGGCCACTGCACGGTCCGACCGGTGCACCCGACCTACGCGACCAAGCAGTTGTACCTTCCCGACACGGCGGTCCTGGTGACCCGGTTCATGACCGAGGCGGGCGCCGGGGAGGTGCTCGACTTCATGCCCGTCACCGGGACCGAGGTCACGCCCAGCCACCGGCTGGTCCGCATGATCCGCTGTGTGCGCGGCAGCATGACCTTCGAGATCGACATCGCCCCGCGGTTCGACTACGGACGCAATGCCCATCAGTTGCACCTCACCGAGCACGGAGCGGTGTTCGCCTCGGACGACGGTGTGGAACTCACCGCGCACGCGATCCGCGAACCGGACGACGAGCGGCTGATGGACGTCCTCTCGAACCGGAACGACGACCTGCACGTCTCACTGACCCTGGACGCGGGCCAGCAGCGGGGGCTGGTCCTGGAGGCGGCCGCCGACGGGCCGCCCAGGGAGATCCGCCTCGCCGAGTACCAGCAACTCTTCGATGACACCGTGGCGTTCTGGCGCTCCTGGTTGGGCCGGTCACGGTACTCGGGACGCTGGCGGGAGGCGGTGGAACGGTCCGCGATCACGCTGAAACTCATGACCTTCGCCCCCAGCGGCGCCCTGGTGGCGGCCCCGACGGCGGCGCTCCCGGAGCAACTGGGCGGCGAGCGCAACTGGGACTACCGGTTCACCTGGATCCGTGACGCGTCCTTCTCCGTGTACGCCCTGCTGGGACTGGGCTTCACCGAAGAGGCCAAGGCGTTCATCGGCTGGCTGGGTGACCGGGTCGCGGAGCGGGCCGGCAGTGCGGGGGACTCCGGGCCGCTCAACATCATGTACAAGGTCGACGGCTCGTCCGACCTGGCGGAGCGGATCCTGGACCACTGGGAGGGCTACGCGCGGTCCGCCCCGGTCCGGATCGGCAACGGCGCCGCCACGCAACTACAGATGGACATCTACGGCGAGGCCCTGGACAGCATCTACTTCGCCCATCGGCACGGAATCCAGCTGGGCCACCGGGGTTGGACGTCGCTGCTGACGAACCTCGAATGGCTGGTGGACCACTGGGACCAGGCGGGAGAGGGCCTCTGGGAGAGCCGCGGCGGCCGCAAGAACTACACCTACGGCCGGGTGATGTCATGGGTCGCGTTCGACCGCGCACTGCGGCTCGCCGAGTCGAACGGTCGACCGGCCGCGGCCCCGCACTGGAGCCGTGCACGGGACGAGATCTACGCCCAGGTCATGGCCGAGGGGTGGAGCGCGGCACGTCATGCCTTCGTCCAGCACTACGGCAGTGACGTGCTCGACGCCGCTCTGCTCCGTACGGCGACGGTCGGGTTCATCACGCCCGACGACCCGATGTGGCAGTCCACCCTCGACGCGATGGAGCAGGAGCTGGTCAGCGACAGCCTGGTCTACCGGTACAACCCCGAGGCCTCGCCCGACGGGCTGCGCGGCTCCGAGGGAACCTTCTCGCTGTGCACCTTCATGTACGTCGACGCCCTGGCCCGCGCGGGGCGCGCCAACAGGGCGAGGCTGGTGTTCGAGAAGATGCTGGGGTACGCCAACCACCTGGGTCTGTACTCGGAGGAGATAGATCTGACGGGCCGTCAACTGGGGAACTTTCCCCAGGCGTTCACCCACCTTGCGCTCATCGACGCGGCCATCACCCTGAACGCGGCGCTCGACCGGCGGTAGTCAGTCCTCGGTCGGGGTGGCCGGGCCCGCGCCCGTCTCCGGCGCGGGTCCGAGGAGTACGAGCGTGTCGCCTTCCGTCGCGGTGACCGGCCGGGCCTCGGTGACCGGTTCCAGCCGGCCGTCACGCCGTACGACGAACAGCGTGTGGTGTCCCGGCGGGCGCGGGGCCGACGCGGGCTGCACATGGAATCGAGCGCCCTGCTGGTGCAGAGCGACCAGCGCGGGCCGGACGAGGTGCGGGCCGAAGAGGGTGTCACCTCCGGTGTAGGGCGCCACGACGCCCTGACTGTCGGGCGGCGGGCCGACGCGGTAGACGGGGCCCTCGACGCCGTCCTGAAGGACGACCGAGGCGAGCGCGTTGAAGTCGTCGTCGTCCGTGAGCAGGAAGGCCGCCGTGACTCCCGCCAGCCGGGCCCGTGGATCGGTCCTCATGGCCATCAGCTCCCCGGCGGCCAGCTCGATCCCCGCCTCGTGGATCCGGTTCCTCTCCTGCGCGAGTCCCGCCCACATCAGCACGTCGAGTCCGGCGGCGCGCAAAGCCCGTGCGAGATCGACGGCCCAGGGGGCTCCCCCCATCAGGAGTGGGCGGGCGCGGGCGGAGCGGGCGACTCCCAGCCTGGTGGCCACCGGTCGCGCCGTCATCCCGTAGACCACGACCGTACCGACGATCACCAGGAAGGTGACGGGGAGGATCTTGTCGGCGCCCGGCAGACCTCGGGTGATGAGCGAGGCGGAGAACGTCGTGGCGGTGGACGCCGCGACGATGCCACGGGGCGCCACCCAGCCGACGAAGGCGCGTTCACCGGCGACGAGATCCGACCTGACGGTGGACAGCACGGCGACCAGGGGTCTGACCACCAGGACGAGCACGGCGACGAGAGCGACGGCGGGCAGCAGCACCGGGACGACGGACTTGGGCGTCACCGTGGCCGAGATGGAGACGAACAACAGGGCGATGATCAGCCGTACGAGCGTTTCGAAGAACGGCCGCCGTGCGGGCATGTCGAAGCCGGGCAGGTTCGCGACGGTCAGCCCGGTGACGACCGCGGCGATCAGCCCGGTGTCGTCGAACACCATGTCGCAGCCGGCGGCCACCGCGACGACGACGGCCAGCTGGGCGAGTGTGCCGAGCGTCTCGCCGAGGCGGAGCAGCCGGAGGGTGAGCCACAGCAGCCCGACGCCGACCGCGCCGCCCGCGAGCCCGACGGCGATGCCGGCGAAGAACGAACCGACGTGGAGTCCGTGACCGGTCTGGAATCCGCCGGAGACCACGGAGTGGAAGACGACGGCGCCGAGGATGCCGCCGAGCGGATCGATCAGGGACCCTTCCCACACCAGGACCCGCCGCACCCCGTCCGACGGCCGGACGTGCGCGAGCAGTGGGCCGACGACGGTCGGCCCGGACACGACGAGGATCGCGCCGATCATGCAGGCCGCGGCCAGCGGCACCCCGAAGAGGCCCGGCCCCAACCCCATGACGGTTCCCCACGTGAACAGCACGCCGAGCACGATGAGTCGCACGACCACGCTGCGGGTCGCGCCCCTGAGATGGCGCAGTTCAAGTCCCAGCCCGGCGTCGTAGAGGATGAGCGCCACCGACAGCGACACCAGGGGGGAGAACGCCGGCCCCACGAGCTCGTCGGGGCGGACGACGTCGGTGAGGGCTCCGGCGGTGAACCCGGCCGGCAGCAGCACGATCAGGTCCGGGATCCGCAGCCGGCTCGCGAGGATCTGGGAACCGACGGCGAGGGCCACGGTCAGGCCGATGCCCAGCAGGATGTCGTCCTCGGTCACCGTGCTCTCACCCCGTGCCGCGCACCCGGCGCAGTGCGCCTGCCACGAGGTCAGCCCTCGTCACTCGCACCACTGCGGCGCAGGTCGGCGTCGGTGAGGCCCTCCAACTCGCCATGGGTGTCCAGCCAGTAGACCAGGGCCACCGCGGGGACGATCAGCACGACGGCCACGAGGGTGACGAACGCCAGCCAGCGAAGGGTGGTGGGCGCGCCCGCGCCCTCGGCAACGGTCAGCGAGGTCGGGATGAGGTACGGGCGCTGTGCCATGCCCCAGCCGATGACGGCCGCGGCCACCACGCCGATCGCCGCGCCCCGGGACCAGGCCCCGGAGGAGCGGATCAGCAGCCAGGCGGTGGCGAGCGTGCCCAGCGCTGCCACAACGACGAAGACGAGCCCCACGCCGTGCGTGAGCCCGTGCCACACATGAGGCGCATCCCCATGGGTGACGAACAACGTGGTCACGGAGAGCACGGCGACGGCGGCCAGCGCGCCCAACGCCCGCCGCCGAAAGTAGCCGTCGAGATCCGGCGCGGTGAAGCGCCGGGCGTCCGCGGCCAGGAAGACGGCACCGAGCAGGGCCGTGGTCGCGACGGCGAGCAGACCGAACAGGACCGAGGTGGGGTTGGCCCAGGCGTCCGTCGACGCCCGGGTCCCCGGCGTCACCCGGCCCGAGGCGACTCCGCCGACCGCGGCGCCCAGGAAGAACGGCGTCAGGAGCGAGGAGACGGCGAACACCGCTCCGTACAGGCGCCGGGCGGCCAGCCTCCGGACGGGCTTGCGCAGCGCGAAGCCCGCGCCGCGCAGGACGATACCGACGGCGGCCAGCGCCAGCGGCAGCCACATCGCCGTGAACACCCGTTGGAAGAAGACCGGGAAGCCGGTCCACATGATGACCAGCACGAAGATCAGCCAGACGTTGTTGACCTCCCACACGGGGGCCATCGCATGGTCGATCAGCCACCGGGGCCGCTTGCCGCGTTCGGCCCCGCCCGCGGTCAGGTCCCAGAAGCCGGCTCCGTAGTCGGTGCCTCCGGCGCAGGCGTAGGCGGCGATCGCGAGCAGCAGCACGACGGCGATGACACCGGCGATCACGAGCGGCCCTCCGTGGACGAGGGGGTCCCGTTCCCACCGGACCGCGACGGGCCTTCGAACCCGACCGTGGCGCGCGGTCCGTACGGCGTGTCGGTCTCCGGTGTCTCCGGGGATGTTCGCCCGCCGCCCGCCTCGTCGGCCGGCCGCCAGCGGGTGCGCATCCCCAACAGGACCGCGAGGAACGACCCGAAGACGAAGACGTACACCACGACGACCAGGCCGAACATGATCCACAGGCTGGTGGCACGGGTCGACGTCACCGCTTCGGCGACCCGCATGTTCTGGTAGACGATCCACGGCTGGCGGCCCACCTCGGTGGTGATCCAGCCGCATTCCACGGCGACGACGGAGGCGACGCCGGCCACCGCGGCGCACCGGAAGAACCACGGCGAGGCGGGCAGCCGGCGGCGGCGCAGCCAGACCAGGGCGTACCAAAGGGCGAGCAGCAGCAGCACGGATCCGATGCCGACCATGGTGTCGAAGGTCCAGTGGGCGATGGTGGCCTGAGTGGCCGTCGGACGGTCGCCGGCGGGAACGGAGGTCAGCCCGGTCACCTTCGTGTCCGGGCGGAAGCCGGCGAGGACGGAGTCGAGCTGCGGGATCCGGATGCCACCGGAGATGCTCCCGTCCGGATGGAGCCGCCCGTAGAGGTACTCCGGCACGTGGGTGTCGGTCTTCCAGACGATCTCCATCGCGGCGAACTTCACCGGCTGCTTGTGGAACACCTGCCGGGCGATGGAGTCGCCCAGCACGAACTGCACCGGGGTGAACACCGCGGCGAGCGTGAAGGGGATCGTGAAGCCGAGCCGGTGGTACCGGTCCCGGCGGCCGCGCAGCCAGCCCACGGCGTAGACGCCGGCCACGACGTACCCCGCCGTCACCAGCATCGCCACGACGAAGTGCCAGTACTGCGGGCCGAACATGGGCGTGAAGAGCGCCTTCCAGATCTTCACGTCGACGGGGTTCCCCGCGGGATCGAGGGTGAAGCCCCGCGGGGTGTTCATCCAGGAGTTGGCGGCCAGGATCCCGAAGGCGCCGAGCAGGGCTACGGCGGGCAGCGGCAGTCCGAGCAGGAAGTGGGTGCGGGCTGGAAGGCGCCGCCAACCGTACAAGTAGACGGCGATGAGCACGGCTTCCAGGAAGAAGGCCCAGGCCTCGACGCTGAAACCGATCCCGAAGACATCGCCCCACCTGCCCATCATGCCCGGCCACAGCAGCCCGAACTCGAAGGACAGCACGGTGCCGGTGACGACCCCGATCGCGAACTGGACCGCCATGACCGCCGACCACCGCCGCGCCAGCAGCACGGCTGTCCGGTCGCCGCGGCGCAGACCGTAGCCGTGCATCACGAGCGTGATCAGCGGCAGCGCCACACCCAGGGGCACCAGGATGATGTGGGAGGCGAGGGTGAAGGCCATCAGCGATCTGGCCGGGAGGGTTTGCGCCGGCGCATCCGCCAGCAGCAAGACCGTGGTGTGCATGCGAGGCGCTCCCAGGGACGGCGCGGACGGGGTGAGTCAGCCGCCGGTGGCGAAGCCGGGGAAGAGCGTCATCCCGCCGTCCACATAGAGGGTGGTGCCCACGACGTAGTCCATGAGGTCGGAAGCGAGGCCGACGGCCGCGTGGGCGATGTCCTCGGGGTCGCCGATCCGGTCGTAGGGAATCAGTCGCAGGAGGTCCTGCTGCGCCTCCGGTGTCTCCCAGGCGTTGCGGTTGATGGGGGTCTTGATGGCTCCGGGGGCGATCGCGTTCACCCGGATCTTCTTCGGGGCGAGTTCCTGCGCCAGCGTCTCCATCATCATCTGCACGCCGCCCTTGGAAGCGGCATAGTTGACGTGGCCCGTCCACGGGATGACCTGGTGCACCGAGCTCATGCAGATGATCTTCCCGGCCGCGCGCGACACCTCGGGGACGACGCCGCGCCGCAGGAACTCCTTGGCCGCCTCACGGGCGCAGAGGAACTGCCCGGTGAGGTTGACGTCCAGGACCTTCTGCCACTGGGCGAGGGTCATCTCGGTGAACGAGGCGTCACGCTGCAATCCGGCGTTGGCCACCAGAACGTCGATCGTGCCGAACTCCTGGACCATCCGGTCCATCATCGTGACGACCTGGTCCTCGTCGGACACGTCCGCCTCATGGGACACCGCCCGAACCCCGAAGGAAGTGATCTCCGCGACCACCTTCTCGGCTTCCTCGCGGCCCGCCACGTAGTTCACGACCACGTCCGCTCCGGCCCGGCCCAGGGCGACGGCCGTCGCCCTGCCGATTCCCGAATTGGCGCCGGTGACCAAGGCCTTCTGCCCCTTGAGCAGCTGCGCGGGCATCACGTCCTGAGGGGCGCCCTCGGTGGCATGCACGATGCGTTTCTCCTCCACTGCCTGGCCCACGTCGTCCGGGCCGCGGCCCGGCGGTTCAGGCGTCACCCAATCACCGGGGCCGGCGGCGGCACGCCGGGAAAGGCTGGCGTTGCGCTGCCCGACTGAGGATTTTCGCCCGGTCGGAGTGCGTCACCGCAGGTCGGTCAGGTGAGCCGGGCCACGAGGTGGTCGCCCACCCGAAGCGCGTTCGCGATGGCCGTCAGGGACGGGTTGACCGCGCCGATGCTCGGGAAGAAGCTCGTGTCGACGACATACAGGTTGTCCAGGTCGTGTGCCTTGCAGTTGGTGTCCAGGGCCGAGGACGCAGGGTCGTCGCCGAATCTGACCGTGCCCGCCTGGTGTGCGGTGGCACCGATCGGCATGCCCTTGTGCAGGTAGATGCTGTGGGACAGCAGGCGGTGCTCCTGCATGCCCAGATGGCCGAGCATGTGCTGGAGTTTGTGCCGCAGTCGCATGAGGCCGCTGATGTTGTTGTTCTCGTCGAGCGTGAGGTGGATGCGGCCGTCGCCGTCCAACGTGACCCGGTTGTCGGGGTGCGGCAGGTCCTCTCCGCAGAGCCAGAAGTCGACGGCGTGGTGGGCGAGCACTTCGAAGGGCGTGTCCGGTGCCGCCGCTCCGGCCCAGCGCGGGGCCTCCCCGTGGATCTGCTCGGCATCCGACTTGCCGAGCATCTGGATTCCGCCGAGGGGGTAGTCCCAGTCGTCCGCGCCCAGGTACCAGTCGTGCAGGGCGAGGGTCTTCTGGAACTGGGTGTCGTTGGGCTGCCGCGAAATCGCCATGAGGGCAAGGTTGTTGTGGCGCATGTAGTGCCGGCCGACCACGTCCGAGCTGTTGGCCAGCCCGTTGGGGTGCCGATCGTTCGCCGAACTCAGCAGCAGCACAGCGGAGTTGACCGCACCACAGGACACGACCACGATGTCCGCCGAGAACCGGACCTGTTCCTCGCCCGGGAGCTGGGCGACGACCGCCGTCACACTGCGGCCCGCGGGATCGGTGTCGAGCCTGGTCACCCGGGCTTTGGTGAGCATGTCGACGTTGGGGTGTTGCAGGGCCGGTTCCACGCAGATCACCTGGGCGTCGGACTTGCCGCGGACCAGGCACGGGAAGCCGTCCACCCGGTTGCAGCGGATGCAGACACTGTCGTGGGTGGCCTGACCGTGCTCGTCCTGGGTGAGGTTCACCCCGATGGGAAGGTGGAAGGGGTGCAGTCCGCGCTTCTCCAGGTCGTCGCTCAACTGCTGGATGCGTGGCTCGTGTTCGACCGGCGGGTAGGCGTACTGCCCACTGCACGGGCCTTCCCAGGGGTCCTCGCCGTGCCGGCCGTGCACCAGGTAGAGGTGCTCCGCCTGTGTGTAGTACGGCTCCAGGTCCTCGTAGCGGATCGGCCAGGCGGGAGAGACGCCGTCGTGGTGACGCAGCGCGCCGAAGTCCTCCGGCCGCAGCCGGAACAGCGCCGCACCGTAGAACTTGGTGTTGCCGCCCACGTAGTAGTTGACCTCGGGCGGGAACGCGTTGCCGTGCTTGTCGAGCCAGAACTCCGGAGCCCGGTACTTGCCCTTGACGAACACTGCGGTGGAGTCCCAGTTGTCACGTTCGCGCCGCAGGTAGTCGCCGCGTTCGAGCAGGAGCACCCGCTTGCCCGAGGGGGCGAGCCGGTGGGCGAGCGTGCCGCCGCCGGCGCCGGTGCCGATGATGATGACGTCGTAGTGGGAGGAGTCGCCCATGGCGACCACCGTCCTCGTCTCCGCGGCCTCCAGCGGTTGCCGGAGCCTGCCATGACTTCCCTCTTCGAACGTATACGCCCCGCGGCGACGCGGCACCCGGAGCGGCCCGCGTGCGCACGCTCACAGGACGGCGATCGGATTCACCGGAGAGCCGGTGGCCGCCGGTAGCCGCAGGGGGGCGATCACGCACAGGAAGTGCCAGCGGCCCTGCCGTTCGCACGCCGGTACCAGTTCCTCGAAGTCCAGGTAGTCCATCAGGTGCAGCCCCATGGCGTTCATGGCCAGCACATGCACCGGAAACGCGATGCCGGCCACCGCGCTGGGGGCCGTGTCGTTGTTGCCGTCCGACCCGAGAGCGGCCACCCGCCGCTCGACCAGGAACGGCATCGCCGTCGGGTGCAGGCCCGCCCGCGCCTGCGCCGCGTCCCACGCACCGAGGGTCCGACGCCGACGGCGGTGACCGACGCGCACGAAGAGCAGATCGCCCGGTCCCACCGTGACGTGCTGGTCGCCCTCGGCCGCCACCAGGTCCTCGGCGGTGACGTGGTCGCCCGGCTCAAGCCAGGGCACGCCCCGCAGCCGCGGGATGTCCAGCAGGACACCGCGGCCGACGATGCCGTCCCGCACCAGGTCGAGCGTGAGCGCCCCGGCACCCTCCGGCGTCACGGTGCTCGCCGGGACACCGCCGTAGAGTTCGCCGTCGAAGACGACATGGCACAGCGCGTCGAGGTGGCTGTCGGCGTCGCCGTGCACGTTCATGGCGAACCGGTCGAGGGCGAACCGCAGCCCATGGGCGTCGTCCTCCTGAGGCACGGGGCCGATCATCCGGTGGGACGCGGGCTGCGGGTCATCGGGCCCCGGTCCGGTCTCGATGGGAGCGGCCAGCGACACGGTGCGCCCGCACCGGACCTCCGCGGCGGCGGCCACCACATGCTCGGGCCTGAGCCGGCCCAGCGCTCCGCGCCGCCGATCCACCCCCTCCCCGGCCTGGTCGCGCAGCCGGCGGTACAGGGACCGGAAGGCCGCTTCGGACAGTGCGTGTGGCGCCGCGGAGTGCGGCGTTGCGGGGTGCGACGACCGTGCGCTCATCGCGACCGATGCCCTGGTCGGGCCGGATACCGCGGCTCACCGGGGCGGGACGCGGCACGCCGCCGGTGCGGTTCCGTCCGTACGGTCCATCATGTGAGCTCCTCAGTACGGTCCATCACATGAGCTCCCCCGATCGGGCGCGGGTCACCGGCGCGCGGCTCCGGCGCGGGTCACCGGCGCACGGATCATCAGCGCGCGGCTCCGGCGCGGGGCTCCGGCGCGGGGCTCCTCTTTCACTGTCGGCCTCCACGAGCCTCCACGCATCCCGGGGCGCCTCCGATCGCAGCCCTGGCGATCGGCCCGACTCCTGACCCCGCGACAACAGCAGCCCCTCGCAGTGGAGATGCGCAGGGGAGGCTCCCGAACCCGCCTGGTCCGGCCCCCCGTGCGTGTCATGTTCCGGATACGCCGACACAGCCAATCGTTTACCTCGCCTTTGCCAGAACCTGGTGATCTGTCGCTCGTTGGCCACCGCATCCGCACGCCGGACGCCGGACGCTTCAAGGAGTCGTATCCATGCACAGACCCTCTCGCCGTCACCTCACGATCGCCACCGCCCTGGTCGCCGCGACCGCGGCCGCCGTGGCCGTCACCACCGTCGCCGGTGCCTCCGCCGGCGCCTCCGACAGCACGCAGCGGGCGAAGGACGCGATCCAGGGCGGGAAGGCGAAGAACGTCATCCTGCTCATCGGCGACGGCATGGGCGACTCGGAGATCACCCTCGCCCGCGACTACACGGTGGGCGCCAACGGCCGCCTGAACATGGACAAGTTCCCGATGACGGGCGCCTACACCACCTACGCGGTCCACGCCGACGGCACCCCGGACTACGTCACCGACTCCGCCGCCAGCGGCAGCGGCTGGGCCACCGGCGTGAAGACGGTCAACGGCCGGATCTCCAAGACGCCCGGCACCGACAAGGCGGTCCGGACCGTCCTGGAGTTGGCGCAGCGGAACGGCTACGCCACCGGCAGCGTCACCACCGCCGAACTCACCGACGCCACCCCGGCCGTGCTCGCCTCCCACGTCACCGACCGCTCCTGCCAGGGCCCGGGCGACATGGCCAAGTGCCCCACCGACACCCTCGCGGCCGGCGGTCCCGGCTCCATCGCCGAGCAGTCCGTCAACCACAAGGTCGACGTCCTCCTCGGCGGCGGCAAGCAGCGCTTCGACCAGAAGGTCACCGACGGCCAGTACAAGGGCCTCACCGTCACCGAGCAGGCCGAGAAGCTCGGCTACCAGGTCGTCACCGACAACACGGGCCTCCAGAGCGTCAAGGCCGGCAAGCCGGTGCTCGGTCTCTTCGCCACCGGCAACGTGCCGGTGGAGTGGACCGGTAAGGCGGCCGCGGTCGGCGGCACCGACCCGCAGCGGTGCACCACCTCCAACCCGAACCGCCCGTCGACGACCCCGAACCTCGCGGACTCCGCCACCAAGGCGATCCAGCTGCTGGAGGCCAAGCAGAAGCACTCCACGAAGGGCTTCTTCCTCCAGATCGAGGGCGCCTCGATCGACAAGCAGGACCACGCCGCCGACCCCTGTGGCCAGATCGGCGAGACCGCCGCCTTCGACCGCGCGGTGAAGGTCGCCCGCGCCTACGCGGCCAAGCACCCCGACACCCTCGTCGTCACCACCGCCGACCACGGCCACACCAGCCAGATCGTCCCGCTGGAGGCCACCCCGCCGGGCCTGTCCTCCACCCTGGTCACCGACGAGGGTCAGCAGCTGAAGGTCAACTACTCGACCAACACCCCGGGCCAGTCCCAGGAGCACACCGGCACCGAGGTCCGCATCGCCGCCCAGGGCCCGCAGGCGTACCGCGTCCTCGGCGTCACCAACCAGACCGACCTGTTCACCACCATCCGCGAGGCGCTCCGCCTGCGGTGAACCCACGAGCGAGGCACGGTACGGCCGCCACCGTACCTCCTCGCTCCCGCCTCATCCCGAGAGCGTGCCGCCCCGCCGGCGGCACGCTCTCCCGGTGTTCCGCGCCCCTTCCGCGGCCCGCCCCGTCAAGCACACTGGCGGACCGAAGTCTGCTGGCCGGTCTTCCGCGCCGGGGGGCCGGACCAGCGGCGGTCTGACAGCGACGCGGCGCGCACTGCTCCGCGGCGCTGATGCCGACCAGGCGAGAGTGCCCCAGACCTGCACGCCGTGGTTTCTCCCCGTGAGTTGTCCGGTGTGCCGACGAGCGCACCTGGAAACGCGGTTGCCGGCCGGCACACGCTTTGACAGGCTGCCGGGCGTGATCGCTGCCGAGAGGTCGAGCTGCCTGATCGTGACGGGGATGCCAGGGGCAGGGAAGTCGACGGTGACCAGACTGGTCGCCGAGCGTCTGCCACGCTCCGCTCGGCTCGACGGCGACCAGATCAGCAGGCTGGTTGTCGGCGGTCGCGTCGGGGCCCTCGGCGAGCCTGTCGACGAAGCAGCGCGGCAAGTGGAGCTCTGCAACCGCAACTTGTGCCTGCTGGCGAACAGCTTCTCCGACGCCGGCTTCACGCCCGTGATCGACTGGGTGATCCCCGACCGCAAGCAGTTGGACTTCTTCCGGGCCCTCCTCCCGGCTCGGCAGGTCCTGTTCGTCGTCCTCGCGCCGGGCATCGAGGTGTGCCGGTACCGCAACTCCATCAGGGACCCACGCGAACGGTTCGACTTCGACGGCTACGAAGGTCTCGACACCGACATGAAACGTGAGCTCGGCGAGGTCGGCTGGTGGTTCGACACCGCGGCCCTCACACCTGACCAAACCGCCGACCAGGTCATCCGCGAAGCCGGCCACCGAGGCGCACAGACGAGCATTCCGGATCGGCGAGAAACTGGAGCACACGGAGCCGCGGCAGGTAACTGCTGGTAAGTGATCAGTTTCACTCAGTAGGGAACCCTCTCGCGGTCCATGATGGACTTTCGGCTGCCATCATCCCTATGGATGCGGACTTGAGTTGACTCCGCACGGATCGAAATGACCGCGAGAGCAGGGGTGTTGGCGTGAATTTAGTGTGGTGGCGACGGGGTGCGCCACGGCGGGCGGGTACCGGCGCGGGTTCCGTTCCGAGCCGGCCGTTGGTGGCCCGTCGTCCGCTGGCGGCGAGGCGTTTCGCGGCCGTCGGCGCGGCCGTCGTGCTCCTCGGCCAGCTCCTGGGCGGACTCCCCGCCGCGGCGCAGGCCGGCGCCCTGCCGGGATCGGCGTTCCCCCTCGTCCTCGACGTGGATCTGACGCCGAATCCGGTGTGCAGCGGAGCCGTGCACGGCCGGGTGCAGGTCTACGACCCCGCCGCGGCCAATGCCGGAGCCACCGTGGAGTGGCGCGTACGCGCCGGAGCGGAGCAGCTGGCCGGCGGGCGCCTCGCCATGGCCGCCAGTGTCGGCACGGCGGAGTTCAGCATCCCCTTCGACCGGGTGCCCGCGGCCGAGACCGCCGTACAGGTCGACGCGCGCATCGCCGCCTCGTCCGACGGCGATGGCCCCGGCCGCTACGGCAAGGTCTGGCGGGACACGGTACGCCGGGGGTGCCACCCGGTGCGGGTGGCGTCCGTCGGTGACTCCGTGGTCTGGGGGCAGGGCCTGGACCACGACCAGAAGTTCCCCTATCTGACGGGCCAGTTGCTCGGCCGCGAGACCGGCCGGGGCTCCGCGAACTTCGACTACTCGATCTCCGGCGCGGTGCTCGACGCGCCCGAGCTGCCCGCGGGCAACGATGACGCGGCCTGTCTGCGCACGACGGAGAAGCAGGATCCGGACGGCGACGGGGAGATGGAGTTCGGCGAGGTCACCCAGCAAATGCCGGACGTCTTCTGCCAATTGGAGAAGGCGGGCGCACAGGCGCGAGCGGGAGGCTACGGTCTCGATCTGGTCGTGATCAACGGGTGCATCAACGACCTCGATCCCTTCTTCGGCATCGGCGTCGGCATCACCCCCGGCTCGGAGAACCTCCCCGAAGCAGTGCGGCGCGAGTGCTCCGGCGTCGGCGCGGCGCCGGAGAACCCGGCCAAGGACGTGCCCTACTTCAGCGGCGCGAAGGTCGGATACGGCGGACGCGGGATGCAGGCGGCGATCGAGAAGGCCCACTCCCTGCCGGGGCGGCCGAAGGTGATCGTGGCCGACTTCTACTACGCGCTGAGCCGCAGCAGCTCTCCGATCCCGGTGAAGACCTGTTCGACCCCGGGAGTCACCCGAGGATGGCTGACCTCCTGCAAGAGCGCCCTCGGCAGGGTGGCCGAGCGCTACGAGCAGTACACACAACTGGCCAATGCCGCCTACCATCAGGCGGCGACCGCAGCCAACGCGGCGTCCATTGACGGTCCGTACGCCGTTGCGGCCGACGGGCTGTTCACCGTCGACAACGCCCTCCTCACCCGGGACTCCAAGGTCTGGAACACCCCGGTGACCGACCCGGCGTTCCCGCTGCGCACCCGGGCCTGCCCCGAAATCAGCGCGACTCCGGCGCAGTGTCTGGCCGCGGCCGTCGGCCACCCGGACATCGAGGGCGCCCGGCAGTACGCCGACGCCTTCCTCCTCAACCCGCGTGTGCGCGAGTGGTTCCGCCTCCCCCGGCAGGGACCCCGGGCACGGCTGCACGTCCCGGCGAACGCGCACGTCGGCAGCGAGGTGCCGCTGTCGGTGACGGTGGACGGCAAGCCGCCCGCCGCCGGCTACCGCTACCACTGGTACTTCGGCGACGGTACCCAGCAGGAGACGAGCGACGCGGCCGTCACCCACGCCTACGACCGTAAGGGTCCCTGGCTGGCACGGGTCGTGATGACCGGTCAGAACGGCGGGAAGGTCCTGGTCGAGGCCGACCGGGCCATCACCGCGGACTGACGGCTCCGGCTCAGGGGCGGCCCGCCGGCGCGGGCCGCCCCTCGGCACGCCGTGCGCCGGCAGGACGGCTCGGATCCCGACCGGCAGGACCGGTTCACTCCCCGACCGGCAGCACCGCCGATGCCACCATCGCGCGCAGCGCGGCCAACGCGCCCTGCGCATCGACCCGTTCGGGTGCCAGCAGCCACTGCTGGTGGATGCCGATCACGGCACCGCTGATGGCGACGGCCAGCACCTCTGCGGACACACCGGGCGGCAGCGGCAGTCGCTCCAGCCATCGCCGGCAGTGACCCCGCAGGGTGTCGTGGATCTCGACATAGCGACCGTGGATCGGTGAGCCCGGCTCCAGCGCCTCCACCAGGAGCGTGACGAACAGCTTGGTGGTCGGCATCTCGAGCAGCGCCTGGGCGCCCGCCATGAGGCGGTCGAACCCCGCCTCCGGGGCCTCCGGCTCGTCCGGCTCGGCGAGGCCGGCGCCGATCAGTGCCACCGAGCGTTCAAGTACGGCCAGCAGCAGGCCCTCCTTGCTGCCGAAGTGCCAGGGGATCGATCCCCTGCTGATCCCGGACCGTTCGGCCACATCGGCGAACGTGGTCTGCCGATACCCCTTCGCCGCGAACAACTCCGCCGCCGCCACAAGGATCCGCTCGCTGCTCTCGTGACTGGTCTGCTCTCGTCGCGTTGCCACACCGCCCCCCTTCTATGCCCATCACAATATTCTATGCTGGCCAACATAGAGCCCCGAGTTCAGGAGAACACCATGAAGGTAGGAATGGTGGCGTACCACTATCCGCACGCTGCTCACCGCGAGGAGTTCATCTCGCGGGTCCAGCACGTCCGCGAGGTCATGCTGCGGACACCGGGATGTCTTTCGGGTGAGTGCTGGGTGTCCGGCGACGCGGTGATATCGATCGTGCAGTGGGAGTCCGAGGAGGCACGGGCCGCGTCGCTGGCAGCCGTGGCGGAGGCGGGAGTGGACGTCGCCTACGACGAGCGCGAATCTCGCCCCCGCGAGATCGTTCCGCTCGTGGCGGCCTGAACACCCTCATACGTTGAAGGAGTTGGGACCCGCTCCGTCAGGCGGTGAGGGCAACGGCTGCTCCGCCCAGATGGTCTTGCCGTTGTGCACGTAGCGGGTGCCCCAGCGTTCGGCGAGTTGGGCGACCAGGAAGAGGCCGCGACCGCCTTCGTCGGTTGTGGCGGCGTGGCGCAGATGGGGGGAGGTGCTGCTGGTGTCCGAGACCTCACAGATGAGGTAGCGGTCCCGGACGAGCCGGAGGGTGACCGGGCCGCTGCTGTAGCGGTAGGCATTGGTGACCAGCTCACTGACGATCAGTTCGGTGGCGAATGCCATGTCCGCCAGTCCCCAGTCGTCGAGCTGCGCCACCGCGCGCGCCCGGCCCTCCGCGGCCGCGGTCGGCTCCTCCGGCAGTTCCCAGGTGGCCACCTTGTGGTCGGCCAGGCAGCGGGTGCGGGCGGTGAGCAGTGCGATGTCATCGCTGGGACGGTCGGGCAGCAGTGCGTCCTCCACCGCCTTGCAGGTCTCCTCCAGCGAGCGGGCGGGTTGGCTCAGCGCCCTGCGCAATTGCGCCAGGCCCTCGTCGAGGTCGCGGCGGTGGACCGCCAGGAGCCCGTCGGTGTAGAGGGCGAGCAAGGTGCCCTCGGGCAGTTCCAGCTCGGCGGCCTCGAACGGCAGGCCCCCGAGGCCGAGCGGCGGGCCGGCCGGCAGATCGGGGAAGTCCACCCGTCCGTCCGGTGTCACCACCGCGGGCGGCGGATGGCCGGCGCGGGCGAAGGCGCAGCGCCGGGAGACCGGGTCGTAGACCGCGTACAGGCAGGTCGCACCGACGACCTGCGGGGCACCTTCGTCGGTCGCCTCCTGCTCGGCCGCCAGCCGGTCCACGAGGTCGTCGAGGTGGGAGAGGACCTCGTCCGGCGGCAGGTCGAGGTTGGCGAGGGTGTGGACGGCGGTGCGCAGCCGGCCCATGGTGGCCGCCGCGTGGATGCCGCGGCCGACCACGTCGCCGACGACGAGGGCGACCCGCAACCCGGAGAGCGGGATGACGTCGAACCAGTCACCGCCGACGCCGGCGGTGGCGTCGGCCGGCAGATACCGGTGGTCGATCTCGACCGCCGGGTGTTCGGGCACCTCGCTCGGGAGCAGGCTGCGCTGGAGCGCGAGCGCGGCCTGGTGCTGCTGGGTGTAGCGGCGGGCGTTGTCGATGCAGACGGCGGCCCGGGCGGCGAACTCCTCGGCCAGCGTGCGGTCGTCCTCCTCGAACGGCTCGGGCCGCTGCCACCGCCACAGACTCACCACGCCCAGTACGAGACCGCGCGCGACCAGCGGCACGACGATGAGCGAGTGGACACCCAGCTCCAGCACCCGCTCGACCTTGTCCGGGTCGAGGGAGGACCAGCCGGGAGAGAACTCCAGGACCGGTTCGAGGACGGGGCAGCGGTCGGCCAGACATCTGGCCTGTGGTGCATCCGGTGGGAAGTGCATGGTGTGGCCCACCGGATACAGCACCGGCGGAGCCTCGGGCGAGACGCTCCGGACGGCCGCCCTGACCAGGGATGCCAGGGCCTCCTGGCCCGGTTCCTCGCCACGGGTGACCGGTTCGAGCAGGTCGACGGAGACACAGTCCGCGAGGTCGGGGACCGCCACCTCGGCCAGCTCGCGCGCCGTGCGCTCCACGTCGAGGGTGGTGCCGATACGGGCACCGGCCTCGTTGAGGAGCGCCAGTCTCCGACGGGCCCGATGGCGGTCGGTGACGTCCTCCACCATTTGGGTGACGCCGAGGATCCGGCCGGAGGAGTCCTGCATCCGGAAGGCCGACACGGAGACGACCAGATCCCGGTCGGGGTCGTGCCGCAGACGGCAGGGCTGCTCGGTGAAGATCAGCGGCTCACCCGTTTCGAGCACCCGCCGCAGCCGCGCCTCCACCGTTTCGGTGTCCCGGCTGATGACGAAGTCGCCGGTGCGCAGCCCGCGGTAGTACTCGGCCGGGATGCCGCCGAACCGCGCGAGCGCCCGGTTCACCCGCAGCAGGCTCAGGTCGGGGGCGTGCACCGCGATACCGATCGGGGACCGGCGGAACATCCCGTCCAGGACCGACCGGTCCGTCTCCCACTGGATCACCTGGTCCGCGGGCGCGCCGACGACCATCCACTCGACACCGCCGTCCGCCCGCGCCACCGCCCGGACCCGGCAGCCCAGCTCCATCCGTTTGCCGTCGCTGTCCCGTACGGGGATGACCCCGAACCAGCCCCCGGCGCCGGGGAAGCAGACCAGCCGGCCCACGGGCACGGCGCGGTCCGGGGGCGCACCCGTCAGCGGCCGGAGCAGCGCGGCCTCGGAACCGCT
>NZ_JBEZIX010000034.1:0-112418 GCF_040651315.1 Streptomyces sp. NPDC048506
CGCGACACCTGCGACCGCGTGCTGTGGCTGGAGCGCGGCGAGTTGCTGATGGACGGCCCGACCGACGAGGTCATCAAGGCCTACGAGAAGGAGACGGGCAAGTAGCCCCGCTCACCTCGAAGGCCTCCGTGGGGCTCGCCTCGCGGGGGCCTTCCTCGGTGAAGGGATGGTCAACTGCACCGGAGCCGGGAACAGTTCGCGCGCGGTGGATGTTGTCCGGATCGTTGCCTTCGGGCTTCGGTACCCGTTCGGACGCGGACGAGTTGTACGACGTAAGCTGTACGGGTACCGAACGATATAAGTGGTACAAGTCGGGCAATGCTCACCCAAGAGGGCGATGAGGGCTCGATCGGGGCGCGTCGCCAGCTGCGGCGTGTCCGAAATAGGATGTTTTAGCTTGGCGGTGTAGAACGGGAGACGTGACGGCAATGGCTACTGGTTCGCTCCGGCACCGAAATGCGCCGGGCAGTCCCCGGTGAGCCGACGCGACGAGCGGGCGCGTCGTGCCCTCCTCCGGAGGGCGGCGACGGGTGACGGGCGGGACCAGACGCGCGCCGTGCTCGATCAGGCCGCACACGAGAACTTCCCGGTCGCCCCGTTCTTCCTGCCCCGTGCCTGGCGGGCCGATCTGATGGCCGTCTACGGCTTCGCCCGGCTGGTCGACGACATCGGCGACGGTGACCTCGCGCCCGGCGGCGGCGACGCCGTCCTCCTGGGGCTCGACCGTGCGCAGTACGACGACCGGCCCGCGCTGCTGGACGCCCTGGAGGCGGACCTGGGGCGCGTCTTCAGCGACCGCGCCCCCGGGCCCAAGCATCCGCTGATGCGCCGGCTCGGCCCGACCGTCCGCCGCTGCGAGCTGACCCCCGAGCCCTTCCTCGGCCTGATCGAGGCCAACCGACAGGACCAGCGGGTGAGCCGCTACGGCACGTACGGCGACCTGGTCTCCTACTGCGAGCTGTCCGCCAACCCCGTCGGCCGGCTCGTCCTCGGCATCACGGGCACGTCGAGCCCCGAGCGGATCCGCCGCTCCGACGCCGTCTGCACCGCCCTACAGATCGTCGAACACATCCAGGACGTGGCCGAGGACCTCGGGCGCGACCGCATCTACCTCCCCGCCGAGGACATGAAACGCTTCGGTGTCACCGAGGCCGATCTGGCCGCGCCGAGCGGGGGCGCATCGGTGCGCGCACTGATCGCGTACGAGGCGGAACGCGCCCGTGAGCTGCTGAATGAAGGCACCCCGCTGGTGGGTAGCGTCCACGGCAGACTCAAGCTGCTGCTGGCCGGTTTTGTTGCCGGCGGACGTGCCGCACTCCAGGCGGTCGCAGCCGCCGAACACGACGTACTCCCTGGACCGCCCAAGCCGACCAAGCTCAGCCTGCTGCGCGAGGTCGGGGCGACATTGCGAAGAGAGGGGTGAGTCGGACCGTGGAGGTTACCGCACACACATCCGCGCCGGTGCTCGCTGCATATCGCTACTGCGAGGCCATCACCGGGCAGCAGGCACGGAACTTCGCCTACGGCATCCGGCTGCTGCCGACCGACAAGCGGCAGGCCATGTCGGCGCTCTACGCCTTCTCGCGCCGGGTCGACGACATCGGCGACGGCCGTCTGGAGCCCCTCGCCAAGCAACAGCGCCTGGAGGACACCCGGGCGGTGCTGGCCCGCATCAAGGACGGCCGGATCGACGAGGACGACACCGACCCGGTGGCCGTCGCCCTCGCCGACGCCGCAGCCCGCTTCCCCATCCCGCTCGACGCACTGGACGAACTGATCGACGGTGTGCTCGCGGACGTGCGCGGCGAGAGCTACGAGACCTGGGACGAACTGAAGGTCTACTGCCGCTGCGTCGCCGGGGGCATCGGCCGGCTCTCGCTGGGCGTCTTCGGGACCGTACCGGGTGCGCCCGGGGCCGAGCACGCCCCCGAGTACGCCGACACCCTCGGTCTCGCCCTCCAACTGACCAACATTCTCCGGGACGTTCGCGAGGACGCCGGCAACGGCCGGACGTACCTCCCCGCCGAGGACCTCGCCAAGTTCGGCTGCTCGGCCGGCTTCGACCGGCCGGTCCCGCCGCCCGGCTCGGACTTCGCCGGACTGGTGCACTACGAGGTCAAGCGCGCCCGCGCGCTGTTCGCCGAGGGCTTCCAGCTGCTGCCGATGCTCGACCGGCGCAGCGGCGCCTGCGTGGCCGCGATGGCCGGTATCTACCACCGACTGCTCAGCCGGATCGCCGCCGAGCCCGAGGCGGTGCTGCGCGGCCGGGTCTCCCTGCCCGGCAGGGAGAAGGCGTTCGTCGCGGTGCGGGGGCTGTCGGGCCTCGACGCGCGGGCGATCGGTCGCCGGCAGGCCGTCAGGAGGCGTGGATGATGTGCCGGGCCGCCCACGACAGCGGCGACCCCGCGTCAGCGTGGCGGGCAACCCTCCCCTGGGCGCCTGCGTCCATGACACCGGTACAGGGGGAGGACACATGACGTCGCACGCCACCACCGCGGTGGTCATCGGGGGCGGACTCGCGGGCACGACCGCGGCGCTCGCGCTGGCCGACGCGGGGCTGCGGGTCACCCTCGTCGAGGGCCGGCCGCGGCTCGGCGGACTGGTCTTCTCCTTCCGCCGCGAGTCCACGGCCGGCGAGCTGAGCGTCGACAACGGCCAGCACGTCTACCTGCGGTGCTGCACCGCGTACCGGGCGCTGCTGGAGCGGATCGGCGCCGCGGAACTGGTTCCGTTGCAGGACCGGATGGACGTACCCGTCCTGGACGCGGACCGGATGCGGCTCGGCCGGCTCCGCCGCACCGCGCTGCCCGTGCCGCTGCACCTCGCCCAGAGCCTCGCGGGCTACCCGCACCTGTCACCGGTGGAGCGGGCCGGCGTGGTGCGCGCCACCCTCGCGCTCAAGGGCCTCGACCCGGCCGACCCCGCGCTGGACGGCATCGACTTCGGCAGCTGGCTGCGCCGGTACGGCCAGTCGCCGCGCGCCGTCGAGGCGCTGTGGGACCTGGTCGGCATCGCCACCCTCAACGCCCGCGCCGCCGACGCCTCGATGGGCCTGGCCGCCAAGGTCTTCAAGACCGGGCTGCTGTCCGCTCCCGGCGCCGCCGACATCGGCTGGTCCCGGGTCCCGCTCGGCGACGTCCACGACGCCCTGGCCCGTACGGCGTTGGAGAAGGCCGGGGTGCGCATCGCCCTGCGCACCCGCGCCACGGACCTCGACCGCACCGACGACGGCTGGCGGGTCTCGGTGGCGAACGGCCCGCACGGCAGCGAGCAGCTCACCGCGGACACCGTCGTCCTGGCCGTACCGCAGCGCGAAACGCACGCCCTGCTGCCCGACGGGGCGCTGCCCGGCAAGGACCGGCTGCTGGACATCGGCACCGCACCGATCCTCAACCTCCACGTCGTCTACGACCGCACGGTGCTGCGCCGCCCCTTCTTCGCCGCGGTCGGCTCCCCGGTGCAGTGGGTCTTCGACCGTACGCACGCCTCCGGGCTGCCGGGCCTGCCCGACGGGGCGGGCTGTCAGTACCTGGCCGTCTCGCAGTCCGCCGCGCAGGAGGAGATCGACCAGCCGGTCGCCAAGCTCCGCGCCCGCTACCTGCCCGAGCTGGAGCGGCTGTTGCCGGCCGCCCGGGGCGCCAGGATCCGCGACTTCTTCGTCACCCGCGAGCGCACCGCGACCTTTGCGCCCGCCCCGGGCGTCGGCAGGCTCCGCCCCGCCGCCCGCACCCGAGCCCCCGGCCTGTACCTGGCCGGCGCGTGGACCGCCACCGGGTGGCCCGCGACCATGGAAAGCGCTGTTCGCAGCGGCACGGCCGCCGCTCGCGAGGCACTCACCGAACTCGGCTTCCCCCAGGGCCAGTTGCCTCAGGAGGCGGCATGACTACGAGTACGAGCGCTCCCACGAGCACGAGCACCGGAAACAGAGGAGAAACCGTGAATCCGGCTTCCCCAGCTATCGACACCGCGAGCGTCACCGCGCTGCTGGAGCGCGGGCGGACACTCGCCACGCCCGTGCTCCGTGCCGCCGTGGAGCGGCTCGCTTCTCCCATGGACACCGTCGCCGCCTACCACTTCGGCTGGATCGACGCCGAGGGCAAGCCCAGCTCGGGCGACAGCGGCAAGGCCGTCCGGCCCGCCCTCGCCCTGCTGTCGGCCGAGGTCGCCGGCGCGGCCCCCGAGGTCGGCATCCCGGGCGCGGTCGCCGTGGAGCTGGTGCACAACTTCTCGCTGCTCCACGACGACCTGATGGACGGCGACGAGCAGCGCCGGCACCGCGACACGGTGTGGAAGGTGCACGGCCCCGCGCAGGCCATCCTCGTCGGTGACGCACTCTTCGCCCTCGCCAACGAAATACTGCTGGAGCTCGGCACCGTCGACGCCGGCCGCGCCACCCGCCGGCTCACCCTGGCCACCCGCAAGCTGATCGACGGCCAGGCGCAGGACATCTCCTACGAGCACCGCGAGCGGGTCACCGTCGAGGAGTGCCTGGAGATGGAGGGCAACAAGACCGGCGCGCTGCTGGCCTGCGCGGTCTCCATCGGTGCGGTGCTCGGCGGCGCCGACGACCGCACCGCGGACACCCTGGAGAAGTACGGCTACCACCTCGGCCTCGCGTTCCAGGCCGTCGACGACCTGCTCGGCATCTGGGGCGACCCGGAGGCCACCGGCAAGCAGACCTGGAGCGATCTGCGCCAGCGCAAGAAGTCGCTGCCGGTCGTCGCCGCGCTCGCCGCCGGCGGTCCGGCCTCCGAGCGGCTGGCCCAGATCCTGGCGGCCGACGCCAAGAAGAGCGAGACCGAGATCGCCGACTTCACGGAGGAGGAATTCGCCTCCCGCGCGGCGTTGATCGAGGAGGCCGGCGGACGGGAGTGGACCTCCCAGGAGGCCCGCCGCCAGCACGCCACCGCCGTCGCCGCGCTGGACGAGATCGAGATGCCGGAGGAGGTCCGTGCACAGCTCGTCGCCCTGGCGGACTTCGTCGTCGTACGAGAGAGATGATCGCCATCGACACCGAATAGATCGCAGTCGCCGGCCGGTGCCAGCCGGGCGCCGGCCGACGGAATCCCTGAGCTGAGCATTGACGGTTCACTGCAGAAGGGGAAGCCATGACAGCGACGACCGACGGAAGCACCGGGGCGCTGCCGCCCCGGGCCCCCTCGGCCAGCGAAGCCACCGCTGAGACAACCGAATCCGCCGCGCAGACGCGGACCGCCGTACGCAAGGACACGGCGGACGCCGCCCGCCGCGCGACCACACGCGCCACCGACTACCTGCTGTCCGTCCAGGACCCGAACGGATGGTGGAAGGGCGACCTCGCCACCAACGTCACGATGGACGCCGAAGACCTGCTGCTCCGTCAGTTCCTGGGCATCCAGGACCCGGAGCTCACCGAAGCGGCGGCCCGCTACATCCGGGGCGAGCAGCAGACCGACGGCACCTGGGCCACCTTCCACGGCGGGCCCGGGGAACTCTCCACCACCATCGAGGGCTACGTCGCCCTCCGGCTCGCCGGGGACGAGCCCGACGCCCCGCACATGGCCAAGGCCTCGGCGTGGGTCCGCGAGCAGGGCGGGATCGCCGCCTCCCGGGTGTTCACCCGCATCTGGCTGGCCCTCTTCGGCTGGTGGAGGTGGGAGGACCTGCCCGAACTCCCGCCGGAGCTCATCTACCTCCCCCGCTGGTTCCCGCTCAACATCTACGACTTCGGGTGCTGGGCGCGGCAGACCATCGTGCCGCTGACCGTCGTCTCGGCCAAACGCCCGGTCCGCCCCGCGCCGTTCGCCCTCGACGAGCTGCACGTCGACCCGCAGAACCCCGACCCACCCCGGCCGCTCGCCCCGGCCGCCAGCTGGGACGGCCTCTTCCAGCGCCTCGACAGGGCGCTGCACCTCTACCACAAGGTCGCGCCGCGCACGCTGCGCGGCGCCGCGATGCGCTCCGCCGCCCGCTGGATCATCGAACGACAGGAGAACGACGGCTGCTGGGGCGGTATCCAACCCCCCGCCGTGTACTCCCTCATCGCCCTGCACCTCCTCGGCTACGACCTCGACCACCCCGTGCTGCGCGCCGGCCTCGCGTCCCTGGACAGGTTCGCGGTGTGGCGAGAGGACGGTGCCCGGATGATCGAGGCCTGTCAGTCCCCGCTCTGGGACACCTGCCTGGCCACCATCGCGCTCGCCGACGCCGGAGTGCCCGCGGACCACCCGCAGTTGGTGAAGGCCGTCGACTGGATGCTCGCCGAGCAGATCGACCGGCCCGGCGACTGGAGCGTGCGACGGCCTCAACTCCCTTCCGGCGGCTGGGCGTTCGAGTTCGAGAACGACACCTACCCGGACATCGACGACACCGCTGAGGTGGTCCTCGCGCTACGCCGGGTCCGGCACCCCGACCCGCAGCGGGTTCAGGCCGCGGTGAACCGGGCGGTGCGCTGGAACCTCGGCATGCAGTCCCGGAACGGGGCCTGGGGCGCCTTCGACGTCGACAACACCAGCCCGCTGCCCAACCGGCTGCCGTTCTGCGACTTCGGCGAGGTCATCGACCCGCCGTCGGCCGACGTCACCGCCCACGTCGTCGAGATGCTCGCCGACGTCGGCCGCGCCCACGACCCGCGGACCCGCCGCGGCATCGCCTGGCTGCTGGCCGAGCAGGAGCCCACCGGGGCCTGGTTCGGCCGCTGGGGCACCAACTACGTCTACGGCACCGGCTCGGTGCTCCCCGCGCTCGCCGCGGCCGGTGTCCCGCGCTCGCACCCGGCCGTCCGCCGGGCCGTGCGCTGGCTGGAGCAGGTGCAGAACGACGACGGCGGCTGGGGCGAGGACCAGCGCTCGTACCAGGACAAGGAGAGGTGGGCCGGACGCGGCACCTCGACCGCCTCGCAGACCGCCTGGGCGCTGATGGCGCTGCTGGCGGCCGGGGAGAGGGAGAGCGAGGCGGTCCGGCGCGGGGTGCGCTGGCTGGTCGGGACCCAGCGCGAGGACGGCTCCTGGGACGAGCCGTACTACACCGGAACCGGCTTCCCCTGGGACTTCTCCATCAACTACCACCTCTACCGCCAGGTCTTCCCGCTGACCGCCCTGGGCCGCTATCTGGGCGGGGGACCGGCCGGTGCCACGGTGGGGGCCTGATGCCGAAACGGCCCCCGCCGGACGCGGACCCGCCGCTGCTGATCGCCTGTGCGCTCGGCATCGAACGGTTCGCGCTGCGCGGCGGTGACCGTGGGGGAGCGGCCGGCGCGGAGCGTCCGGAGGTGGTCGTGCTCCGCACGGGGATCGGCCCCCAGGCGGCCGAAAGCGCCCTCACCGAAGCGCTGGGCGAGGGGACCGTCACCGCACGGTCCCCCGTCGTCGCCAGTGGCTTCTGCGCGGGCCTCGCCCCCGGGATGCGCCCCGGCGACGTGGTCGTCGCCGAGGCCACCCGTGACCACCGACCCGGCGCACCGGACGTGACCTGTCGTGACAACGGGCCGCTGCTCGGGGCGCTGCGGCGGCGCGGCCTGACCGTGCACAGCGGCCTGCTGCGCGGCTCCGACCACGTCGTGCGCGGCCCCGAGCGGGCCGCGCTGCACGCCGCCGGCGCGATCGCGGTGGACATGGAATCCGCCGCCACGCTGGGGGTGGCCCGGCGCTCCGGCGGTCGTCCGGTTGCGGCCGTCCGGGTGGTCGTGGACGCCCCAGAACATGAACTCGTACGTATCGGCACCGTGCGCGGTGGAATATCAGCCTTCACAGTGCTGCGCTCCATGCTTCCTGTCTTCTACGAATGGCACCGTTCTTTGCTGCTCCCCAGGAGGTGAGCCAGATGGCCATGCCGCTCCGTCAGTCCATCCGGGTCGGGACCTATCTTTTTGAACAGAAGATGATTCGCCGGCGCGAGAAGTTCCCGCTCATCGTCGAGCTGGAACCGCTCTTCGCGTGCAATCTGAAGTGCGAGGGCTGCGGGAAGATCCAGCACCCGGCGGGCGTGCTGAAGCAGCGGATGCCGGTGGCGCAGGCGGTCGGGGCGGTGCTGGAGTCCGGCGCGCCCATGGTCTCCATCGCCGGTGGCGAACCACTGATGCACCCGCAGATCGACGAGATCGTGCGGCAGCTGGTGGCCCGGCGGAAGTATGTGTTCCTGTGCACCAACGCCATGTTGCTGCGCAAGAAGATGGATCTGTTCACGCCCTCGTCGTATTTCGCCTTCGCTGTGCACATCGACGGCATGCGGGAACGGCATGACGAATCGGTGGCAAAGGAAGGCGTATTCGACGAGGCGGTCGCGGCGATCAAGGAGGCCAAGCGGCGCGGCTTCCGGGTCACCACCAACTCCACCTTCTTCAACACCGACACCCCGCAGACCGTCATCGAGGTCCTCAATTTCCTCAATGACGACCTGAAGGTCGACGAAATGATGCTCTCGCCCGCCTACGCCTACGAGAAGGCCCCCGACCAGGAGCACTTCCTGGGCGTCGAACAGACCCGGGAGCTGTTCCGGAAGGCCTTCGCCGGCGGCAACCGGCGCCGCTGGCGGCTCAACCACAGCCCGCTCTTCCTGGACTTCCTGGAAGGCAAGGCGGACTTCCCCTGCACGGCCTGGGCGATCCCCAACTACTCGCTGTTCGGCTGGCAGCGCCCCTGCTACCTGATGAGCGACGGCTACGTCCCCACGTACCGGGAGCTGATCGAGGAGACCGACTGGGACGCGTACGGCCGCGGCAAGGACCCGCGCTGTGCCAACTGCATGGCGCACTGCGGTTACGAACCCACCGCCGTCCTGGCCACCATGGGCTCCCTCAAGGAATCCCTCCGGGCGGCCAAGGAGACCGTTGCGGGGAACCGCGGGTGACCCGATGAGCAGGCACGGAGCCCGCCGCCCCAAGGGCTCCCCGGCGTCACGGTCAGTCGAACGATCAGAGGGGGACCGAACATGACGATGCTGGAGAACATCCGGGGGCCGCGCGACCTGAAGGCGCTGCCCGCGTCCCGCCTGCCCGAACTCGCCGAGGAGATCCGGCACTTCCTCGTGCAGGCGGTCGCCCGCACCGGTGGGCACCTCGGGCCGAACCTGGGTGTGGTGGAGCTGACCATCGCCCTGCACCGGGTCTTCGACTCGCCTGCGGACCGGGTGCTGTTCGACACCGGTCACCAGTCGTACGTGCACAAGCTGGTCACCGGCCGGCAGGACTTCTCGAAGCTGCGGGCCAAGGGTGGGTTGTCGGGGTACCCCTCGCGGGCGGAGTCGGCGCATGACGTCATCGAGAACAGTCATGCCTCGACGGTGCTGGGCTGGGCCGACGGTCTGGCGAAGGCCAATCAGGTGCGGGGCAAGGACGACCATGTGGTGGCGGTCATCGGTGACGGTGCGCTGACCGGTGGTATGGCCTGGGAGGCGCTCAACAACATCGCGGCTGCCAAGGACCGTCCGCTGGTCATCGTCGTCAACGACAACGAGCGGTCCTACGCGCCGACCATCGGCGGTCTGGCCGACCACCTGGCCACCCTGCGCACCACCGACGGCTACGAACGCTTCCTGGCCTGGGGCAAGGACGTGCTCCAGCGCACCCCGGTCGTCGGACAGCCGCTCTACGAGACGCTGCACGGCGCCAAGAAGGGGTTCAAGGACGCCTTCGCACCCCAGGGCATGTTCGAGGACCTGGGCCTGAAGTACGTCGGCCCGATCGACGGCCACGACATCGCGGCCGTCGAATCGGCGCTGCGCCGCGCGGCGGGCTTCCACGGACCGGTGCTGGTGCACTGCCTCACCGAGAAGGGCCGCGGCTACCGACCGGCCCTGGAGGACGAGGCGGACCACTTCCACACCGTCGGGGTGATGGACCCGCTGACCTGCGCGCCCGTCGCCCCGCGCGGCGCACCGTCGTGGACGTCCGTCTTCGGTGACGAAATGGTCCGCATCGGCACCGAGCGCGAGGACGTCGTGGCGATCACGGCGGCGATGCTGCAACCGGTGGGTCTGGGCAAGTTCGCCAAGGCCTTCCCGGACCGGGTCTACGACGTCGGCATCGCCGAGCAGCATGCGGCCGTGTCGGCGGCGGGCCTGGCCACCGGTGGTCTGCACCCGGTCTTCGCGGTCTATGCGACCTTCCTCAACCGCGCCTTCGACCAGGTCCTGATGGACGTCGCCCTGCACCGGTGCGGCGTCACCTTCGTCCTGGACCGGGCCGGCGTCACCGGAACCGACGGTGCCTCGCACAACGGCATGTGGGACATGTCCCTGCTCCAGGTCGTCCCCGGCCTGCGGATCGCCGCGCCGCGCGACGCCGACCAGCTCCGGGCCCAGCTGCGCGAATCCCTCGACGTGCACGACGCGCCGACGGTGATCCGCTTCCCCAAGGAGTCGGTGGACGATCCGATCCCGGCCGTGGACCGGTTCGGCGGTGTCGACGTCCTGCACCGGGCGCCGCACCCGGACGTCCTGCTGGTCGCCGTCGGTGTGATGGCCCCGGTCTGCCTGCGGGTCGCCGAACTGCTCGCGGCGCGCGGCGTCGACACCACCGTCGTCGACCCGCGCTGGGTGAAGCCGGTCGACGAGGCCATCCCGCTGCTCGCCGCGCAGTACGCGATGGTGGCCGTCGTCGAGGACAACTGCCGTACCGGAGGCGTCGGGTGGGCGGTCGGGCAGGCGTTGCGGGACGCCGACGTGGACGTGCCGCTGCGCACCTTCGGGATTCCGGAGCAGTTCCTGCCGCATGCCAGGCGCGGTGAGCTGCTGGCGGACCTCGGGCTCACCCCCGCCGAGATCGCCGGCCGGATCAGCGGTGCCCTGGGCCGAAAGGAGCGCACACCATGAGCGGATTCGACCTCGCCGAGCTGCTCGCCGAGCGCGGCGCCGAGCGGTACGAGCTGCACGGCCGCCACCTCAACCACCAGCTCCCGCGGATGCTCCACACGATCGGCTTCGACAAGGTCTACGAGCGGGCCGAGGGCGCGTACTTCTGGGACCGTGACGGGCAGGACTACCTGGACATGCTCGCCGGGTTCGGGGTGATGGGCCTCGGCCGGCACCACCCCGTCGTCCGGCAGGCGCTGCACGACGTCCTGGACGCCGACCTGGCCGACCTCACCCGCTTCGACTGTCCGCCGCTGCCCGGTCTGCTCGCCGAGAAGCTGCTCGGCCACGCACCCCACCTGGACCGGGTCTTCTTCGGCAACAGCGGAACCGAAGCCGTCGAGACCGCCCTGAAGTTCGCCCGCTACGCGACCGGACGACCGCGGATCGTCTACTGCACCCACGCCTTCCACGGCCTGACCACCGGCTCGCTCTCGGTCAACGGCGAGGACGGCTTCCGCGACGGCTTCGCACCACTGCTGCCGGACACCGCGATCGCGCTGGGCGACCTGGCCGCGCTGGAACGGGAGCTGAAGCGCGGCGATGTGGCGGGCTTCGTCGTCGAGCCCGTCCAGGGCAAGGGCGTACACCCCACCCCGCCCGGATTCCTGTGCGCCGCACAGGAGTTGCTGCACCGGCACAAGGCCCTGCTGATCGTCGACGAGGTGCAGACCGGCCTCGGCCGCACCGGCGACTTCTTCGCGTACCAGCACGAGGACGGCGTCGAACCGGACCTGGTCTGTGTGGCCAAGGCGCTCTCCGGCGGCTACGTCCCGGTCGGCGCCACCCTCGGCAAGGACTGGATCTTCAAGAAGGTCTACTCGTCGATGGACCGGGTCCTGGTCCACTCCGCCAGCTTCGGCGCCAACGCCCAGGCGATGGCGGCCGGTCTCGCGGTGCTCGCCGTGATGGAGGACGAGGAGATCGTCGCCAACGCCCGGCACACCGGCGAGCTGCTGCGCTCCCGGCTCGCCGCGCTGATCGACCGGTACGAGCTGCTGCACGACGTACGGGGCCGCGGCCTGATGATCGGCATCGAGTTCGGCCGCCCCACCTCCCTGGGGCTGCGCAGCCGTTGGACGATGCTGCAAGCGGCCCGCAAGGGGCTGTTCGCGCAGATGGTCGTGGTCCCGCTGCTGCAACGGCACCGCATCCTCACCCAGGTCTCCGGCGACCATCTGGAGGTCATCAAGCTGATTCCGCCGCTGATCATCGGCGAGCGGGAAGTGGACCGCTTCGTCGAGGCGTTCACGGCCGTCATGGACGACGCCCACGGCGGCGGTGGGCTGATGTGGGACTTCGGGCGGACGCTGATGAAGCAGGCACTGCCGACGCGCTTGAGTGGCAGCACCGAACGGGAATAACCGGAGGACACCGCACTGGTCGGCCGGACACAATGCGAGGATGGCCGACCGTGTGCGCACCGCTCCGACCCCCGACTTCCTCGGCAAGCCCACGCTGACGGGCGAACGGGTCCTGCTCCGCCCCGTCACGGCCGACGACGTGCCCGCTCTGCTGCCGATGTTCCGGGACACCGAGGCCACGCGCCTGACCGGCAGCCACGGCGAGGACGAGCCGGACGAGACGCGGCTGCGCGCCTGGTACGACACCCGGTGGCACCAGAACGACCGGTTGGACCTCGCGGTGGTCGAGCGGGCGACCGGCGACGTCATCGGTGAAGCGGTGCTCAACGAGTGGGATCCGGGCAACGAGAGCTGTGGCTTCCGCATCTGCCTCGTACCGGCCTCCTTCGGGCAGGGCCTGGGGACGGAGGCGACACGGCTCATCGTCGGCCACGGCTTCGAGGAACTGGGCCTGCACCGCATCTCGTTGGAGGTCTATGCCTTCAACCCGCGGGCCCGCCGGGTCTACGAGAAGGTGGGCTTCGTCCCCGAGGGCGTACTGCGCGATGCGCTGCTGTGGGAGGGCGAGCGGGTGGACGCGGTGGTGATGTCGATGCTGGCGCCGGAGTGGTTCCGGCACGGCGGACGACCCGAAGCAGCCGGCCGCGGACGACGCTGAGGGGGGTGGTGGCGATGGTCGCCGCGACGACGGTGCGCTCGGTCAACGCCATGACGGCCCGCTGGGCGCGGGAGACGGTCGGGGAGCAGGGCACGGTGCTCACCGCGGCCGGGGTCTGGCCGCTGCTGGCTCTGCTGGCCGGTCCGGCGGGCGGACCGGCCCGCGCGGAGCTGGCCGAGGCGCTCGGCACGGATCCCGAGGACGCGGTGCGCGAGGGCTGCGCTCTGCTCGCCGCGCTGGACGCCGCGGCCGGCGTCGACACCGCGCTGGGGCTGTGGGCCCGGCGCACCCTGCCGCTGCGCCCCGCGTGGCTGAACGGTCTGCCGCCCGGCGTGCACGGCGAGCTGACCTGTGACCCGGAGGCCGACCAGGCGGCGATGGATGCCTGGGCCCGCCGGCACACCGACGGACTGATCGCGCAACTGCCGGTCCAGGTCACCCCCGACATGCTGCTCCTGCTGGCCACCGCGCTGCTGGTGCGCACGACCTGGCGGGAGCCCTTCACGGCGTTCCCGTCCCGGGCGTACGAAGGGCCGTGGGCGGGACGGGAGTTGACGGTGCTCAGCCGCTCCGGTCCGGACGTGGAGCAGGTACGGGTGCACGGCACACCGGCCGGCCCGCTGACCGCCGTACGGGTCGAGGGCGACAACGGGCTGGACGTCCACCTGCTGCTCGGCGGACCGGAGCTGCCGGGCGGCGAGGTGCTGCGGCACGGCGTCGCCGCGTTGGGCGGTGCCTACCCGACGGTGTCCGGGGCGGCGCTGACCGACGGCGCCGGGCCGGGGCTGCGGGTGACGACGGTGCCGAGCTACGACGGCGCCCCCCGTCTCGACCTCACCGCCACCGGGTTCACCGTCGACGCCGAGCACGACCTGCTCAAGCGGGCGGACCTCTTCGGGCTCACCACCGCCTCGGACACCTCCCGCGGTCACTTCCCGGGGATCAGTGACGTCCCGCTCGCGGTGGCGGCCGCCCGGCAGGCGGCGACCGCTACGTTCGGCCCGCTCGGCTTCCGGGCGGCGGCGGTCACGGTGATGCCGTTCGCCGCCGGCTCCGTCCCGCCGCCCCCGCCGTACCAGGCGCTGCGGATCGCGGCCCACTACGACCGGCCCTTCGGCTTCCTGGCGGTGCACCAGGCATCGGGGCTGGTGCTCGTCGCGGGGTGGGTGGCCGAACCGTGACGGGGCCGCCCGGCAGGTGCCCGTGTGGTGTCAGTCCAGCAGCCGGTCGCGCAGCCGCTCGCGGGTGGCCGGCGCCAGCTTCAGCCCGTCGGTGAGGTAGCTCTCCGTCGATCCCCAGGTCTGCTCGATCGCGTCGTACGCGGCCGAGAGGTACTCGGCATGCGCCCCGAACAGCGGGGAGAGCAGCTCCATGACCTCCTGCGACATCCCCACCGGTGAGCTGTCGGAGCGACGGATCTTGTAGCGGCGGTGCGGATCGTTGGACTTGAGGTAGTCCGCCTCGATGGCGTCCCGCTCCACGCCGATCGCCAACAGGGTCACGGCCACGGAGAGACCCGCGCGGTCCTTGCCGGCCGCGCAGTGCATCAGCGCCGGGACGCTGTCCTCGGCGAGCGCATGGAGCACCCGGCTGTGGTCCTCGGTACGCGTGGTGATGATGTGGCGGTAGGTGGCGGTCATCCGGGCCACGCCCTGGCCGTCGCCCAGCGCGCCGCGCAGTTGGTCCAGCTCACCTTCGCGCACCATCGCCCAGAACTCGGCGCCGTCGGCCGGGTCGGTGAGCGGGATGTTCACGTTGCGCACGCCCGGCAGAGTGACGTCGGGGCCTTCCAGCTTGATGTCCGCCGCGTTGCGGAAGTCGAAGATGGTGTGCAGCCCGAGTCTGGCCAGAAATGCCGCGTCCTCCTCCGTCGCATGGGCGAGGTGTCCGCTGCGGAACAGCCGGCCCTCCCGTACGCGACGCCCGTCCACGGTCGGCAGCCCGCCCACATCGCGGAAGTTGCGCACCTCCGCGAGCTCGGGGTGGGCCTGGGGGACCTGCGGCGTCTGCGTCACGGGCGCTCCTAGGTATCGGCCCGCCGACGCTGCTCGCCGGCGAGGCGGGGCACGTTCCGACCATACGACATTGATGCAATACGCAATCAGGCCGCGATGGAGGCGTGTGGGAGTGCGGCGCAGCGCTCGGGAAGCAATGTGTGATCAATCATTATTCCAACTTGAGAAGAATTTGACCTGGTGGCATTAATCACCCCTCGTCAACCCCTGGTTACGGTGGCGTAGGTCACTTCTGAAGGTGAAGTATGTCCTGACGTGGCAGACGATTCGAAGAACATCAGCAGCGGCGCCCACGGCGCCATCGGGTCGTACGCAGCCGTCGGGGACAGCTTTACTGAGGGGGTCGGGGATCCCGGCCCTGACGGGGTGTACATCGGTTGGGCGGACCGGCTCGCGGTCCTGCTTTCGGACCAGCAGGCGGAGGGGGACTTCCGCTACGCGAACCTCGCCGTACGGGGACGGCTTCTGGACCAGATCGTCGAGGAGCAGGTGCCGCGGGCCAAGGCGCTCGCCCCTGCTCTGGTGACGTTCTGTGCCGGTGGCAACGACATCCTGCGGCCGGGCTCGGACCCGGACGCGGTCGCCGAGCGTTACGAGGCGGCGGTGGTCGATCTCCGTGCGTCGGTCGGCATGGTCCTGCTCTGCACGGGTTTCGACACCCGCGGTGTCCCCGTGCTCAAGCATCTGCGCGGCAAGATCGCGACGTACACGGCCCATGTCCGGGCCATCGCGGACCGGCACGACTGCCCGGTCCTGGACCTCTGGTCGCTGAAGTCGGTGCAGGACCGGCGGGCCTGGAGCGAGGACCGGCTGCATCTGTCGGCCGACGGACACACCCGGGTGGCGCTGCGCGCGGCCCAGGTGCTCGGCCTGCGGGTGCCGGCCGACCCGGACCAGCCGTGGCCCCCGGAGGCGGAGCGGTCGGCCGCCGATGCGCGGCGGGACAACGTCCACTGGGCTCGGGAGCACCTGGTGCCGTGGATCGGGCGCCGGCTGCGCGGTGAGTCCTCCGGTGATCACGTCGAAGCCAAGCGGCCCGATCTGCTGCCGCTCTAGGGGAAGAGCCCCTCGGTACGGCCCCTGGGGTGAAGAGACCCCAGGGCATGACTGAGGCCTCGATTCCGTCAACGGCGGAATCGAGGCCTCAGTGCGCCGCGGTGCCGGTGTACGGCAGGTCGGCCCATACGATCCGACCCTGACCGCCGTCGGTGGGCCGCGAGCCCCAGCCGTCGGACAGGGCGCCGACGAGGAAGAGGCCGCGTCCGCACTCCTGATCCAGGGTGCCGGGCTGGACGTGCGGCGCCGTGACACCCGGACCGCCCTGGTCGGTGACCTCTATCCGTATGTGCGTCCCGACGAGAGTGAGCTCACAGCCCACCTTCTCGCTCTCGGTGTGCCGTACCGCGTTGGTGAAGAGTTCGGAGACCACCAACTCCACGTCGTCGCGGACTTGTTGATCCGCGCCCCACTCGCACAGCAGCGCACTGACGCGTCTGCGCGCCTCGGGAACGGAGGTGCGCCGCGCCGGCAAGTGGAACGCGTCCTGCGGGTACTGGGCGACGAAGCCGCCACAGCGCCCTAACGAAGGAGCGTTGTTGGAGGAAGCCACGACGTAACTATGTGCGATGTTGGTCACCGATGGCAAGGATCACTCTGTAATTTGCAGAATCGTAAGTGCAGTCTGTTCGTTGTGAGTGACGGCATGACACACTGCTGATCACTGAAGTCAGTTGGAGGCGATCGGACGTGGCGGACCCACGGTCGGCAGGTGCACCGACCGTCCTGCGGGTGGTGCTCGGCAAGCGACTACAGGACCTGCGCGAAAAGGCAGGACTCTCCTTCGAGCAGGCCGCCGCGGCACTCGACGTGACCCACGCCACGATACGGCGCATGGAGAAGGCAGAGGTCGGCCTCAAACTCCCCTATGTCGAGAAGCTGCTGGCGACCTACGGCGTCGTCGACGAGGACGAGGTGGAGGGCTTCCTCTCGCTCGCCCGCGAGGCCAACAAGCCCGGCTGGTGGCACCGCTTCCGAGACGTCCTCCCCGAGTGGTTCAGCGCGTTCGTCAGCCTGGAGGGCGAGGCCAACCTCATACGGGCCTACCAACCGCACTACGTCCCCGGGCTGTTGCAGACCGAGGACTACGCCACCGCCGTGCTGCGGGCCGGCATGCCACACGCCTCCGGAGCCGACATCGACCGGATCGTCGCGCTGCGCATGGAGCGGCAGTCCCTGCTCACCCGCGACAACGCACCGACGCTGTGGGTGGTCATGGACGAGACCGTCCTACGGCGCCCGATCGGCGGTCCCAGGGTGATGCGCGACCAGATCACCCGGCTGATGGAGGCCACCGCACTGCCGAACGTCCGGCTGCAGATCATGCCCTTCGCCGCGGGCCCGCACCCCGCCATGTACGGACCCTTCCACATCTTCCGCTTCCCGATTCCGGAACTCCCGGACATCGCCTACGCGGAAAGCCTCGTCGGAGCCGTGTACTTCGACCAGCGCAACGACGTCTCGCAGTTCCTGGAGGCCCTGGACCGGATGTGTGCGCAGGCCGCGCCGGCACACACCACCGAGGCCATTCTGGGTGGCTTTCGCAAGGAGATCTGAACCCCCCATGGATCGCATACGCATCTACAACGGCATGCCCGCCAAGGAGCTGGGCACCGAGGGCTGGCACAAACCCTGGAGCGGCGGAAACGGCGGTGAGTGCGTCGAGGCGATGAGGCTGGGGGACGGCCGGATCGCGCTCCGCCAGTCGACCGACCCGGACGGCCCGGCGCTGATCTACACCCACCGCGAAATGGTGAGCTTCATCGAGGGCGCCAAGGCCGGCCACGCCGACTTCCTGCTGTCCGCGACCCCCGGCCGGTGCGCCGAACGGAGCACGGCATGAGCGCGCCGGACGTCCCCCCGCCGGCACCGGAATCCGCCGTCCCGGAGTTCGGGCCGTACGCCCCGGGCCCGGAGCACTCGGGATTCCCGGTCGAGCAGATCGACACCAGCCGGCCGCACCCGGCCCGGATGTACGACTACTACCTCGGCGGCTGGGACAACTACGAGGTCGACCGGGTGGCCGCGGAGCGGGTCATCGAGGTCCACCCCCAGGTGCGGCTCAGCGCCCGCGCCAACCGGGCCTTCCTCCACCGGGCGGTGCGCGAACTGGCCCGCGGCGGCGTCCGCCAGATCCTCGACATCGGCACCGGCATCCCCACCTCGCCCAACACCCATGAGGTGGCCCGTGAGATCGCGCCCGACACCCGGGTGGTCTACGTCGACAACGACCCGATCGTGGCGACACACGCCGGCGCCCGCCTCACCAACACCGCGGACACCGGGTTCGTGCTCGGGGACGTCCGCGACCCCAAGGCGATCCTGCACCACCCCACCGTCCGGGAGCTGATCGACTTCGACCGGCCGGTGGCGGTGCTGCTCGTCGCGGTCCTGCACTTCGTCCGGGACGACGAGGACCCCGCCGCCCTCGTCGCGGCCCTCGCCGAGGAGCTCCCCGCGGGCAGCCATCTGGTGCTGTCGCACGCGACCGGTGAACCCTACGAGGCGTATGAGGGCGGCCGGACGGACGAGGTGGCGCGGGCCGGGGTGGAGGACGTCTACAAGAGCGCCACCGCCACCCTCAACCTGCGGTCCAGGGCCGGGATCGAGCCGCTCTTCGGGCCGTTCGCGCTGCTGGACCCCGGTGTCGTCCGCGTGCCGCTGTGGCGGCCGGACGGCCCGGTGCCCGGGCCCGAGGAGCTCAACAACACCATCTTCTACGCCGGGGTGGGTCGCAAGGACTGAAGCCGCCGCCCCGGGGCTCCCGTGCGCCGGGGCGGCGGCCTACGCCCCCGCAGGCGAGACCTCGGGCTCCGGAGGCTCCGGAAGCCCGGGGTCGCCGACGGGCGGCGGCGCGGGGAGGGTGACGGTCGCCACCGGCGCCTCGGGGAGGACCCCGTGCAGGCCGTCCGTGTCGATGGGGGAGGTGTGCGTGCCCCGCGTGGTGCACGCATGCGCCCCCGCCACGGCGCCCAGCCGTGCGCAGTCCTCCAGCGGTCGGCCGGCCAGCCGGCCGTAGAGGAAACCGGCGGTGAAGGCGTCGCCCGCGCCGTTGCTGTCCACGACGGGACCGGGCGGGACCGCCGCCGGCACCAGCCGAGGGGTGCGGTCGTTGGACGTGAGCAGGTAGGCGCCGCCGGCCCCGGCCGTCGCGACCACCGCCTCGGCGCGCCCCATGCGCAGGATGTCCCGCATCACGTCGCTGATCCGTTCGCCCGCCCCGGCCGTGCTGAGGAACACCAGGTCCGAGCGGAGCGCGAAGTCGCGGTGATGCTCCGTCAGGCCGTCCCAGTCGTGCAGGTCGGTGGAGACCGGGATGCCGAGCTCCTCGATGTCGTCGTAGAGGAAGCGGGCGAAGTGCGTGATGGAGAGGTGCACGTGTCGGGCCCGGCGGAGCACGGGGAGGTAGTGCTCGGGCGGCATCCGCAGGTCGTGCGGGTCCCGGGCGTCGTAGAAGGACATCCGGTGGCCGTCGGGTGAGACGAGGTTGACCGCGCGCCGGGTGCCGTGCGGCGAGATCAGCGGCCGGAAGTCGACACCGGTGCCGGACAGCCGCTCACGGACGAGACTGCCCGGGTGGTCGTCGCCGAGGAAGTCCACCAGCCCGGTGGCCAGCCCGAGCGCCGCGCAACCCAGTGCGACGCCGGTGCCGGTGTGCCCCGCACCTTCGTGGATGGGCGGGACCGGATGGGAGTCGGCCGGGGGTACCGGCAGCGCGCCGACCGGCACGTTCGTGTCCACACCCGTCCCACCGACGACGAGTACGTCATATGCGTCATACGGCTCGGAAACCTGCTGGAATGTCACAAGCGTCCTTGAATCCCTCGCTGGTGAGACCGTTTGCGGACGGGGCGTCCGCAGCCGGGAGTCTAGACGCACGCGCGCGCCAAATCGGGATGTCAGGAACGGGGGTGGCACGAGGGAGGCGCGGGCGGACGACCCTCCGCAACGGAGTGGCGTGAGCCGCCGACGAATCTGATGGGACGTCTATTCCATTGCCGCCAGGCGGTGTTGACATGCAAGCGGGGCGCGCTGAAGTCTGAGATCCGGTGGTGATCGGCTTCCGCGGACGGTGCCCTCTCTGGGCTCGGCGAGCGGACGCGGGCATGGCAAATGGGTTCCGGGCACGGCGACGAGCGGCCCGTCCGGCGGTCGGACGGTCCCTGTGGGGGAGCGAGGTGGGGATGGCAGAGCACTCCAATGGCGGGCGCACCGCGATCGTGATCGGTGGCGGGCTCGCCGGGATGCTGGCCGCCACGGCCCTGGTGGGGCACGCCGATGCGATCACGGTCGTCGAGCGCGACCGCTACCCGGAGGGGCGCGCCTTCCGCAAGGGCGTCCCGCAAGCCCGCCATCTGCATGTGCTCCTCAGCGGCGGACAGCGCGCGCTGGAGGAACTGCTGCCCGGCACGGTCGCCGCGCTCACCGAAGCGGGCGCGCACAGCCTGTACCTCTCGCGCGATCTGCTCACCCGCACGCCCACCGGGTGGCAGCGCCGCTTCGACGAACGACGCCACCTCACGCTCAGCATCACCCGTCCGGTGCTGGACGCGGTGGTGCGGGAACGTGTGCTGCGGGCGGCGGCCGCGTCGCCCACCCGGATCGAGGTCCTGGAGGCGACCGAGGCGATCGGCCTGACCGGGGACGCCGCCCGGGTGACCGGGGTACGGGTCCGGTCACGGGACGGCGGTCCGGGCGGGCGGACCGAGCGGGAGCTGTCGGCGGACGTCGTGGTGGACGCCTCGGGCCGTGGCTCCCGTGCGCCCCGGTGGTACGCCGAGCTGGGGCGGAGCGCCCCGCAGGAGGAGACCGTGGACGCGGGGCTCGCCTACGCCACCCGGATGTACCGCCCCAAGGACCCGGCCACCGCCCCCGATGTCGGCGTCAACGTCCCGAGCTGGCCGGAGTGCCCGCGCGGCGCCGTCTACGTGCCGGTCGAGGACGGCAATTGGATGCTGACCATGTCCGGAGTGCGCGGGCACCATCCGCCCACGGACGAGGGCGAGTTCACCGCCTTCAGCGCCACGGTCGGCGACCCGTACATCCACGACCTGCTGGTGCAGGCCGAGCCGCTCTCCCCGGTGCACGGCTTCCGCGACACCCGCAACCGCCGCCGGCACTTCGAGCGCCCCGGTGCCCTGCCGGAGGGCTTCCTCGTCCTGGGGGACGCCGGCTGCACCTTCAATCCCGTGTACGGCCAGGGCATGTCGGTCGCCGCCCTCGGCGCGCTCGCGGTGCGCCGCACGCTCACCGGCGGAGGGGGGTTGCGCCCCGGGATCACCGTCGAGGCGCAGCGTGCGGTGGCCCGGTCCGTGGAGCCCGCCTGGATCGCCGCGGTCGGCGCGGACCGCCCGTACGCCGGGCCCGAGGAGGGCAGGGCGAGCCTCGGCGAGCGGCTGAACGCCTGGTACATCGACCGGCTCTTCGCCCGCGCCGCCATCGATCCGGTCGTCGGCGCGGCCTTCCGGGACGTCTTCTGCCTCACCGCCCCGCCTGCCCGGCTCGTCGCCCCACGGGTCCTGCTGCGCACCCTCTTCCTGCCGCGCCGCCCCGGCCTGCCCGCCCCGCCCCTGACGGTGGAGACGGCCTAGGTGCGGCGGCCGGGAAGGGGGCCTTCCCGATCTCCGTGGGTTCGGGAAAAGGAGCTGCGCCCGCCCGTGCAGGCGCGGGAGGGCGAGCCATGACGTGGACGACGACCCAGGACCCCGGCGCTTTCGAGGCGGCCGCGGGGGAGTTCTTGCGCGCCCGGCCGGCCGAGCACACCGTACTGCTGACGGTGGTGTCCACGGTGCGGACGATCGGCGCGGATGTGTACGGGGCTGACGCCCCGTCATACGGTTGGTGGCGGCCGGGCGGGCGGGGCACGGTGGGCGCCGCGTTCGTCTGGACGCCGCCGCGGGCGGTGCTGCTCTCGCCGATGCCGGACGGCGCCGCGGCCGAGCTGGTGGACGCGCTGGCCCGCGAGGGGGCCGAGGTCCCGGGGGTGAACGCGGGGCGGGCGGCCGCCGGGGCGTTCGCGATGGCCTGGCAGCGGCGGTTCGGTGGCACGGTGCGCACCGCCGAGCGGCACCGGTGCTACCGCCTGGGCGAGCTGACGCCACCGGTCCCCGCGCCGCCCGGTGCGGCCCGGCTCGCCACCGCCGCCGACCGCGAGTTGCTGCGCGCCTGGTTCGCGGCGTTCGCCGCCGAGATCGGTGATCGGCCGCCCCGGGACGAGCGCGCGGTCGACGCCCGGATCGCGGACGGCCGCTGCACGCTGTGGGAGGGCGACGGCCGCCCGGTGTCGATGGCCGGGGTCACCGCCACGCTCGCCGGCATGGCCCGGGTGGCTCCCGTCTACACCCCGCCCGGCCTGCGCGGGCGCGGCTACGCGGGGGCGGTGACCGCCGCCGTCTCCCGGGCCGCCCGGGTCTCCGGCGCCAGGGAGCTGCTGCTCTTCACGGACCTGGCCAACCCCACCAGCAACGCCCTCTACCAGCGGCTGGGCTATCGGCCCATCGATGATCATGTAGTACTGGAGTTCGACTAGCTCGGTGTGTGCCGTGCCGTCCGGGACGCGGATCACACCGTGGCGCGGAATGTCACGGCCGGTCGCGCGGTTGGCGTCTGCGGGTGATGGTGTTGAGTCCGGGCGTCGTGGTGCAAAAGCCGCACGGCGGCGCCGGGCGGCCGGTGCGCCGGAACCCACCGCTCCCGCGGCCCGTTCACTTCGCGACCGCCCCGACCATGGAGGTGCCGTGACCGCTTCCCGCCCCCGCCGCTTCGACCTTTCCGCGCTGCGCCCCGCGAGCTTCGGCGCCGAGCCCACGGGGGAACGGCTGGCCAGGATGCGCAGATCGCCGCAGTTCGTGGACGGCCAGTTCCGCAACCCGGTGCCGACGCGGCAACTGCTCAACGGCTCCGCGCTGCCGATGGCGCGCACCCAGCTCAGCCGCGAGGGCCGGCTGCGCCGGGCGCCGGTCGGCCGGATCCCGGTGCACCGTCCGACCGTCGAGGAGTGGGGCAGGCCGCCCGCCTCCGGGCTGCGACTCACCTGGATGGGGCATTCGAGCGTGCTCGCGGAGATAGACGGGCAGCGGGTGCTCTTCGACCCGGTCTGGGGCGAGCGCTGTTCGCCGTTCACCTGGGCCGGTCCCAAGCGGATGCACCCGGTGCCGGTTGCGCTGGACGAGCTGGACCCGGTCGATGTCGTGGTGATCTCGCACGACCACTACGACCACCTCGACATGCCGACGATCCAGGGGCTGATCCGCACCGGCGCGGCCTTCGTCGTCCCGCTCGGCATCGGCGCCGACCTGGAGTTCTGGGGCGTGCCCGAGGAGCGGATCACCGAGCTCGACTGGCACGAGTCCACCCGCGTCGGCGGGCTGACCCTCACCGCCACCCCCGCACAGCACTTCTGCGGCCGGGGCCTGCGCGGCCCGCAGCACACCCTGTGGGCCTCCTGGGTGGTCGCCGGGCCGGAGCACCGGATCTACCACAGCGGGGACACCGGCTACTTCCCCGGATTCGCGGAGATCGGCGCGGCGCACGGCCCGTTCGACGCCACGATGATGCAGATCGGCGCGTACAGCGACTTCTGGCCGGACATCCACATGACCCCGGAGGAGGGGCTGCGGGCGCACGCGGACCTGTCCGGGGGCGTCCCGGAGGGGGTGCTGCTGCCGATCCACTGGGGCACCTTCAACCTCGCCCCGCACCCGTGGTCCGAACCTGCGGAGCGTACGGTGGCGGCGGCGCGGCGGGACGGTGCCAAGGTGGCCGTGCCGCCGCCGGGCAAGCCGTTCGAGCCCGCCGACGAGCCAGTGGTGGAGCCCTGGTGGCGGGCCGTTGCGGTGCCGCCCGTGCAGGGCTGGCCGAGTTGGCCGCCGGCGCGCGTCGCACCGGCGAGCGCCGTCCGAGAGCCGTCGCACGAGGCTGCCACGGAGGCATCAACTCCCTCCGTATGAACGGAGGTTCGGATCGGTCCGCACGGACATGCGGACCACACCCACCCAGGGAGGTGGCGAGGGGTAGCGAAACCCCGAAGTAGGTCGGAACCCCACCCCCGCAACAACTAGCGTGCGTGCTCCGCGAACTGCCAACGGCCGATCCGGAGGGCGCTGATGCCTACCGCATTCCCCCAGGGGACCCAGACGTCCCAGGAGGCTCAAAGGTCCCCGGAGACCCAGGGTTCCCCGGGGGCCGCCGCCGTACCCGCCCCCCTCCGGCGTCGGGAGCGGGAAGGCGGACGACACGGCCGGGCCTCCTTCCCGGAGTCGGCCGCCGACTCGGCGATACGGTCCCGCCTGGTCCGGCTCGCGGCGGTGCCCTGCCTGTTGACCGCCGTCGTCTGCACCGCCGTGGCCGCCTTCGTCGTCCAGGCCGGTGGTGCGCGGATCACCGGCCGGGAGTGGGCGGTGCTCTGCGGCGGCCTCGCCGTGGTCTGCGTCATCGTGCTCACCGCGAGCGCCGCCGCCAACGCCGAGGCCCGCGCCACGGTCACCCGCTACGCCCGGCTGCGCCAGGTCTGCGCCCGCAGCCAGTCCGACCTGTACGACCTCCTCGACCGGGTACGTCAGGGCGAGTGGCTCCAGCGCCGCGAACCCGATCCCGGCCCGGTGCCCACCGGCGACACCCTCGACCTGCTCGCCCACGAAGTGGCCGCGGCCGGCCGGGCCGCCGAGTCCGCGGTCATCGACGCGGTCGCCATCGCCCGCAGCAACGCCAGCGGCAGCGAGCAGAAGGTGGAGGTCTTCGTGAACCTCGCCCGCCGGCTCCAGTCCCTGGTGCACCGTGAGATCGAGCTGCTCGACGAGCTGGAGAACCAGGTCGAGGACCCGGACCTGCTCAAGGGGCTGTTCCACGTCGACCACCTGGCCACCCGCATCCGCCGGCACGCCGAGAACCTGGCCGTCCTCGGCGGCGCCATCTCGCGCCGCCAGTGGAGCCGCCCGGTCTCCATGACCGAAGTGCTGCGCTCCTCCATCGCCGAGGTCGAGCAGTACCCCCGGATCAAGCTGGTGCCCCCGATCGAGGGCACCCTGCGCGGACACGCCGTCGCCGACGTCATCCACCTGCTCGCCGAGCTCGTCGAGAACGCCACCATCTACTCGGCCCCGCAGACCCCGGTCCTGCTGCGCGCCCAACTCGTCACCTCGGGCCTCGCCATCGAGGTCGAGGACCGCGGCCTCGGTATGTCCGCCGACGAGCAGACCCGGATGAACGCGCTGCTGGCCGACCCCGATCACGTCGATGTCGCCGAGCTGCTGAGCGACGGACGGATCGGGCTCTTCGTGGTGTCCTCGCTCGCCCGCCGGCACGGCGTCGTCGTCCAGCTCCAGAGCAACATCTACGGCGGGGTGCAGGCCGTGCTGATCATCCCGCAGGGGTTGCTGGGCGAGGACTCGGCCGGCGGCGAGGCGGGGGGCGCGAACGCACCCCGGATCGGTTCCCCGGACGCCGACCCGGCCCGTGAGCACGGGAGGTACGACCGCGTGTACGACGGCGGCCACGAAGCCGACCAGGGCACCGGCCACGACGCCCGTGCCCTCGGTGACGCGTCCCCCCGGCATGCGGCCATCCCCGGCCCCGGCCCGGCCCCGGACGCCGCCACCCGCCGCCGACTGGTCCACGCACAGGGCGGCCACACCCCCGAAGTCCCGCCGACCGAGCCGCAGTCGACCGAGCCCTACGCCCCCGACGCCGGCCCCGCGGCCGAGCGCCCCGCGGACCCCGGCCCGGTCGTCCTGCCGCCCGCACCACCCCCCTCCGTGGACCACGGTGCCCGCCCGCGGTTGCCCAGGCGCCGCAAGCAGACCCACCTCGTCCCCGAACTGCGCGGCGACCCGATCCTGCCGTCCACCACGCACCGTACGGGCCCCGAGCCCGAGCACGACCCCGGCCTGATGGCCGCCTTCCGGCGCGGCTTCAGCCTGGGCGAGGAGAGTTGCGCCGGCCTCCCCGGCGACGACGGCGACCCCCCGGCTCCGGCCGGCGACGTCCTGCCTTACGACCGTGACCACGATGCCCCGATGGCCCGCCCCCGAGGAGACGACCGCAACCATGGTGAGTGATGTGCGTGCGCAGGCCCCTTCGCAGCTCCAGAGCAGTCAGCACACCGATCTGTCCTGGCTGCTGACCGGGCTCGTCGAGCGGGTGCCGCACGCCCGCAGCGCGGTCCTGCTGTCCTCGGACGGCCTCGTCAAGGCGGCCCACGGCTTCGACCCGGACAGCGCCGACCACATGGCCGCCCTGTCCTCCGGCCTCTACTCCCTGGCCCGCAGCGCCGGAGTGCGCTTCGGCGAGGGCGATGACGTCCTCCAGGTCGTCGTCGAGCTGGAGTCCACGTTCCTGTTCGTCTCGACCGCCGGATCGGGCGCCTGCCTGGCCGTGCTCGCCGGGCGCGACGCCGATGTGGCGGTGCTGGGCTACGAGATGTCCATGCTGGTCAAGAGCGTCCGGCCGTATCTGTCCACCCCCGCGCGCCACCAGGCCTCCGCGGGCGGTCGTTGACCGTGACCGTGCGTCGCCGGCGGCGGGCCGGTGATCCGTGGTACGACGACGAGGCGGGCCGGCTGGTCCGCCCGTACGCCGTCAGCAACGGCCGGACCCGTCCGACGGCGCAGTTCGACCTGCTGACCATGGTGATGGCCACCGGCCGACGACCCGTCGCCTGTCAGGGCCCCGACCACGCCCAGGTGCTCGGGCTGTGCGACGGGCCGATCTCGGTCGCGGAGATCGCCGCCCACATACGGCTGCCCGCCGTGGTCACCAAAGTGCTCCTCGCCGACCTCGTCGATTGCGGGGCGCTCACCGCGCGGGCCCCCGTGACCGTTTCGCCAGGGGCCGCGTCCCGTACCGACCGAGCCCTGCTGGAGGCGGTGCTGAATGGACTTCGCAAACGACTGTGACCCCCACCGGGGGGACCCCATGCCCGTCTCGACCGACCTCTTCCCGACCGCGCTGAAGATCCTGGTGGCGGGTGGCTTCGGAGTGGGCAAGACGACCTTCGTCGGAGCGGTGAGCGAGATCGAGCCGCTCAGCACGGAGGAGATGCTGACCCAGATCAGCGTCGGCACCGACGACCTGGCGGGCGTCGAGAGGAAGAGCACCACGACCGTCGCCATGGACTTCGGCCGGATCACGATCAGCCCCGCCCACACCCTGTACCTCTTCGGGACGCCGGGTCAGCAGCGCTTCTGGTTCATGTGGGACGAACTGTCCAACGGCGCGCTCGGCGCGGTCGTCCTCGCCGACACCCGGCGACTGGACCAGTGCTTCGCCGCCGTCGACTTCTTCGAGCGGCGCGGTATCCACTTCGCCGTCGCCGTCAACGAGTTCGACGGCTCCCACCACTACGACCCGGACGAGGTCCGCACCGCCATGGACCTGTCCGCGGACGTCCCCGTCGTGCTCTGCGACGCCCGCCAGTGCAGTTCGGCCACCCACGTCCTGGTAGCGCTCGTCCAGCACCTGCTCACCCCCGCCCTCGCCGCGACCCCGGAGCTGCCATGAACCACCCCGCCTCCCGCGTCCCGTACCTCTCCTACGACCCCACGCGCCATCTGCTGCTCACCCCGCAGGACGACGAGGCCCCGGCGCGGGTGGCCCGGCTGCGGGCGCTGGGCATCGGTGACTCCCCGCTGCCCGCGTTCGACGCGTTCGCGCGCAAGCTGGCCCGGACCACCCGGGCGCCGTACTCGATGGTCAACTTCATCGACGAGCACCGGCAGTACTTCGCCGGCCTGTACACCCCCGACCAGGACCGGGCCGTCGAACTGGGGCCGGCGCCCGCCAGCGCCCAGCCCGGCCGGGTGATGGACCGCGACCACGGCTACTGTCCGCACGTCATCGTCCGCCGCAAGGCCCTGGTCCTGGAGGACGTCTGTGACTACCCGCGGTTCGCCGGCAACCCCGTCGTGGACGAGATCGGCATCCGCTCCTACCTCGGCGCACCGCTGATCGACCGGACGGGCATGGCACTGGGCACGGTCTGTGTGGTGGACCTCGAACCGCGGCCCTGGGGGCGGGAGGGGCTGGCGACGATCAAGTCCATGGCGGCCGAACTCGTCGAGCAGATCCACCGCATGGAGCAGCAGCGCGACTCCTCCTGATCCGGCGCGGGCCCCGGGCGGCCGCCCCGGGGCCACGGCCTCGACGGTGCGCCGCCGGCCGCGGCCCCGGGTCGGCCGCCCGGCAGGTCACCTCAGGCGGGCGAACCAGGAGCGCTGACGGGGCGGGGCGGTGCGCTGGCCCGGCACCGTGGCCCGGTCGTCCTCGTCCGGCGCCGCGTCCAGACCGACGCCGTCCTCCGGCCACTCCGACGGGTCCAGTCGCAGCAGCTCCGCGAGCCGGGTGGACCACTGGCCCTTCGCCTGGCCCAGGGCCAGTTCGCCCAGGCGCAGCAGCTGGATGTCGGAGGTGCCGGCGGGGGCGAAGATGTGGTGGGCGTCCCGCAGGAAGCGTTCGATCGGGCGGTCGACGAACAGCCCGCACGCGGCGTGCACGTCCATCGCGTCGCGCGCCGACTCCAGCGCCGACTCCACATTGACCAGCTTGGCGTTCATCAGCTCCGCATCGCACGGCAGCCCCTGGTCGAGCAGGTGCACCGCGTGGTACGCGGACAACCGGGCCAGCAGCAGCCGCGACTGGATGCGGCCGAGCTTGAGCTTGATGTTGGCGAGGTCGGCCAGCGGCTTGTCGTAGCGCTGCCGCTCGGTGCAGAACGCCGTGGTCTCGTCCAGCACGGCTTGATGGATGCCCAGTGACACGGCGGTCAGGTTCGGCCGCCCGTACAGCACGCTGGAGGAGTACGCGACACAGAGCCCGTCGCCCTCCCGGCCCAGCAGGTTCGCCGCCGGGACCCGGCAGTCGTCGAAGAACAGCTCGCCGAAGCTGAAGCCGTGGAGCCCCATGGCCGGCTGCTGCGGTGCGACCCGGAAGCCGGGGGTGCCGGACTCGACGAGGAACGCGGACAGCCCCCGGGAACCCTCGCCGGTGCGGGCCACCACCCCGTGCAGGTCCCCGACGTGGCTGTTGCCGACGTAGATCTTGCGGCCGTTGAGGACGTAGTCGTCGCCGTCGCGGACCGCGGTGGAGGCCATGCCCAGCACGTGCCCGCCGGACTGCGGTTCGGTGACGGCGATGGTCGGCAGGCAGTCGCCGGACGCTATGGCCGGCAGCCAGGTCTTCTTCTGCTCCTCGTCGCCGAAGTGGACGATCTTCGCGACGCCCAGCTGGGACGCCTGCACCATGGCGCCCATCGCGGCGCTGACCCGCGAGAGCTCCTCGATGATGATCGTCTTGGCGACGTGCCCCGCACCCATCCCTCCGTACGCGCGGTGGATGGTCGCGCCGATCCACCCCTGGCGGGCGATCCGGCGCGAGAGGTCGTGGCAGACGGTTCGGCTCGCCTCCATCTCCGCAATCCGGGGACGGACCTCCCTTTCGGCGAAGTCCCGCACCCGCATGCGGAGTGCTTCATGTCTCTGGTCGGTGAAGTAGCGATGCAAGACGAGCCCTCTTTCGCGATCTTCTCCGCGCTGGTCGCACCCCGTCTTGGGACGGCACTGGCGGTGCCGTCCGCACGTGGACGTACCGGAACGTGATCTGTCGCTTACCGCGTGCAATACCCGTTGGCATACCTGCTGCGGGGCGCCTGAAACATCAACCGGGTGCATTCACGCGCAGGGTTGAAGCACACGGCATGTGTGCACCACCCCCCGTCCGACGACGGCCGTGGCGCGGTTCCGGAGCGCCCCGGAACCGCGCCACCCCACGCCTCCCCCGCCGCCGCGGAAGGGGCGTCCGGGGTCAGTGCGCGAGGTGGCAGCAGGACTCGCGGCGCTGCTGCCGCCCCACCTCCAACCAGTCGGCACCGGCCGACCGCGGCGCGCTGGCGGTGGGCGCCGGGAAGGAGTCCACCAACTCCCGCTGCTCGACCAGTCGTCCGCCCCGCAGCACCGCGGAGGTCCGCACCAGCGCGTCGAAGTCGCTGAACGGATCGCCGTCCACCAGCGTCATATCGCCGAGCTTGCCGACCTCCAGCGTCCCCAGGTCCCGCTCCGCGCCGAACGCCCGGGCGGGCAGCGCGGTCGCGGTGCGCAGGGTCCGGCTCACGCTCAGACCGCCCCGGTGCAGCGCCCGCAGGCACAGGTGCAGGCCCAGACCCACCGGCGTCAACGGCTGGTCGGTGCCCAGCGCGACCAGCCCGCCGCCGTCCAGCACGCGCCGGTAGACATCCACTTCGACGTCGATGTCGGCCAGTTGGGCCGCCGTGGGCCGGTGCCTGGCGTCCTCCCGTACGACCGCGGCGTCCCAGGGCGGCATCAGCCTCGTCACCCGTACGTCGTCGGCCAGCGCGGGCGCGTCGCCGAGCAGCGGGGACGCCGAGAACGGGGTCGCGATCAGGTGGAAGCCGGTACCGGCGTAGACGTCCACGACGTCCTGGTAGGCGTGCCCGCTGCGGGAGACGGCGTGCCCGAACTCCAGCCGCTGGGTGGCCTGGAGATGGGTCGTCAGATCCTGACCCAGCTGCGATCCCGGGGTGAGCAGGTGGCTCCCGGAACGGACCCCGAGCCGGTCGTGGGCGAAGCGCGCGGCCTCCGCCATGACCCAACCCGGCGCCCTTACATACGTCTTGACGAAGTCCCACTCCAGGGCGGCGCCGCGGGCCAGCGACCGGCGCAGTCCGGCGCGGGTGCGGTGTGCGCGCCCCATGCTGTACGCCACCCGACCGCCGTCCAGCAGCTCCCCGCACGTCAGCAGCCGCGGCCCCATGAGCACTCCGGCCGCCACGGCCTCCCGGATGCGGGCCTGTTCGTAGGAGAAGCCGCCGCAGGAGACCGTGGTGGTGATGCCGTACGCCAGTTGCAGTGCGCTCTGGCGGCCCCCGTACGTCGTCTGCCACGGATGGGTGTGCGCGTCCCACAGGCCGGGCAGCACGGTCCGCTCCGAGGCGTCCACCCGGCGGGCGGTGCCGGAACGGCGTGCGCGATGCGGCTCCACCGCGGTGATCCGCCCGTTCCGCACCACCACGTCGACGTCCTCCCGCACCTCGTCGCCGGTGCCGTCCCAGAACCGGCCGGCGTGCACGACGGTGTCCCGCGCGCGCGAGGGGCGGTGGTCGAGGGAGAGCGGAACGGTCCGGGCCGGTCCGCCCGACACCGCGATCAGCCGCAGCGTGCCCGAGGAGAGGTAGAGGAGCGTGCCGGAGTCGCCGGACCACGACGGGTGGTCGGCAGGCTCGTCGGTCAGCCGTCGCGGTGCGCCGTCCGGTGTGCCGTCGGGCCGCACCGGCAGCACCCACAGCGCGGACTCGGCGATCAGCGCCATCCAGCGCCCGTCGGGCGACCACACCGGCCCCGAGTCGTAACGGTCGGCGATCGAGAGGTGCTCGGCGACCGCGAACAGCCGTCCCTCGCCGGTCTCGGCGTCCACCACCCGGATGACGTTGTAGCCCTCGCGGAAGCGGCGGTTGAGGCGGTTGCGGTCGCAGAACGCCAGATGGCGGCCGTCCGGCGACCAGCTGGGGCGGCCGGGCAGCCCGCCGGCGCCCATCGGCGCGGCCAGTAACCGCTCCGTCCCGTCCGACAGCGTCCGCACCACGAGATTCCCCGACATGTCGAGCGCCGCCAGTCGTCCGCCGTCCGGCGACAGCGCCGGCTGCACCCGGCCGCCGGTGGCCAGCACCGTCTCCTCGCCGGTGGCGAGCTCCCGGCGGCGCACCGCGAACAGCCCGTCCCGGTCGTCGGCGTACAGCAGCGCACGGCCGTCACGGGACCAACCGGGCGCCAGGACGTAGCGGGTGGCGTCGGCCCGGACGACCCTGCGCACCGGGCCACCGCCCGAAACCGGCGCCAGCCACAGCGAGTTGAGCGCGGCGAAGGCGATCCGCCGGCCGTCGGGGGAGAGCGCCGGCAGATGCACCCCGCGCACCGGACGCACCGCGGTCCGCTCGAAGCCGTAGTCCTTGATCTGGTAGTCGGGCCGCTCCAGCGGCAGCCGCGCGGTGAACGGGATCGTCTCGGCCTGCTGCGGGGCATCGGCCCGGACGATCCGGAACTGTCCGCCGACCGTCAGCAGCAGCGCGTCCCCGGTGACCCAGCGGGGCGGCACCGGCGCCACGTCACCGTCCACCTCGACCCGCGCACCGTCCACCACCAGCGCGCAGGTGGGCCCCGGATAGTCGGTCGTGCGCAGGTAGGCCAGCCGCCCCGTGGGGGACAGGGTCGGCGCCATGACCTGGGCGGCCGCGGTCTCGGTGTGCTCGGTGCGCACCGCGCCGCCACCGTCGGCCGGCGCCGAGGCGACCGTGCGGGAGACCAGTGCGGTGCCCGATGCCTGCCCCCGGACGAACGCGATCCGGGAGCCGTCCGGCGACCAGCAGGGGTCGAAGTCCTCCCAGGGGCCGTCCTGGTGGGGCCCGTCCTGGCCGGGCAGTCCGGTCACCCGGGTCAGTCGTCCGGTCCGCACCTCCAGCACCCAGATGCGGTATGCGCTGCCGGTCACCGCATCACCGCGGCGCTCGGAGGCGAACGCGATCCGGGTCCCGTCGGGGGACCAGGCGGGGCCGCGGTCGTCCCAGGGGCCGTCGGTCAGCTGCCGCAGGTCGGAGCCGTCGGCGTCGACCGCCCACAGGTGGAAGTTGCCGCCCCGATAGGCGCAGAGCGCGATCCGGCGGCCGTCGGGGGAGTGCACCGGGCGGGTGGGCTCCAGGTCGGGCGGGGTGAGGGCCACCGCGGTACCGCCGGCTCGGGGCAGCGACCACAGGACGTTCTGGACCTCGGCGACCAGCCGGTCGCCGGCCGGTGCGAGGGAGGCCGCGCCGTTGGTGGCGGCGGTGAGGGACAGCGTGGTGCCGGGGGCGTGGGCGCTGTCCGCGTACGCCTCGGGGCCGTCGACGGCGATACCGGCGAGCCCGGCCGCGGCGGCGGCCGATGCGGTGCCCTGGAGGAATCTGCGGCGCGAGAGCGGGGACGGGGGCGCCGGGCGGGCGGCGGGGACGGGGGTGTTGCCGGAGTGGTCTTTGGCGTCCAACGATCCTCCTGTGAACGGGAGTTGAGACACAGGTGAAAGGAGCGAACCGCCTGATCGTGTCATGCGGCGCCGGCCGTCGGTCAACTCCGCCACGCGCGCCCCGTGGCGCACCGGCGTGCGGAGCGGGAGAGTGGGCGCCGACGACCCGTCAGCCACCGCCCCGGCACTCAGGAGACGACGCCATGCAGGCCATGCAGCAGGACTTCCACCAGGCAGCGGACGGTGCCCGGATCGCCACCTACACCTGGCTTCCGGAGGCCGGGCACCCGCGCGCCCTCGTCCAGATCGCCCACGGCGCCGCGGAGCACGGCCGGCGCTACGACCGCTTCGCCCGCTTCCTGGCCGGCCACGGCTACGGCGTGATCGCCTCCGACCACCGCGGCCACGGCGCCACCGCCGCCTCCACCGGTGGCCGCGGGGTGGTCGGCCCGGACGCCTGGCGGGCGATCGTCACCGACCTCAAGGGCATCGGCGATCACGCGGCCGCCGTCCACCCCGGCACCCCGCTGGTCCTGCTCGGACACAGCATGGGCTCGATGCTGGCCCGCGACTACGCCCAGGAGTACGGCGCCGACCTCGCCGGGCTGATCCTGAGCGGCACCTTCCGCACCCTGCCCGGGCTGGACGTCGACGGCGCCGTCGACGAGCTGGAGGACGAGATCTCGGCACACGGCCGCACCGCACCCTCCCCCTTCATCCCCCGCCTCTTCGGTTCCTTCAACGACGCCTTCACCCAGCGCACCGGCTACGAATGGCTCTCCCGCGACACGGCCGAGGTGGACGCCTACGTCGCCGACGAGGACTGCGGCTTCCCGTTCTGCGCCGGCCTCTCCCTCGACTGGGTGCGCGCCATCCGCAAGATCAACGACCCGGACAACCTGGTCCGCATCCCCCGCGGACTCCCCGTCCACCTCGTCGTCGGCGACCTCGACCCGTGCAACCAGCGGATGACCCTGGTCCATGAACTCCTGGAGGACTTCCGCTACCTGGGCACCCGGGACCTGACCTGGAAGGCGTACCCGGACGCCCGCCACGAGATCCTCAACGAGACCAACCGCGACCAGGTCCAGGACGACCTGCTGGGCTGGCTCGACAAGCACGTCTGACCCGGCGCCTAGCGGGACGGCACGAATCCGGCGATCCGCTCGCGCAGCCCGCGCGGGTCGAGGCCGTGCGCCGCGAGGTGCTCGTCGAGCTGTCCGTAACGACGCAGCTCCCGGCGGTCGACGCCGAGCCCGAGCACCCGGTGCGGCCGGTCCACCAGCGCGTCGTTGGCGAACCGCGTCGAGGTCCCCGCGAGGTACGGCTCGACGACCACCACGTCCGCGGCGTCCGCCGCGCCGGCCGCGGTGCGCAACGCCTCGGCGTCGAAGGGGCGCACCGTCGTGGCGTAGAGCACGGTCACATCGAGCCCCTCGGTCGCGGCCAGCACGTTGTCCAGCATCGGTCCGACCGCGGCGACCACACCGCGGCGCCCTTCCCGCAGCCGCTGGAAGCGCGCCCCGTCCACGGCTCGCGGAGCCGCGTTGACCTGCACCGACAGCCGCACGTACACCTTGTCGTCACCGGCTGCGGCGGCGTGCCGCAGCAGCGCCTCGGCCTCGTCCGGGTGCCCCGGCACATGCACCGTCCAGCCGTCGAGGGTGTCCAGCAGCGCCACGTCACCGGGTGACATATGGGTGAAGCCGCCGCTGGGCCAGTCGTAGGAGGCGCCGGCGCTCACCAGCACCCCGCCCACGCCCTGGTGCCCGAAGTCCAGCTTCACCTGCTCGAAGGGGCGCTCCACCAGGAAGCTGGCGAAGGTGTGCACGATCGGTCGCAGCCCGGTGAGCGCCAGCCCGCCGCCCACCCCGAGCAGCAGCTGTTCCCGGATGCCGACGTTGACCACCCGGTCTGGATGCCGTAGGGCCGCCGCGGCGAAGCCGTCCACGCCGATGTCGGCGAGTACCAGCGCCAGCCGCGGGTCCTCGTCCAGCAGTCGCGAGGTGACCGCGGCGAAGCGCTCTCGCATGGTGTCCATCACTGAATCCCTCTCGAAGTCGTGGTGTGGGGGACGGTCCCGGCCGCGGGTACGGCGGCCGAGCCGGACGGTGTGCTCAGACGCCCTTGGGCTCGACACGGGCGATCACCGCATGCGGGCGGCCCGGGTGCGGTGCGGTGTAGGCCGCATGGAGCGCGTCGTGGTCGCGGCCGTCCACGGTGGCCACCGACCAGCCGGCGGCCTCGAAGCGGGAGGCGATGCCGCCCCGCCAGCCGTGCGTGGCGGAGGAGTTGTCGATGACCAGGGTGTGCAACCGGTCCAGGCCGGCCGCGCCCGCATGGGCCAGCGCCTCGTGATTGCTGCCCTCGTCCAGCTCGGCGTCGCCGATCAGCACCCATACGGCCGGTCCGGTCCGGCCCTGTGCCCGCAGCCCGAGGGCGGTGCCGACGCCCAGCGGGAGTCCGTGCCCCAGCGATCCGCTGCCGATCTCGGCGCCGGGCACCAGCAGCCGGTCGGGGTGGTGGCCGAGCGGTGAGTCGTACGCGCCGAAGCCCGGCAGCCAGTCGACCGGGAAGAAGCCCTTGGCGGCCAGCACCGCGTAGTAGGCCATCGGCCCGTGGCCCTTGGAGAGCAGGAAGCGGTCCCGCTCGGGGTCGGTGAGGGCGGCGGGCGAGACCCGCAGCACCCGGTCGTAGAGGACCCAGACCGCGTCCAGGGTGGAGGTGGCGGCCGGACCGTGCTTCTCATCGCCCGTCATCAGGCTCATCAGCCCGGGCAGTTCGGCGAAGCCGATCCCCGCACCCGTGACGGCCGTGGCCGTGCCGACCGCCGCTGCCGCAGGCTCCTCGGTGTGGGGCGTTTCCTTCGATTCCGACGCGGTGTTCGTCATGCCGTCGAGCTTGCAACCTCAAGGAAACTTGAGGTCAAGTGTGAGGCCGCCGACCCGGAGGTCGGCGGCCCCACGAGCCCGGAATCAGACCTGTCCAGGGTTGAAGACGTCCTGCTCGATGAGGAGCTTGTCGATCCGGGCCTTGTCCACCCGGTTGGTCACCTCCGCGACCTCCTGGCGGTCCCGTACGCACTTGGCCAGCGTGAACGCGGAGGAGACCACGAAGATCAGGCCGAGCGCGAGGAACCCGCGCTCCCAGGGCCCCACCGGCAGCTTGATGATCCCGATCGTCAGCGCCGCCATCGACAGTCCGAAGGAGATCGCGGCCTGCACGAAGAAGGCCGTCGTGGTCGGCCGCTGAATCGAAGGAGTAGTCATGCGCGTAGCGTGGCGGTGCGCCGACAGCGGCGCATGAGTACCGCTACTCATCCCGGCGTCCGCGCCCGCACCACCCCGCGGTGCCGCGGTGCCCGGATATGGCAGCACCCACCCTCTGACATGCGGTATCGTTCTCGTGCGCGGTCAGCCGGGAACATCCGGCCGGAACGGGCACCGGGACGTGGCGCAGCTTGGTAGCGCACTTGACTGGGGGTCAAGGGGTCGCAGGTTCAAATCCTGTCGTCCCGACAGGGGTTCGCCTCATTGTCGCAGGTCAGAGGCCGTTTTCTCGTTCGCGAGGAAGCGGCCTTAGGCGTGCTCCAAGGCCTGTCTCTCACATTCGTCTCACGGTTCATGGTTCGACGTGGGGCTCGGAGGCTGCTCGGCGTCGTGAGTTGGTGACGATATGTACCTGTCCTGTTCGTAAATCCGATCTGTCGATCACTGCGCGGGATCAATGGTTGCTCGCCACGATTACAGATTCTGGCTGGCAGGTTTTCGCTTGACGCTTCTGCCATCGATCAAGTGCGCGCCCGACAGGTCCAGCGGCTGGTCAAACGCTGGACGAGTCGGGCGATGGTGAGGCACCCGCTCCTGTCTTCATCGAAGGCGTGGCGCGACGTTGAGGCAGCACTCCTGGCGTGGCGTCAGGTTCCTGCGGCGGCGAAATCCAGTCAGCCCTCTGTGTCGTAAGGTGTCGTGCCGAAACTGGTAGCGCCGCGCTCCAGACTGGCCGTCTGCAGTTGCCGCTGCCGCACTGGTGGCCTCCCAGGCCCCAGGCGGAGAGATTGTCGTCGACCCGGAAGACGGGCTTCACGAACCGCTGCCCCCTCTGCCGACCTCGCTGCATGCACTGGCTCGCGAAGCCCTTGAACGTGTCCTCGGGGACGGTTTCGGGCTGGCACATGGCTGACGGCGCGGATGGCGCGGCCTCCCGAACAGGACAGCAGGCGCACACGCCCAGCGACCGACAAAAGCCGCCAACTTCATCCTGGGCGGTGAAGATCACCAACAGTATCCGGGAGTTGAGCCAGAACCACGACTCCTCGACAGAGCCGCCGGTCGTTATCGCCGCCCTGCCTAACCCACGCTCCGATGTCACACGCCGCCGGGCTGTCTCGTCTCGGGTCTTGGAAATGGACGCCGCACCGATGCCCGGACTGCGGCAGGTCCACCGCACCAGGAGCAGAACAGGACTATCGGACATGCCTAAGATCGGCATCATCATCGGCAGCACTCGGCCTGGCCGGAAGGGCGAGCAGGTGGCCCGCTGGGTTCGGGACCTAGCGGCCAAACACGCGGGTGACGCCGCGGACTTCGAGCTCGTGGACCTCAAGGACTACGCGCTGCCGCTGCTCGACGAGCCCCTGCCGGCCGCCCAGGCGCCGGGGCACCAGCCGCACACCCGGCGGTGGGCCGAGCGGATCGGGTCGTACGGCGCGTTCATCATCGTGACGCCCGAGTACAACACCGCCCCGCCTTCCTCCCTGACCAATGCCATCGACTACCTCTACGCGGAGTGGGGCGGCAAGCCGGTCGCCTACGTCGGCTACGGCGTCCACGGCGCGGTCATGGCGGTGCACAAGCTGCGTGCGCAGGCGGGTCAGCTGCGGATGGCGGACATCGGGCCGCAGCTGGCGCTGAGCCTGCGCGAGGACTTCGTGGCCTTCACCGACTTCCGCCCGCAGGAGCTGCACGTGCCGAAGCTGCATGGGCTGGTCGACGAACTGCTGGCCTGGGCACAGGCGCTCGCCCCGCTGCGCGCGGCGTCCCCGACCGCCGCCTGATTGCCCGATACCCCTCCCCGCACCCTCACGATGCCGTGCGGGTGCGAACGGTGGCGGTCCGCCCCCGGCCCCCACACCCGGAGCGGACCGGCTGGCGGGCGTGGGCCGACCCGGCAACCCATCGCAAGACCCAATCTCCCCCGTCGTAGCATTCGACCGTGAAAATCGGACACGATGCCGACCGTGAGCGGCGCCGCCCGCGTTTGGGGCACACCGGATTTCTCGACTGCGTGCCGCTGTTCTGGGGGCTCGCCCGCACCACGGCGCTCTTGGACGTCGATCTGGTAGCAGATACCCCGGACCGTCTCGCCCGGCGGCTGCTCGCGGGCGATCTCGATATCGCGGCGGTGCCCGCCGTCACCTATCTGCGGCACAGTGAAGAGCTGCTCGCCCTGCCCGGCATCGCCTCTGGAAGCGATGGGCCGATGATGTCGTCCGTGCTGGTCAGCAACGTGGGCTTGGACGAACTGCACGGTGCCACTGTCGCGTTGGCTCCCGCCGGGCCCACCTCCCGGCGGCTGGCGCGCCTGCTGCTGGAGGAGCGGTACGGTGTGGTCTCACGGTACGTGCCCGGCTCCCGGGACCCGGTCTTCGTCCTCCGCGGCGCGGACGCCGCCGTGTTGTTCGGGGACTCAGCGCTGGACGCTGCGGTGTCCCGAGGCCGGACGCCCGCCGGACCGCGGGTGCACGACCTCGCCGGGCTGTGGCGCGAGTGGACCGGTCTGCCGTTCGTCTTCGCGGTCTGGGCGGTGCGCCGCGAGTTGGCCCGGCGCCGGCCGGACGCCGTCGCAGCGGCGCACCGCGGTCTGCTGGCCGCCCGCGACCTTGCCCGCGCTGAGAACGCCGAACTCGCCGCGCGCACCGCCCGCTGGGAGCCGTACGACGCTCCCACGCTGGAACGCTACTTCGGCCGCGCCCTGGACTACTCCTTCGGGCCGCGCCAGGTGGCCGGGCTCGCGGAATTCGCCCGCCGTACCGGCCACGGTGTCCCGGCTGTGGTGTCAGGTGAATGGTTCCCCGGGGTGGGCGACGAGAGTGCGGTGACGTGACGGCGGCAGGCTGACCCGGCGCTACCGGTCCGCAGTGCCCTCCCACGCGGCAAGCGCATGTCACTTCCGGCCCGGCAGTTCCCGGGTGCTGGAGTACCTGCGCGTGGTGGCTCCGCAGCGCGCGTACGCCGTGCACGACGGCCTGGTGAGCGACTGGGGCCTGCGGGTGCTGGACGGCGTGCTGGCCGGCGGGGCGGAACGCTCCGGGGCAGAGGTACGCCGTCCGGCGGTGGGCGAGACGGTCGACCTGTAGCCGGTCCGCCGGTACTTGTCCGGCCACTTCGCCGCCGATGTCACAGCGAGCGGGGCTGTCTCGTCTCGGGTAGCAGAGATACGCGTCCGAAAGCGGAAGGTGATGGTCATGCGGGTTTTCGTGGCAGGTGGAACCGGGGTGCTGGGGCGGCGGCTGGTTCCGCAGCTCGTTGCCCGCGGGCACCAGGTGACCGCGACGACGACGAGCGCGGCCAAGTTGGGGCTGCTGCAGCGGCTGGGCGCGGAAGGGGTCGTCATGGATGGCCTGGACGCGGCTTTGGTCGGTCAGGCGGTGGCCCGGGACCAGCCGGACGTGATCGTGCACCAGATGACCGCGATCTCCCTGGCGCACGCCGGCAAGCCCGACATCAAGCACATGGACCGCTGGTTCGCCACCACCAACCGGCTGCGGACCGAGGGCACGGACCACCTGCTGGCCGCCGCCGAAGCGACGGGTGTGCCCCATGTCGTCGCCCAGAGCTACGCCAACGGGAACGGCATCCGCGAAGGTGGCTGGGTGAAGACCGAGGAAGACCCGACAGACCCGATGCTGGGGACGTCTGCCGCCCCGGGAATGGCGGCGGTCCGCCACGTCGAAGAGATGGTCCTCAAGGCCGGCGGGGCGGCCTTGCGCTACGGCGGGTTCTACGGGCCGGGTGCCACCGACGACCAGGTGGACCTGATCCGCAAGCGGCAGTTCCCGCTGGTGGGGCGCGGTACGGGCTACAGCTCGTGGGTGCATCTCGACGACGCGGCGAGCGCGACCGTCCTGGCGGTGGAGCAGAAGGCGCGAGGCATCTTCAACATCGTCGACGACGAGCCGGCCCCGGCGAACGACTGGCTGCCGTATCTGGCCGCGTGCGCGGGCGCGAAGAAGCCGATGCGGGTGCCCGTATGGCTGGCGAAGCTGCTCGCCGGCGAGGTGGCGGTGCTGATGATGACCGAGGGGCGCGGCTTCTCCAACGCCAAAGCCAAGCGCGAACTCGGCTGGGAACTGCGCTACCCGTCGTGGCGGAAGGGCTTCAAAAAGGAGCTGGCATGACGCGCACCGAGGACTTCGAGAACCTGCGCCCACTGCTTTTCTCGATCGCCTACCGGATCCTGGGCAGCGTGAGCGATGCCGAGGACGCGGTCCAGGAGACCTGGCTGCGCTGGGAGTCCTCCCCGACGCAACCCGTCTCCGCCAAGTCGTTCCTCTCTGCCGTGGTCACCCGGGTCTCGCCTTCGGCTTCCCGGAAATCGCCTCCGCGGTGGGGCGCTCCGAGGCCGCATGCCGGCAACTCGCGGTGCGGGCGCGCCGCCACATGGACGCGGGCCGGCCCCGCTTCGAGGCCGACCGGCGCGAGCGCGAGGAACTCGCCGAGCGGTTCTTCGACGCCTTCAGCGAGGGAGACGTCGACGCGCTGCGGGAGGTTCTCGCCGCCGACGTGCACATGGTCGGCGACGGCGGCGGCAAGGCCCCGCTGTGGGGCAAGGAAGGCGCCTTCGGTATCGACCAGGTGGCCCGCCGGGTCGCCGCCTTCGCCCCGCTGTTCACCGGGGTCGGCGGCGTCGTGGAGCTGCACGAGGTCAACGGCCAGCCCGGCGCGATCCTTTGCGCCCGGGACGGCAAGATCCTCGGCACCTGGGCGCTCGACATCCTCGACGGCCGGATCCAGGCCATCCGCGCCGTCATCAACCCCGACAAGCTTGGACACATGGGTCAGGTCGCGGACGCCTGGGCGATTCTCCGCGAAGCGAGCGGGGCCCGCCGAACCGCGGAACAGCCGGACGGCGCCTAGCACGACGGTAGTCACATCCGCGGTTCCTGCGGTGTCTTTATGGCAGACAAACACATCTACACGGAGGACAGCATGACGCTGCGCGTTCCGAAGGCGGAGCTTCCCGCCGAGCTCGCCGAAAACATGATCAAACAGCTCGGTGCCGTGCCGGAGCCCGTTGAGGTGATGTGGCACAACCCCCGGCTCGCCCGGGCCAACCTGGAGTTCTCCGCCGAACTGGGCACGTGCGACGCGGCCGACGCGGGCCTCAAGACGTTCGCGCACATGGCCGTCGCGGCGCAGGTCGGGTGCAGCTGGTGTCTGGACGTCAACTACTTCCACGCGCTGAACCAGAACCTGGACCTGGCCAAGGCGAGCCAGGTGCCGCGCTGGCGGACCTCGGACGTGTTCACGCTGCTGGAGCGGGACGTGCTGGAGTACGCCGAGGCCATGACCAACACGCCGCCGACCGTCACCGACGAGCTGTCGAAGCGTCTGCTGGATGCGCTCAGCCCGGCGGGGATGGTCGAACTCACCGCGTTCATCGGCTTCGCCAACATGGCGACCCGGGCCAACACCGCGCACGGGATCACCTCGCAGGGCTACTCCGAAGTGTGCGAGGTTCCGCTGGCCGCGCGTTCGGAACCTTCCGGCGCGGAATCGGCGACATGACCGAGGACCCGTTCACTGCCCACCGCGGCCTGCTGTTCACGATCGACTACGAAATGCCCGGGTCGGGCGACGAGGCGGAGCACGTGCTGCAGGAGTCCAGGCTGCGGTGGGCCGACGTCGACCAGGCGGAGGTGCGTGACCCGCGAGTAGCCCTACCTCGTCGGGGCCGTGACGCGGCAGGCGCTCAACCGGCGGCGGACGTTGGCGCGCCAACGCGAGGACTACGTGGACGGGTGGCTCCCGGAGCCGCTGCTGACCCGCCCGGATGTCGCCGAGGACGTCGAACCCGCGGAGAGCGTCGGCCGCGGGTATGGAGCTTTCGATCTGTTCTACCTGCCGGGTGCAGTACGGAGCTCCGCGCGACGACTGCCCGGTCTGCCTGGACGAGCGGCAGTACGTCGGCTGGAACGGCCAACAAGGGACCACCCTGGCCGAGTTGCGTGGCCAGTGGCCGGCGCGGTCGGCTCGACGACGAGGGCCCCGGTGTCATCGGGGTTGGCACGGAGCCATCGGTGGCCGTCGGCCAGCGTGCGCTGCTGATCCGCTCGCCGTCCGGCAACGTGCTGTGGGATTGCGCGGGCTACTTCGATGACGACCTCGCCGCCGAGATCGAGGGCCTGGGTGGCATCAGCGCGATCGCGGTCAGCCATCCGCACTTCTACGGCGGTGTGACCGAGTGGGGCCGGACGTTCGACGCTCCGGTGCGGGTTCACGCCGAGGACCGTGACTGGGTCGGGCGACCCGATCCGGCGATCGAATACTGGGCGGGCGACACCCACCGGATCGCGCCCGGCATGACGCTGATCAACGCGGGCACGCACTTCGCCGGAGGCACCGTGCTGCACTGGGCCGACGGCCCGGACGGGCGCGGCGCGCTGTTCAGCGGAGACATCCTCAGCACCGACGGGTCGGCCGGGGTCCGTCGTTCCGCAGACCGATACCTGCGCTTTCTGCGGGACGACGGCTCGTAGCGGAGCCGAGCCGGACGGGTGCGTGGCCGGGGACGGCGCAGATCGCCCGCGTCCGGATGAGGATGGCTGCGACGGCTACGATCCGGAGTCCTGGAGGCGAAACGCGCCGGAACCCCCGGGACCGCCGGGCTGGTTGAGTCCGCAGTGCGGCCCGGCTCACGAAAGGATCCATTGCTCTTGACCACGTACACGTTGCGCCCCATCGGGCGCGTCGAGTCGACGCTGACCGACCGGGCGGCGGCACCCCGGCAGCCCGATGAGGGAGCCCCCGACGCCTGGCTCGTCTTCGACGACCGGTTCGCCCCCGCCCTGGAAGGCCTGATCCCGGGCATCGACGTACTCCTGCTCACCTGGCTCGACCGCGCCGACCGAGACACGCTCACCGTCCACCCTCGCGGCGACGCCACCCGGCGACACGCAGGCGTGTTCGCCACCCGCGCGCCCGATCGGCCCAACCCGATCGGCCTGCACGCCGTCCACATCCTCGCGATCGCGGACACGCGCGTGCATGTCCGCAACCTCGAAGCCCTCGACGCGACCCCGATCCTGGACGTCAAACCCCTTCTCACCCAGGGCCGTTGACGTCAGTGCAATACGCCGCATCGCCATCCAGACCGATGCCGGAGCTGGCGAGCGTCACGGCCTGTGCGCGTAGCCGGGTGCAGACGTTCGGTATGCCGGGAAGGCGGCTCGGCCCGAGTGCGGCGGGGCTGTAGGGTCCGCGACCCGGTGCGCACTGGCCGCTGCGGCAACGCCGAAATCCCGGCTGAGTGCGCGCACTCATCGCCTCGGCTGAGCGTGTGCAATCGGCGCTCAGGACTTCACAGGCAGTCACGGTCAGTGGGGGCTGTGTGAAGCGTGGGTCCGGTCGGCATTCCAAACTGCGCGGCGGGCCACTACACGGAAGGTGGGTGTGCCTCTCATGACGGGCGAGGTCAGGTCGTGCTGCCGGCTTCAGCCTCGGCCGCATGCCGACCGTCCGGGCCCTCGGGGTACACCGCATCCAGCAGACCGCGGACAAACCGGTCGGGGTCGTCCAGGCCAGCGGCAGCCAGGGTGTTGGGGCCATCCGTCAGCAGGTGCGGGATGGCGGCGTGCATGGCGAGGGTGACGGCGGCGGATCGCTGCGGGGTGACGGGCAGTCCAGCGGCCCGCTGGGCCAGCTCGAGGCCCGCGAAGTCGGCGGCGGCGATCGGGTCGAGGATGGGTGAAAGCCAGGCTTTGCGGGCTGCCTCGGCCTGCAGCTCCAGATAGGCGAGCAGGCGGGAGCGGCCCGGCCCGGCGACGTTCTCCAGCAGTCCCCGGAACATGGCCACCAGGCCCTCACGGTCGGCGGGTCCCGCTCCGGCGGCCATCAGCTGTGCCGTGATCTCGTGGTACTGCTCCACGCACCGCTCGGCCACCGCGCGCAGCAAGGCGTCCCGGGTGGGGAAGTAGTTCTTGGCGGTGCCCGGTGGCACCGTGGCGGCCGCGTCGACGGCCCGGTGCGTCAGGCCGCGTCCGCCGGCATCGGCCAGCACCTCGATGGCCGCGTCGCGCAGCAGATCCCGGCGGTCCCGATTCACCGTCAGTGCTCCTCACTCCTTGGCGCCTTGCCCACAATACCCCAGCCGTGGTACCACATCTGTGGTGATCCGAGATCGACGGGCGGGACGACTTGGGAGGCGTGATGACCGGAACGGCGGTTGTCGTCGGGGCGGGGGTCGGCGGGCTGGCGACGGCAATCGGGCTGCGCCGCGCGGGATGGAGCGTGTCCATCCTGGAGCGTCGAACCGAGCTGGAGCGGTACGGCACCGCGTTCGGCATCCACCCCACTGCGCAGGACGCCCTGGACCGCCTTGCGGTGGGCGAGGATTTCCGCCGCCTCGCAGTGCCGTACCGGGGCGCACGGATTCGTACCCCGGGCGGGCGGGTGGTGGCGAACCTCCCGCTGGAGCGCATCGAGCGCAAGTTCGGCCGTCCCGAACTCCTGATCTCCCGGCCATACCTGATCGACGCTCTGCTGGAGCAGCTGGACGCCTTCGGGAACGTGCCCCTCGAACTCGGAGAGAACGTCTCCGACGTAGAGTCGCTGGTGGCCGGACACGACCTGGTGATCGGCGCCGACGGCATAGGCAGTGCCGTGCGCGCCGCCTGCTTCGGCGTACGCAGCGCCCCGCGACGCGTGGGGACCGTCGCCTGGATCGGCATCGCAGACTTCGAGAGTGGCGTGTACGGCGAGACCTGGGGCAAGGGCCAGTTCTTCGGAATGACCCCGGTCGAGCCGGGCCGCACCAACTGGTACGCCGCCGTGCCCGAGGCCACCACCGCCGCACAACTCTGCGGGTACTTCGAGGGCTGGCACGAGCCCATACCCCGGATCCTCGCCGAGACAGATCCTGCCATCTGGATCCGCTATGAGATGCGGCATCTGTTCCCCGCCCTGCCGACCTTCGTGTGCAAAGGAAAGGTCGCGCTGGTCGGCGACGCGGCGCACGCTATGACGCCGAACCTGGGACAGGGCGCGTGCACGGCAATCCTGGATGCGGAGGCTCTGACCAGGGCCGTCGCCGAACGCGGACCCAACGGTCTGACGGCCGCCCTTCGCGCCTACGACTCGGAACGCCGGCGCAGCGCCCAGCGGGTCGCCTTCGGCTCCCGGAACCTGCACCGCTTCATGTCCACCGAGCACGCTCGACTCCGCAACTCGATGATCCGTCTGCTGCCGAGCTGACGGGTGGCTGGCGGTCACGCTCCGAACTGATTGCGCACCGAAAACGCGGCATTGCGCATTCGCTGTGCATCAAGTGCCAACATTGCGCACCGCTTCTCACGCGCCTCTCACGGATGGGACGTCATGAGATGGCATCAGGTGTCATGCAGGGCGGATGAGATAGGTCCTGACCTGCCCGATTTGGACTGGTGAACATTAGTCAGACACCCGTTCGACCGCTGGGCGCCAAGGGGTCGCAGGTTCAAATCCTGTCGTCCCGACTTGCGTAGTCGCAGGCGGGAGCCCGTTTTCGCAGAGATGCGGAGACGGGCTTCTGTGGCATTCCGGACGGTGTGTGCGACGCCGCGCACTCACGAGCCGCGCACTCGCGGCGCTGCCGGCTCGACGTGCTGTCTCGTGGCGGCCGGCTTTCACCTTATGGGGTGAATTTACTGGTGCAGTAGCCCCATTTGGCGCCTTGTCCGACTAACGTGGTGTTGTTTCCGATGTGCTCCGCGTGCCTGTCCGGCCGCCGTTGCCGACCGCCAGCCGTCCCGCCGTTGCCACTCGTCCGAGCCCCGGACCCGCCCTGATCAGGCTGTGAACGCCATGGACGCGACCGCACCGCCGCCGGGAACCCGACCACCGCCCGTCGTCCCGCCCGGCCGGCTGCCCGGATACCCCGGCCCGACCCAGTGGCACCGCGTCCCCGCCAACGGCCAGCACTACCTCGACACCGGCTCGGGCCACCCCGTACTGCTGCTGCACGGCAACCCGTCCTGGAGCTACGTCTGGCGGCATCTGCTGCCCGTCCTGTCACCGCACGTCCGCTGCCTGGCCCCGGACCTGCTCGGCATGGGGCTGTCGCCCCGGCCCCCGGTGCCCCCTGACGTCACCGACCGCTACACGGCCCAACTCGACGCCATGGACGCCCTCTTCGACCACCTCATCGACGTCCGTCGACTTCCCGGCCGGCGGTGGACCCTGGTGATGCACGACTGGGGCGGTCCGCTCGGCGTCGCATGGGCACTGCGCAACCCGGGGGTGGTCTCCCGGCTGGTCGTCCTCAACACCATCGCCTTCCGCTGGCCCCCGGGCCACCGCCTGCCCGTCCCGCTGAGATGTATCAGGGACTACGCACCCTTGGCCGCCCTCACGCACCTCACCAACGCCTTCGCCCGCGCCGCGGTACGCGTCGGCGTGGTCCGTCCGCTCGCCGCCGCGGAGCGCCGGGCGTACCTGTTGCCGTACGCCCGGCGCCGGGACCGCAGGGCGATCGTCGCATTCCTGCGGAGCATCCCCCGTCATGACGACGCGCCGGCCTGGCGGTTGCTCGAACCGGAGGACGGCGGCAGCGGTCTGACCGGACTGCCGGTGTTCGTCGGCTGGGGGATGCGGGACCCGGTCTTCACCCCGCTCGTGCTGGACGCCTGGGTGCGCCGGTTCCCACAGGCCCGCGTCCACGTCTACGCCGACGCCGGTCACTACGTGATGGAGGACGCCGCCACCGCCCTCGGGGGCCACCTTCGCGACTTCCTCCTGGAGACGGCGTGACGGCGAGCGGCCCGGACCGGGTGCTCGTCACCGGCGGCAGCGGCTTCCTCGGTACGGAGATCTGCCGCCGGCTCACCGCCCGCGGCACCCGAGCAGCGGAGCGTCATGAAGCCGCCCGCTCGTCGAGCGGCGCGGCGTCCGGGTGGGCCAGGCCGAGGTGGTCGCGCAGCGTGGTGCCCTGGTACTCCGTTCGGAAGGCGCCCTGCTCCTGGAGCAGCGGGACGACCCGGTCGGCGAAGGCGTCGAGGCCGCCCGGGGTGATGTGCGGGACGAGGATGAAGCCGTCGGAGGCGTCGGCCTGGACGAAGTCGTTGAGGGTCCGGGCGACCGTGGCCGGAGAGCCGACGAAGGACTGGCGGTTGCCGGTCTCGATGACCAGGTCGCGGATCGACCACTTGTTGGCGGCGGCGAGCTCCCGCCACTCGCGGGCGGTGGCCAGCGGATCGCGGTACATCCGCACCTGGGCTCGGCCGCGGGCGATGGTGTGCTCGCCGGGGTCGGGGTCGACGTCGGGCAGCGGGCCGTCCGGGTCGTACGCGGACAGATCGCGGTTCCAGACGAACTCCAGGTGCTTGATCGCGGTGGCGCCGCTGACCTGCTGGCGGCGCACCTCGCGGGCCAGCTCCGCCGCCTCGGCGTCCGTGTCACCGAGGACGAAGGTCGCGGCGGGCAGGATCAGCAGCTGGTCGGGCCGGCGGCCGTATGTGGCCAGGCGGCCCTTGACGTCCCTGTAGAACGCCTGCCCCTCCGTAAGAGTGCTGTACCGGCTGAAGATCGCGTCGGCGCCGGCCGCGGCGAACTCGCGGCCCTCGTCGGAGTCGCCGGCCTGGAAGACCACCGGCCGCCCCTGGGGGCTGCGCGGGACGTTGAACTGTCCCTGGATGTCGAAGTGCCGACCCTGGTGGACGAAGGCTCCGGCCCTGGCGTCCCGCAGGAAGGTGCCGGTCGCCTGATCGGCGACGAGCTCGTCGCCGTGCCAGGAGTCGAAGAGCTCCTGGGCGGTCGCCAGGAACTCCTTCGCCCGGGAGTACCGCTCCTCCTGCGGCAGGAAACCGCCGCGGCGGAAGTTCTCGCCGGTGAAGGCGTCCCAGGAGGTGACGACGTTCCAGGCGGAACGCCCACCGGACAGGTGGTCGAGGCTGGCGAACTGGCGGGCCACCTCGTAGGGCTCGTTGAAGGTCGAGTTGATGGTGCCGGTCAGGCCGAGGCGTTCGGTGACCGCGGCGAGGGCGGCGAGGACGGTGAAGGTGTCGGGCCGCCCCACCACGTCCAAGTCGTAGATCTTCCCGCCCTGTTCGCGCAGCCTGAGCCCCTCGGCGAGGAAGAGGAAGTCGAACTTGGCGCGCTCGGCGGTCCGCGCGAAGTGCGCGAAGGAGCTGAACTCGATGTGGCTGCCGGCCCCGGGGTCGCTCCATACCGTGGTGTTGTTGACGCCCGGGAAGTGCGCGGCCAGATGGATCTGCTTCAGTGGCTTGCTCATGTCGGTGGGGCCCTTCCGGCTCAGGCGGTGGTGGGGGTGAACCCGGGCCCGACGGGCGGAGCCGAGAGTTCGGGGGCGTAACGGTTGGCGGGGCGGGCCAACCCGAGCAGGCCGCGCAGGGTGTCGGCCTCGTAGGCGGTGCGGAAGGCGTCGCGGCGCTGGAGTTCGGGGACCAGGCCCCGGGTGATGGCCGGCAGGTCGTGCCCGGCGACGGCGGGTCGCAGCCTGAAGCCGCTCAGGCCTTCCGCCGCCAACTCCTGAATGAGGTCGGCCAGTTGGGCGGGTGTGCCGGTGAAGATGCGCGCGTCGCTCGGATACGGCTCTCCCGCGAGGGCGTCGAGGCGTCCGCGCCGGTCCTCCGCGGCGGCCTGGTCGTCGTCCAGGAAGACCACCAGGTCACCGAAGACGTGCAGGGGCTCGGCACCGCGCCCGGCCGCCTGCTGCTCGGCGCGGATCGCGGCGACGATTGCGCGGGCCTGGTCGGCGTCGTGCGGGGTGACATAGCCGATGTCGGCCTGGCGGGCGAGAAGCCGGTGGGGGACTGTCCGGTGGGCGAGTGCGGTGACGACCGGCTGCCCCTGCGGCGGCCGGGGCGTGATCGAGGGGCCCTTGACGCTGAAGTGCCGGCCTTCGAAGTCGATGTAGTGCAGCCGGTCGCGATCGATGAAGCGCCCGGTGGCGACGTCACGGATCTCCGCGTCGTCCTCCCAGCTGTCCCACAGGCGGCGCACCACCTCCACGTAGTCGACGGCCTCGTCGAGGAGTTCGCCGGCCACCTCCCGCGCCACCGGACCGTCCGGGCCCTCGGCGCCGAGGCGCGGGAGCTCCCGGCGGCCGAAGTGCGCGGCCTCGTTCTGCCGTGCCGACACCTCGATGCGCAGGCCCGCGCGACCGGCGCTGACGTAGTCCAGGGTGGCGATGGCCTTGGAGAGGTGGAACGGCTCGGTGTGCGTGGCGACCACGGTCGGGACCAGTCCGACGTGCCGGGTCAGGGGGGCGACCCGGGCGGCGACGAGCACCGCGTCCAGCCGTCCGCGCACCTGGTCGGTGCGCCCGTCCGGCTCGGTGGGGTGCGCGGACTGGAGCCCGAGCCCGTCCTCGATCGTCACGAAGTCCAGCAGGCCCCGCTCGGCCTCGGCGACCAGGACGGCCCAGTACGCGGCGGTGAACAAGTCCCGGGGCCGGGCGGCCGGTTCGCGCCAGGCGGCCGGGTGCCAGCCCGCGCCCTCCAGCGCGACGGCGAGGTGGAGCGAAGAGGGCAGGGGGGAGGAGAGCGAAGGAGAGGGGGACACGAAAGGGTGCCTTCCTGATCGACCGTGAGGGAGCGCCGTGCCTCGTCCGGAGGCTCGGCGGAATGAGGTGGGGCCTTCAGGAACAACAGAGCGCGGCGGCCACGCGCTGGAGGTCGATATGGGGCCGCGAATACAGCAGGACGCGGCGCCGGGGAGCCAGGACCCTGACGGGCGGGCAGGACGGCGAGGCCATGACCGGAGGGGAGGACGGGGACGTCAGGGCACGCAGGCAGGACAGGGGTGCCATGACCGTCACCTCCGCCCTCCCGGCTCGGTGTGCCCGGGGCCGCGCCGGGCGCCGCAGATGCGCCGCCGGCCACCGACCCTTCCTTGCCGTGCGGCACAACGCGCCGTCCCCGTCGGCTATTCCCGCCCGACGTCGGCTATTCCCGCCCGACGCCGGCGCGTTGAGGACGGGGGCGAGCACGGTCTCCTGCCGGCGCGGCCGGTGCGCCGCCGGGCGCCCGGTCCTTCGTCCCCGCTCTCCCCGCTGCCGTCACTCAACTGTTGGTTAAGACGGCCGACCCTCACTGTCCGTAAGTGGACTGGTGCACCCCGTTCGTTACGTGACAGGATGGGAGAGGCGCCAAGGGCGGCCTTAACTGTTCGTTGGGTTCGATGCGTTCGATGAATGGGGGAGACGGGGGATGGGCGTGGGGGGCGACGGCCGGTCCGGGACGGCGGGCAGTGTGCTCGCGGAGCGGCTCAACCACCTCTTCGCGAACATGCACCCGCCCGGCGCGCCGTACACCAACGCCTTCGTGGCGGAGGAGATCAGCGGTGGGGCCGAGGAGTACGGCGGGGTGAAGGTCACCGAGCAGTACCTGTCGATGCTGCGGAACGGCAAGCGGGCGAACCCGAGTCCGGAACTGCTGCGCGCGCTCGCCAAGTTCTTCGCCGTGCCGGTCGGCTACCTGCTGGGGGACCTCTCCCAGCCGCAGGCCGCGCGGGTGGAGGAGGAGGTCCGCTTCCTCGCCGCGATGCGCGACCAGCGGGTGCGGGCGATCGCGCTGCGGTCCGTCGGGCTGCCGCCGGAGGTGCAGGACAGCCTGACGACGATCATCTCCCAGTTCCGGCAGCAGATGAACCTGCCGGCCGACCCGCCGGCGCAGGGTGGTGACGGACGGGGTGAGTGATCCGGTAGGGACCGTGGACCGCGGCCAGCTCTTCGCCACCTGGCGGCCGGCCGGAGACGAGGACGGGACGAGCATGCGAGTGGGGCAGATACGCAGGCGGTGCAAGCGGCTCATCAGGGAGTTGGCGCTGCCCGCCGCGACCGATCTGCGAGGGATGTGCGAGATCGTCGCCACCCGCGTCGAGCGGCCCGTGCATCTGGTGCCGATGAGCCTGGGCGGGGTGGTCTCGGGCATGACGGCCGTCACCGACGACGGCTACTGGGTCTTCTACGAGCTCAAGACCTCACCGTGGCACCAGGCGCACATCGTGCTGCACGAGCTGAGCCACCTGCTGCTGGGACACGGTCAGGACCCGGCCGTCACCGAGGACGCCCTGAAGGTGTGGACCCCGTCGGTCGACGTCGCCACCGCCATGCAGCGGATGGGTCTGACCATGGGGTTCGCCCGGCACCACGGCTATGACAACCTCGCCGAGCGGGAGACCGAGGTGCTCGGCACCCTGCTGATGGAGCGGGTGGTGCCCTCGGAGGCCGAGCGCGAACTCCCCCTGGAGGGGCAGGCGGCCGAGCTGGCCGCGGCCCTGGGACCCGCGCTGCAACACGTCCGGCGGGAGCAGGACGCCCCGGCCGGCGGGGCGGCGAGCGATGACGTCGGCGCGGGCGCGGCGGGCGACGGGGGGCCGCGTGTTTGACGCCATCTACCTCTCGTTCGGGCTGGCCGCCTGGGTGATCGTCGGATACAAGTCCGTCGCGTGGTTCCGGGACCGCAGCAATGCGGACCTGGGGCTGGCCTGCGTGATGACCGGTGGCGTGGCGACGGTCTTCCTCTTCTCCGCGCCCAGCCTCTACCGGGCCTTCGACCGGCTGGTGGGCGTGGCCAACCTCGCCATGGTCTTCCTCTACTCCTCCGTCGTGGTGTTCGCCGCGGGCGCGCTCGTCCTGCTGCTGCGCTGGACGGCGGGCGAGGGCGCGGCAGCCCGCCGCCGCGCCCGGGCCCGGGCACGCGTGGCGGTCGGCACGGTCGCCGTGCTGTGGGCGGTGGCGATCACCGGCTTCGCGGTCGGCCGTCCGGACGCCGTGGAACACCCCAGGGACTTCAGCACCGCATACACCGACTCACCCGGGGTCATGCTGTTCCTGGTGCTGTATTTGACCATCTTCGGATCGAGCCTCGCGGGCCTGGGCACGCTCTGCCCCCGCTACGCCGCCCGGCTCGGCGGCACGCATCTGGCGCGCGGTCTACGGGTGTTGGCGGCGGGCTGCTGGCTCGGCCTGGTCTACTGCGCGTGCAAGGTCATCGGCTTCGTCCTCTCCTGGACGGGCCACCCCGCGCTCTGGCTCTCCAACGGGGTGGCGCCGCTGAGCGCCTCGGTCGCCGCGATCCTCGTCCTCGCCGGATTCGCGCTGCCGGCCGCCGGCCCCCGCGTCGCCGCCTGGCGCCGGCTGCGGCGGCTCTCCCCGCTCTGGCGGACCGTCACCGCACATGCCCCCGAGGTCACCATGGAGTCCTCGGCGTGGTCGGTGCGTTGGCCGTTCGCGGATCTGGAGTGGCGGGCCAACCGGCAGATGGCCGAGATTCGGGACGTGCAGCGCGGGATCCGTCGCCATGTGGAGTCGGACGCCGTCGACGTCGCCAGGGAACGGGCCCGGGCGGTCTCCCTCGACGACCGGCAGCTGGCCGCTGTCGCCGAGGCCGCCGCGCTGCGCCGGGGGCTGGAGAACCGCGCGGTCGGCCACTTCCCGGCCCACGGCGCCGACAGCGTGGTGGTGGCCACCGGCTCGGACGAGGCCGAACTCAGCGCCGAGTACGAGCACTTGGCGCTGGTCGCGGACGTCTACCACTCCCCGCTGATCGAGACCGTGCTCACCGAGCTGCGGCAGCGGAGCGCCATGGCGCGGGACTGAGGAACAACCACAGACGGGGTGGCCCGGCACGGGGGTCCGGGCCGCCCGAACCGCGTGGAGCGGCACCGGTCACCGGCCGGTGCCGCTCGCGCTCGTCGTACCGGATGGCGTGCGGCCGGCGGCAGGCGGCCACCGGGGCATACAGTCGGGATCATGCAGAACACCGCCGAGACCGGCCCCGATGCCCCGATCGACGTGACCCCCCTCCTCGACGACCCGTACGCCGCCTACGCCGCGCTGCGGGAAGCCGGCCCGGTGCACCGGATCACCGGTAACGACGGCAACCCCGCATGGCTGGTCACCCGCTACGACGACGTCCGCCGGGCCCTCGCCGACCCGCGGCTCTCCCTGGACAAGCGCAACGCCACCCCCGGCGGCTACCGGGGCTTCGCGCTGCCGCCCGCGCTGGACGCCAACCTGCTCAACATGGACCCGCCGGACCACACCCGGGTCCGCCGCCTGGTCGTCAAGGCCTTCACCCCCGGCCGGGTCGACGCGCTGCGCGCGCCCGTACGGCGGGTGGCCGACGGGCTGTTGGACGCGATGGTGGAGCGCGGCGCCCCGGCGGACCTGATCGCCGACTACGCGGGGCCGCTGCCGATCACCGTGATCTGCGATCTGCTCGGCATCCCCCAGCGCGACCGGCGCGACTTCCTGGCCTGGTCGGACGCGTTGATCACGCCGGATCCGACCCGGCCGGAGCTGATGAAGCAGGCGGTCGGGGCGATGCTGGAGTTCTACACCGGTCTGATCGCGGCCAAGCGCGCGGAGCCCGGCGACGATCTGCTCTCCGACCTGATCGCGGTGCGCGACGACGCCGACGGCAACCGGGACGGCGACCGGCTCACCGAGGACGAACTGACCTCGCTCGCCTTCCTCATCCTCTTCGCCGGGTACGAGAACACCGTCCACCTCATCGGCAACGCCGTGCTCACGCTGCTCGACCATCCGGAACAACTCCGTCAGTTGCAGCGTAATCCAGCCGAACTGCCGGCCGCGGTCGAGGAGTTCCTCCGCTACGACGGGCCGGCCCCGTTGTCGATCCGCCGCTTCCCCACGGAGGACGTGGAGATCGGTGGGGTGCGGATCCCGGCCGGGGAGAGCGTCCTCCTGTCGATCGCTTCCGCGAACCGCGATCCCGTCCGCTTCCCCGACCCCGACGTGCTGGACCGCGGCCGGGACCTCTCCGGGCACCTCGCCCTGGGGCACGGCATCCACTACTGCCTCGGCGCGCCCCTCGCCCGGATGGAGGCGGTCACCGCGCTGGAGGCGCTCCTCAGCCGGTTCCCGGGCCTCCGGCTGGACGTTCCGCGTGGTCAACTGCGGCATCGCCGGGCGCTGCGGGCACGTGGCCTGATTTCGCTGCCCGTCGCCTGGTAATCGAAAAACGAACAGGTTTTTGAGGCGTAACCCTTCGCCGATGAGGTAGAAAGGTTCCTGAGACCCGCCCGGTGTGCATCCCCCGTCGCACCGGGCGGGTCCTTCTTTGCACCTGTTGCAGGTGCGACACATCACCCCCGACACGCCGGGCGTCACCCACCTGCTGTGCTCCGTCTGGCTCATCCGTGCTGCGGGAGGCGCCGACCCTACTTAGCGTGACGGCATGGCATGTGATGCACGTGTGTCCCAGAAGGCAGCCGCGATGGCCCTCGCCGCCCTCGCCGGAGTTTCGCTGACGTCCATACCAGCCGCGGCCGGGGCGACGCCCCGTCGATCCGTCCGCGCCGACGCCGGGGTGCAGGTCGCCACCGCCCCCGGCATACCAAGGCTGCCCAGCGGCCTGACCGCCCTGTCCTGGATGGTGGCCGACGCGGACACCGGCAGCGTGCTGGCCGCCAAGGACCCGCACCGCCGGCTCGCCCCCGCCAGCACCCTCAAGACGCTGTTCGCGGTCACCGTCCTGCCGAAGTTCTCGGCCGACTCGGTCCGTCAGGTCAGCGCCACCGACCTGGCCGGCCTCGGTGCCGGCAGCAGCGTCGTCGGCGTCAAACAGGGCGGCCGCTACACCGTCGGCGACCTGTGGCGCGGTGTCTTCCTGCGCTCGGGCAACGACGCGGTGCACGTACTGGCCGCCATGAACGGCGGCTGGCAGACCACCGCCCGCGAGATGCAGCAGACCGCGCGCAGACTCGGCGCGCGCGACACCACGGTGAAGTCCCCCGACGGCTATGACGCGCCCGGCCAGGTGTCCTCCGCCCATGACCTGACCGTCTTCGCCCGCGCCGGGCTCGCCGACGAGGACTTCGCCGGCTACTGCGCCACCGCCCGCGCCGTGTTCCCCAGCTCCGGCGGTACCTCGATCGAGAACACCAACCGGATGTTGGTGGGCTCGCACGGCATGTCCCGCTACCCCGGCATCATCGGCGTGAAGAACGGCTACACCTCCAAGGCCGGCAACACGCTGATCGCCGCCGCCCGCCGGAACGGCCGTACGCTGCTGGTCACCGTGCTGAACCCGCAGTCACAGGTGGTCAACGGCGTCTACAAGGAAGCCGGTTCGCTGCTGGACTGGGGCTTCCGCACGTCCGACAACGCCCAGCCGATCGGCACCCTGGGGGCCGACCGCACCGCTGACGACGGCCCGCTCCTCCCCGTGGCCGCCGAGGCCGCCGACGTCGGCACCCGTGACGGCGTCCTCTGGCGCCCCGCCCTCGTCCTCGGGGCGGGCCTCGCCGGGATGGCGGTGCTCGGGCTGGGTGGCCTGCTCGCCGCGGGACGGCGGGTGCGGGTGCGCAGCGGGGAGGGGAGAGGGCGGCCCGGCGGGGGCTCGTAGGGTCCGCCGGGCAGGTCCTGGGACGGCGGCCTCGGGGTGGACGGGGCCGCCATCGCCTGGCCGTTCACGGCCGGGGGCCGGCGGCACATCGTGCCCCTTGCCTCCGTGGGCCAACTCGGCTGCATCCATGCCGAGTTGACTCGTCACCCGGAGTTGCCCCGCCGTCCGGAGTCCTCCGCCCGTCTTCCTCGCCGTCTTCAGCGTCCTTGGGCCGGGCGACTCCCGGTCGGGGTGTCAGTGCCGCGGAGCCGGGGAGCCGACTCCGCCGCCGACACGGTCCCGGGGCCGGTCAGACGGCCGGTCAGTTCGCGTGCCCAGGACCGGAGTCCGGCGATGTCGATCCCGTGGGGGGCGGCGTCCTCGTACGGTGCGATGGCCGTCAATCCACGGTCGAGCAGCGCCGTGCCCCCCACGGCATTGCCCCGGGCCCCATGGGTGAGCCCCACCGCCAGCTGGGCCAGCCCCCGCCACAACTCGCGCTCCGCTTCCGGCGCCGCCTTCCAGGCGTCCTCCAGCACCTCGTGGGCGTGGAAGGGCATCCCGGCGTCGAGCAGCCGCTGCGCCTCGGCCAGCGACTGCGCCGGCGTACGGGACACCCCCTCGGGCTGCCGTGCCACGCCCGGGGAGCCGTACGGCAACGGCCGGCCGAGGCCGTCCCGCGGGCGGGCGTTACGGGCCCGGCCCTGCTCGTCGCGGTCCCGGCGGCGGGCGGGGGAGTCCTCCTCCGTGCCGGCTCCGCAGTGCTCGCAGACCGCGCTGCCGGGCCGTTCCCGGATCCGTCCACAGGCCCGGCACACCTGGTCCAGCCAGCAGGCCGGGTCGCCGCCCTGGTCGTGAGCCCTCTTCGCGTCATCCACGCTTCGATTGTGCGCCCTGCGGCGCGATGCCCCCGAAGGGCCCGGAGGCGGGAGCGGAATCGGCAGGAAACTTCCTCCTCGCATCGGCCCTACCGGTGCCGCCGGGTGCCTCAGGCGACCTCGACCTCGTAGAAGCACAGATGATCCTTGATCTGCGCGACCTCCGGATGCGGATCGGGGTACGCCCAGGCCACGTCCTCCGGGCCGCCGGGGAGCGACCAGTAGGAGGCCGTGCCCTTGAAGGGGCAGACGGTGTGCGTCTCGGACGGGGTGAGCAGCTCGGTGCGGACGTCCTCGGGCGGCAGGTAGTAGCGCACCGGGTAGCCGGTCTCGGCGAGGAGGAGCGGACGGCGGCTGTCCGCCAGCAGCTGACCGTTGACCTCCACGCGGACGTGGTCGGTGCCCTGCGAGATCTCGATGTGGTGGCCGTGAACGGCACTCATGGTGGGTTCCCTTCGGTGGACGGGGGCTGCGGCAACGGGGCGACGGCGGACGGAACGCCTCACCGTACGACAGGCCTGCGGGCCGGTGCCGGCGCGAGGTCCGGACGCCTGGGGTGTTCACCCGTGCAGCGATCCCGTGCGGAGCCGCGTTCGGCGTTGGTGGCCTCGACGCCCCTGCTCAGGCAGGGTTGTCCGCCAGGCCGACGAGACCTCCAACTCGGGCCAGGGCGGGGAGGGACGCCGGTGCCCGCTCTCAGTCGGCGGTCAGTTCGCTCTCCACGAAGGCCAGCAGCGCGGCGTGCATCGTGTCGGGGCCGGTGCCGCCCGGCGCGGAGGCGAGCACCTGGGTGGCCAGCCCGTCGATCAGCGCGGTCAGCCGCAGTGCGGCGAACTCCGGATCGACGCGGCGGAAGACGCCCTGCTCGATGCCGCGACGCAGGACGTCGGCGACGGTGCCGCGCCACTGCCGGTGGGAGTGCTCGTACAGCCGCCCCACGGCCGTGGAGCGGGCGGCCTCGGTCCACAGGTCGAACCGCACCAGCCACTGGCGGCGCTGTTGCTCGCTGCGCGGGGTCTGGAGCGCGATGAGACGCAGCAGCTCCGCGCGGGCGTCCGGGGCCCCGGCCAGGCCGGTGGCGCGGCGCTCGGTGTCCTCGTCCAGGTACCGGCGCACGGCCGCTTCCAGCAGCTCGTCGCGGCCGGCGAAGTGGTAGTGCACGGCGGCGGGACTGGTGCCGCAGGCCGCCGCGACATCGGCGACCCGGACGCCGTGGAAGCCGTGCTCGGCGATCAGCCGGACGGTCTCCCGGACGAGCTGGAGCGGTCGCCCGCCCTCGGGGACGGGCGCCGGCTCGCGGCCGGGCGGTGCCGCCGGCCGCTCCCGGGCGCCGAGCAGCCAGCCGGTGTCGACCCCGCCGAGGTCCGCGATCCGCACCACCTCGGCCAGGGTGAAGCGCCGGGTGCCGCCCAGCGACCTGGAGAGTTTCGAGGGGTCCATGGCGATGCGCCGGGCGAATTCGCGCTGGCTGCAACCGAGCCGGCCGATCAGCTGCCGGACACGGTCCGTGACCGCTCCGGCGTCGTCGGTGACCCGGGGGTCGGCGTCCTCCCCGGGGGCGTTCTCCATGGCCCGGGACCGTAACAGGCGTGTTGAGAAAATCGCAATGGTGGGGGAGACGGGGTGGCGAGGTATCGCTGGTCCCGTGCGGTGATGAGGGTGGTGCGGCGAGAGTGACTGACGAGTGCGCCAGTGTCGGTGAGCGGGGTGGGGCGGCCCCGCGGAGGCGCCCGCCGGACACGCCGTAATCCGGGTGAATGTGGCAAAGTGACGACATGGCTGTCCGCCGGGGAGCGAAGCGGCCCACCGTGTCGGTGCCGGACGACTGGCCCGCCCACCCGGACCTGACGCTTGCCCTCAACGGCATGGGCGGCTTCGACTGGGACCTCGACAGCGGGCTGATGCACATGGACCCGCCCGCCCTTGAGGTCTTCGACATGCACCCGTCCGAGTACGACGACCGCCCCGCGACCCTCAACCGCCGCGTCCCCACCCATGAGGCGGCCCGGCTGGACGCCCTGGTGGACCGGGCGCTCAAGGACGGCAGCGACTCCTACGGCGCCTACTTCCGGGTACGGTTGCGCGACGGCCGACTCCGCTGGACCCACGCCCAGGGCAGCATCCGCCGGGACAGGACCGGACGCCCGCGCCGCATCATCGGCGTGGTCCGCGACGCCACCCACGAGTACACCCACGCGGCGGAGCGGCTCGCGGTCGACGAGGAACGGCGTCGGCACACCAGCGTCGTCGAGCGCACCACCGCAGCCCTGGCGCACGCCAGAACGGTCGGCGAGGTGATCGCGGTGCTCGCCGACGAGCAGGGGCTGAGCCGGCTGGGAGCCGAGAACATCATCCTCGGACTGGTCGAGGCGGGCCGCATCCGGCTGGTCTCCGAGGGCAAGGCCGGCAGCTTCGTACCCGACCTCGAGTACACCCGGGTCGGCGACGAGTTCCCGATGAGCGAGGTGGTGCGCACCCTCACCCCGCGCTATGTGCACAGCCGCGCGGAGTTCAAGTACGGCTACCCCCGGCTGTGGCCCGCCATCGAGCCGCTCAACGTCAACTCCGCCGCCTATCTGCCGCTGATCGCCCAGGGCCGCCTCATCGGCGTGATCGGCCTGTTCTACGAGCGCGAGAGCGAGTTCCGCGACCAGGAGCGCAACGTCCTGCTGGCCCTCGGCAGCAGCATCGCGCAGAGCCTGGCCCGCGCCATGCTCTACGACCAGGAACACGAGATCGCCGCCGGCCTCCAGCAGGCCATGCTGCCGCGCCGGATCCCCGGCGTCCCCGGCGCGCAGATCGCGGTCCGCTACCGCTCCGCCCGGATGGGCCGGGACATCGGCGGCGACTGGTACGACGTGATCCCGCTCCCCAACGGCCGGGTCGCCGCCGTCATCGGCGACGTCCAGGGCCACGACACCCAGGCCGCGGCGCTGATGGGCCAACTGCGGATCGTGCTGCGCGCCTACGCCGCCGAAGGACACGCCCCCGCCACGGTCATGGGCCGGGCCTCCGCCTTCCTCAACGAACTGGAGACCGACCGCTTCGCCACCTGCATCTACGTCGACGTGGACCTGAGCACCGGCGCGGCCCGGATCGTCCGGGCCGGCCACATCGACCCCCTGCTCCGCCACCCCGAGGGCATCTGCCGCCGGCTCCCGGTGGCCGGCGGACTGCCGCTCGGCATCTCCTCCGAGTTCCGGCGGCTCGACTACCCCGTCACCACCGTCCAACTCGCGCCCGGGGACACCCTGCTGCTGTGCACCGACGGCATCGTCGAACAACCCGGGACCGACCTCGACGAAGGGATGCAGCACCTGGCCCGCGAGATCCGCGAGGGCCCGCAGGACGTCCAGCAACTCGCCGACCGGCTCTGCGAGTCCGCGGGCGAACGCACCGGCGAGGACGACATGGCGATGCTGCTGATGCGCCGTCTCGGCGCCCCGGAGCACGACACCGTGGGACGGTTCCGCCAGTACATCCCCCCGGCCGACCCGGAAGCCCTCTCCGCCGCCCGGCACATGATCCGGGCCGCGGTGCGCGCCTGGGGCGCGGCCGAACGGGCCGAGGAGATCGAGCTGGTCGCCGACGAACTGATCACCAACGCCCTGCTGCACACCGACGGCGAGGCGGTGGTCAACATCCGGATGCCGCACAGCGTCGAGCGCCGGCTGAGGCTGGAGGTCGAGGACCACTCCAGCAGCCTGCCCCGGCGCCGCGAACCGGGCGAGGCCGGCGTCTCCGGCCGGGGCCTGCTCCTCGTGGACCGGCTGGCGGACGTTTGGGGTGTGGAGCCGCGCGGCGGCGGAAAGTGCGTATGGTGCGAGTTCAACTGCCCCTGACCGGGATGGGGGTACCTCCCAGCGTTGGCCGGGGGAGCGTCCAGCCGTCCCGGACATCAGCGGGGACACGGACGCCGAGCGATCGGCACGGGCGAGTGAGGACGGCTCTATGGCAACGCGGGCTGCGGAACAGCGCGAGAACGCCGGCCAGTCGGCGGCGCGGCTGGCAGCGGAAGGCGTCCAGAACGTGGCACTGACCTGGGTGGACAACGCGGGCATCACCCGCGTCAAGACCGTCCCGGCGCGGCGCCTGGCGGACGCCGTGGTGCGCGGTGTGGGGATGTCGCCGGTCTTCGACGTCTTCACCTCCGACGACGCCATCACCGCATCCGACCACCTCGGCGGGCCCGACGGGGACCTGCGGCTCTTCCCCGACCTGGACCGCCTCACCCCCCTCGCCGCCCAACCCGGCTGGGCCTGGGCCCCGGTCGACCGCTACGACCAGCTCGGCGTGCCGCACCCCGCCTGCCAGCGGCAGTTCGCCCGGCGGATGGCCGAGCGGGCCGGCGCGGCCGGCCTGGACGTGCGGATGGGCTTCGAGACCGAATGGGTGGTCACCCGCGCCCCCGAGGGTCACCAGCCGGCCGCCGTCGCGGCACAGGAGCCGCTCGACTACCCCTGCGCGGGCCCCGCGTACGGCATGACCCGGGTCGTGGAACTCTCCGACTACCTCCGCGACGTCACCGAGGCGCTGGCCGTCCAGGACATCGACGTCCTCCAGCTCCACCCCGAGTACGCGCCGGGCCAGTTCGAGGTCACCACTGCCCCGGGCGACCCGGTACGCGCTGCCGACGACGTCGTCCTGGTCCGCGAGACCGTCCGCGCGGTCTCCGCCCGGCACGGGCTGCGCGCCTCCTTCGCCCCGTCCGTCGTCGCCGGACAGGTCGGCAACGGCTGCCACCTCCACCTCGGCCTCTACCGCGACGGCCGCAGCCTGCACCGCACCGCCGACGCCGACTGGGGCCTGGCACCGGACGCGGTGGCCTTCCTCGGCGGCATCCTGAACGCGCTGCCCGCCCTGCTCGCCATCGGCTGCCCGTCCCCCGCCAGCTACCTGCGGTTGCAGCCCTCCCACTGGGCCGGCATCTACCAGTGCTGGGGCGTGGAGAACCGCGAGGCGGCGATCCGGCTGATCACCGGCGCCCCCGACGACCCGGACGGCGGCCACGCCGAGGTCAAGACCTTCGATGCCGCCGCCAACCCCTACCTCGCCGTCGGGGCGGTGCTCGCCGCCGGACTGCACGGCATCGAGTCCGGCGCCCGGCTGCCCGCGCCGCAGACCGGCGACCCGGGCACCCTCGGCGTCCGCGAGCGCGCCCGGCGCGGCATCGTTCGGCTGCCCGCCACCCTCGGCGAGGCCGCCGACCGGCTGGAGAAGTCGGCGCCGCTCCACGAGGCGATGGGCCCGGTGCTGCACGGCGCGGTGCTCGCGGTCCGGCGCGCCGAGGAGGCGCACTTCGCGGACTGCGAACCCGAGGAGATCGCCGCCGCCACCCGCTGGCGCTGGTGATGCCCGCGGACGCCCCGGGGAGCGTCCCCGGCCCCGCCGACGACCTGCCGCCGCTGGTCGACCACCACTGCCACGGCGTGATCCGGCACGACCTCGACCCCGGGACGTTCGCCGGGTACCTCACCGAATCCGACCGGCCACCCGCGGCGGGCACCACCTTCTTCGACACCCAGGCCGGCTTCGCCGTCCGCCGCTGGTGCCCGCCGCTGCTCGACCTGCCCGCGCACTGCCCGCCCGACCGCTACCTCGCCCGCCGCCGCGCACTGGGCCCCGACGAGACCCGGCGCCGCCTGCTGCGCGCCACCGGCATCGGCACGTACCTCCTGGACACCGGGCTGCCCGGCGACCTCACCGGGCCGACGGAGACGGCCGCCGCGGGCGGGGGCGTCGGCCACGAGGTGGTCCGCCTGGAGACGCTCGCCGAGCACACCGCGGCCGCCGTACCCGACGCCGACGACCTCCTCGACGCCCTCGCCCTCGCCGTCCGGGACGCCGCCCGGAGCGCCGTCGCCTTCAAGACCGTCGTCGCCTACCGCCACGGCCTCGCGCTGGCCCCCGAGCGGCCGGACACCGACGCGGTGCACGCCGCCGCACGCGCCTGGTGGGCCGCCGGGACGCCCCGCCTCACCGACCCGGTCCTGCTGCGCCATCTGATCTGGTTGGCCGTCGCCACCGGCCGCCCCCTCCAGCTCCACACCGGCTTCGGCGACCCCGACCTCCGGCTCGACCACGCCGATCCGGCGCTGCTGACCGACCTGGTCCGCGCCACCGCCGATACCGGCACCGACCTGGTGTTGCTGCACTGCTACCCCTACCACCGGCAGGCCGCCTATCTGGCGGCCGTCTTCCCGCACGTTCACGCCGACATCGGGCTGACGCTGACCCACACCGGCCCGCGCGCCACCGCCGTCCTCGCCGAATTCCTGGAGCTCGCCCCCTTCGGCAAGCTGCTCTTCTCCACCGACGCCTATGGCCTCCCCGAGTTGTACGTGGTCGGCAGCGCGCTCTTCCGGACCGCGCTGGCCGGCGTGCTGGGGGAGTGGACGGCCAGTGGGGCGTGGTCGGAGGACGACGCCCGCCGGGTCGGGGCGATGATCGCCGCGGAGAACGCCCGCCGGGTGTACGGGCTGCCGGCCCACGGCGTCACACCACCGGACGGTCGCCCGCGCGCGCAAGGAGGCTCGCCCGCGCCGTGAGGACGCCGGCTCGGCGCACGTAAGGAGCACACGGCCGGAGTGCCTCTTCCGCCCCGCCGTCCGGCGTGCCACCGGTGCGTGCTTTACTGCGCCGCGTGGCCCCTACAACGACTTCCGGTGAGACCTCCGGTGGGACGTCCGGCGAGACGTCCGGCGAGACCTCTTCGCCGAGCCCGCAAGAGCATGAAATACCCCTGCGCTCGCGGATATTCGCCGATCTGACCCCGCTGCGCACCTCCCCCGACTACCGCCGCCTGTGGTGCGGCAACACCATCTCCTGGATGGGCCAGCAGATGACCGCACTCGCGGTCTCCCTCCAGGTCTACGCCATCACCCGCTCCACCTTCGCGGTCGGCATGGTCGGCCTGTGCTCACTGGTCCCGCTGGTGGTCTTCGGGCTGTACGGCGGCGCCATCGCCGATACCGTCGACCGTCGCAAACTGGGCCTGTACAGCGCCGCCGGCGCCACCGCGATGTCCGTGACGCTGGCCACCGCCGCGCTCGTCGGATACCACCGGGTCTGGCTGCTCTACACCGTCGTCGCCCTACAGGCCGTCTGCTTCGCGATGAACTCCCCGGCCCGCACGTCGATGATCCCCCGGCTGCTGCCCACCGAGCAGCTGCCCGCCGCCAACGCCCTCAACTCCCTGACCAGCAACCTCGGGCTGATGGGCGGGCCGATGCTGGGCGGTGTCATCGTCGGCCTGTGGGGGTACCAGGCGGCCTACCTCATCGACGTGGCGGCGTTCAGCGGATCGCTGTATGCGATGTGGCGGCTGCCGGCGATGCGCCCCGACCAGGGGGACGGCCCGCGGCGCCGGGCCTCCGTCCTGGACGGCCTGCGCTTCCTGGCCACCCGCCCCAACCTGCGGATGACGTTCTTCTCCGACATGGCCGCGATGGTGCTCGCCCAGCCGCGCGCGCTGTTCCCCGCGGTGGCGGTGCTCTGGTTCGCCGGGGACGCCAAGACCGTCGGACTGCTGGTCGCCGCGCCCGCGGTGGGTGCCGTACTGGGCGGGCTGTTCTCCGGCTGGCTCGGCGGGATCCGCCGGCACGGACTGGCCATCCTGATCGCGGTGGCCTCCTGGGGCGCGGCCATCGCCTGCTTCGGGCTCTCCCGTCACCTGTGGCTCGGACTGTTCTTCCTGGCGGTGGCAGGCTGCGCGGACACCGTCTCGATGGTGTTCCGCAGCACCATGCTTCAGGCCGCCACGCCGGACGCGATGCGCGGCCGCCTCCAGGGCGTCTTCATCGTCGTGGTGGCCGGCGGCCCGCGCCTGGGCGACTTCCTCGCCGGCTCGGTGGCCGACCTGACCTCACCGGCCACCGCCGTCATCGGCGGCGGCCTCGCCTGCATCCTCGTGGTCACCGTCCTCGGTCTCACCCGCCGCGCCTTCGCCCGCTACGACGCACGCGATCCACAGCCGTAGGGGCGGGCGTTCCGTCCGGGGCGGTGTGGGTGGGGCACCCGGGGCCTCGGGGTGGGACACCCGGGCCTCGGAGTGGGGCAGGCGTGGGGTGGGTGGGGCCCGTAGGGGGTGGGCGAACGGATCCCGTAGGGGACGGATGCGCCCCCTGCGGGGCCACAACGCGGCGGGTGCGGGGGGTATTCCCGTGTCCGGTCGGAACCGAGCGCGCCACAGCAACACGGGCGTCAAGCCCGCCACAGCAACACGGGCGTCGGCCCGTCACAGCAACACGGGCGTGAGGTCCGGGTCCTCGAAGCCCTCGTCGTCGAAGGGGTAGAGCGGCCGCAGCACCTTGTGGTGACCCAGCCGCAACAGGTCCTGGTCGACGCCGCCCGGCGTGAGGGCGAGGAGCCAGTCCGCGGCCATCGCGTACAGCTCGGGCTCCAGGTAGCCGATCTTGACGACCACCAGGTCGTGGGCGAGCGGGTCCAACGAGCCGAAGTCGGCACGGGTGTGGAAGGGCTTGCGGCGTTCGGTCAGGACGACGGTCACCCCGCCGCAGGTGACGGCCGCGGACCGGCCGCCCCCGTCGTACGCCGGATTGCCGCGCGGCGCACCGGAGTCGGGGGCGGCCCCGTCCTCCAGAGCGGTGACGGTGCCGGTCAGCTCGTACGGCTCCGCGTGCGCACCGGTGCCCGCGCTGAACCGGCCGCCCACCCGGAGCACCACCTCGGCGCCCACCCCGGCGTCGAAACAGGCGGCGACCGCCTCCGGGTCGGTGATGCCCGGATGCAGGGCGGTCACCCGGCCGCTCGCCAGCTCCTCGTCGGCCAGCAGCCGGCCCAGCATGTACGGCAGGTCGCCCGCGCCGCCGGCTGTGGGGTTGTCGCCCGAGTCGCTGATCAGGAAGGGCCGGGCGGGGGAGGCGACGGCGCGGGCGATGCAGTCGTCGGCGTCGCCGGTCGGGCCGACGAACACGAACTCGCGGCGGGCGTCCCAGTACGCGCGGGCCAGTGACGCGGCCTGGGCGACGGCGAGTCGGGGATCGTCCCCGGTGACCACCACCGCGGCCCGGCAGCGCTGCTCGTCGGCCCAGGCGTACCCCACCCAGACCGCCGCGTCGACGATCCCGTCGAGCGCCTCGACCGCCGCCAGTCGACCGTAGAGGGACGCGGCCGGTTCCAGCCGGGTGCTGGTCTTCTCGCCCGGGAGGAGCACCGGCACCTGCACCCAGGCCCGGTGCGGGCGCCCCCTCCCGGAGACCAGCCGCTCGGCGAGCTTGCGGGCCGCCCGCTCCCGGGTGTCCCAGGCGTCCTCGTGCGGTGCCATGCGGTGCGCGGTGAGCAGGTCGAGGTGTTCGGCGAGCCGGCGCGAGACGTTGCCGTGCAGGTCCATGGCGGCCGAGATGAGGGTGGCGGGGCCGGTCGCGGCCCGTACGGCGTCGGTGAGGTCGGCCTCCGCATCGTCCAGGCCGACCACGCTCATCGCCCCGTGAATGTCGTAGACCAGGCCGTCCAGCGGCCCCGACGCCGCGATGCGGTCGGTCAGTTCGGTCTTGATGCGGTCGTAGGTGGCGCGTTCCACCGGGCCGCCGGGCACCGCGACGGCGTGCACCAGCGGCACCCACTCGACCCGCTCGGCCAGCTCGTCGTCCGGCCGGGTCCAGGTGTAGCGGTCCAGCAGCGCGTCGCCCCGGGTGACGCGGAAGTCCTCGTAGGTCGAGCGGTGCGGGCAGAACTGACTGGACTCGATCGCCATGCCCCCGATGCCGATGCGCAGGCGCGGCGAGAGGGACCGGGGGCCGGTCGGTACGGGCATGAGGGCTCGCTCTCCACGGGGTGGCGGGTGGCGGGTGTGGGTGGTGCGGCGGGCCGTGGCGGCGGGGGAGGGTCAGTCACGTCCGGCCGCGGCCGTGGCGGTGGCGCCGGTCCCGGCGGTCCGGCGGAGTACGGCGTGGCCCGCGCCCAACAGGCCGGCGTCCGGGCCGCAGGCGGCGGCGTCGATGGTGAGTTCGCTGGTGGCCATCGGCAGACAGCGTTCGTAGAGCACCCCGCGGACGGCCGCCACCAGCGGCTGGGCGCCGGCGAGCGCGCCGCCGAGGACCACCGCCTCGGGGTTGAAGAAGTTGACCACGACGGCGAGCACCGCGCCGATGTCCCGGCCGGCCTGCCGGACGAGGGTGGTGGCGTGCGGTTCGCCGTTCTCGACCAGTCGCAGGATGTCGGTGGCGGAGTCCACGGCGAGGCCCTGGCCGCGCAGCGCGGTGGCGAGCGCGGCACCGCTCGCCACGGTCTCCAGACAGCCGATGTTGCCGCAGGAGCAGGGGAGTCGGGCGGCCTCGTCCACCCGGACGTGGCTGATGTCGCCGGCCGACCCACGGGCCCCGCGGTACAGCCGGCCGTCGCTGATGACACCGGACCCGATGCCCCGGCCGGCCTTGACGACCACCAGGTGGCGCCGGGTGGGGTGGGCGGCGCGGTGTTCACCCAGCGCCATCATGTTGGCGTCGTTGTCCAGCAGCACCGGCAGGCCGAGGCGGTCCGCGAGCCGGTCGCGCAGCGGGAAGAGGTGCCAGCCGGGCATCCGCGACGGCGCGATGATCCGGGCGCCGTCCGCGTCGACCGGGCCGGGGAAGCCGACGCCCACGCCGCGCACCGTACGCCCGGCCGCGCGTTGCCGCTCGGCCAGCGCCCCCAACCGCTCGGCGAGCGCGTCCAGGGCCGGTTCGGGGCCGGCGGTCAGGTCGACGGCTTGGTCGTCGGTGTCGCGGGCGCCGCCGGTCAACCCGACCGCGCCGGTGCGGATGTGATGGCTGCCCAGGTCGGCGGCGAGCGCCACGGCTCCCCGGTCGGCGACCCGCAGCAGTCGTGGACGGCGGCCGCCGCGCGAGGCGCCCTCGCCGGACTCGGTGAGCAGCCCGGCCTCGACGAGTTCCTGGACGCGGGCCGAGACGGTGGACGCGGCGAGTCCCAGCTCGCGCACCAGGTCCGCGCGGGAGGCGGCGGAGCCGTTCGCGACGAGTTCGAGGACGTGCGCGGGGGAACCGGGCTGCTCGTCGAGGGCGGTCATGGGGCACCTTTCGCCGGACGGTGCGGGTTGCGGAGCGGGAACCTCCTTCGGCCTCCGAAGGAAGTTCCCGTGTCAACTCGCCGACAGTAGACCGCAGTTGGGCTGTTTCGCCAAGGTCTTGACTTCTTTTCCCGGCCGTCCGTACTTTGCTCGCACTCCTCGACCGGCCGAGCCACCGGAGGCAGCATGGGTCTGCGCAGTGTCCGAAAACGCGGTCCCCTGGGGCGGGTTGTGGTCGCCGTTCTGCTCGGCGCCTCGGTGCTCGTCGGCCTGGTCGGCTGTACCCCGGCTGGCAACGTTGTCACCGACCTCGGCGCCACCGGCGGCACGCCCGTCCGGGGCGGCACCGCCACCATGGCCCTGCCCCCCGCCTCCACCCCCAACTGGATCTTCCCCATCGGCGCCCCCGGCTATCTGGCCTCCTACAACAGCGCCATCCAGGACCTGCTCTTCCTGCGGCTGTTCACGCCCGAGCGGAAGGGTGACGGGCTGAGCATGGACTCGCCCCGCAACCTCGCGGAGGCGCCCCGCTACGGCGACCGGAACACCACCGTCACCATCACCCTCAAGAAGGGCCACCAGTGGTCCGACGGCACGCCCGTCACCACCCGTGACGTGGAGTTCTGGTTCGACCTGATCAAGCACAACAAGCGGGAGTGGGCGGGGTATTCGCCCAAGCTGATGCCGGACGACGTCGTGGCGTTCGACGTCCTCGACGACCGCACCTTCCGGCTCCGGCTCGACCGCGCGTACAACCCCGCGTGGTTCACCGCCAACGAGCTCCAGGACTTCGTGGCCCTGCCGGTACACGCCTGGAACCCCGACAACGAGGCTCCCCAGCGGGCCTTCGCCCGCCTGATGCGGCACGCCAGGCAGTTCTCCCGGTTCGCCACCGACCCGCTGTGGAAGACCGTCGACGGGCCCTGGACGATCGAGAAGTGGAGCACCTCCGGACAGGTCTCCCTGGTTCCCAACACGAGGTACCGCGGGCCCGACAAGCCCCATCTCGACCGGGTCGTCCTCAAGCCCTTCACCACCGCCGACTCCGAATTCAACGTGCTGCGCGCCGGCGGCGTCGACTACGGCTACCTACCGCCCTCCGTCATGGCGCAGGCGGCGACGTTCAAGGAGCGGGGCTACCGCATCGACCCGTGGGAGGGCTGGGCGATCACCTACATCGTCCTCAACTACCAGCACCCCACGGCCGGCCCCCTGCTGCGCCAGGCCTATCTGCGGCAGGCGCTCCAGCTGCTGATCGACCAGAAGGCGATCTCCCGGGTCGTCTGGCACGGCAGCGCCGCCCCCACCCTCGGCCCGGTCCCCGCCGGCCTGCTCGACGAGGACCCCTACCCGTACGACCCGGAACGGGCGAAGTCCCTGCTGTCCGGACACGGCTGGGCCGATCGGGACGGGGTGTTGCGCTGCGTACGACCGGGACGTGGCGCGCATGCGTGCGGCGCGGGCGTCCGGGAGGGTCAGGAGCTGCGACTGTCGCTGCTCTCCCAGTCCGGGTCGACCGAGACCTCCAACACCATGCAGGTGGTCAAGTCCGAGTTCGGCAGGGCCGGTATCGCCCTCGACGTCCGGCAGCAGCCGCTGAACACCGTCCTCGGCACCACCGTCCCCTGCAAGCGGACCGAGCCGCTCTGCGCGCAGTGGCAGCTCGGCTTCTTCGGCACCCAGGGCAGCTGGTACTTCCCGGTCGACCCCAGCGGGGAGCAGATCTTCGCCACCAACGCCCCCTCCAACATGGGTCGTTGGTCCGATCCGGAGACCGACCGGCTGATCCGGGACACCGAGTACTCCGACGACCCCGCCGCGATGCGCGACTACGGCCGCACGGTGGCCCGCCGGCTCCCCGTCCTGTGGACCCCCAACCCCGCCTACCAGGTCTCCGCCATCCGCAACGACCTGCGCGGCGTCGACCAGAACCCGACGCTCTCCCTCACCCCGCAGAACTGGTACTTCGTCAAGAAGGGCGGTGCCGACCGGTGATCCGCTTCCTGGTCCGGCGCAGCGCACAGGCCCTGGTCGTGCTGCTGCTGGTGTCGGTCGTCGTCTTCGTCCTGCTGCACCTGCTCCCGGGCGGCCCGGCCCGCGCCATCCTCGGCGTGCAGGCCACCCCGGACGCCCTGGCGCACTTCAACCACCAGCAGGGGTACGACCGTTCACTGCCGGAGCAGTACCTGATGTACCTCGGTCGGCTGCTCACCGGCGACCTCGGCGAGTCGTACAAGCTCAACCAGAGCGTCGCCTCGCTGCTGGCCGAGCGGCTGCCCAAGACCGCGCTGCTGGCGGGGCTGTCCCTCGCGCTGGCCGCGGTCCTCGCGGTCCCGCTCGGCATCCTTCAGGCCGTACGCCGCGGCACGGCCGTCGACCACCTGTTGACCGGCGCGGCCTTCCTCGCCTACGCCACCCCGGTGTTCTTCCTCGGCCTGGTCCTCATCCTCGTCTTCAGCCAGCAGCTCCCCCTGCTGCCCGCCGAGGCACCGCAGGCCGACACGGTCGGCGGGATCCTCGCCGATCTGCCGGCCCTCGTCCTCCCCGTCGTCACCACCGCGCTCGGCACCATCGCCGCCTTCAGCCGCTACATGCGCTCCGCCGTCCTCGACAACCTCGCCGAGGACTACGTCCGCACCGCACGCGCCAAGGGGCAGTCCGGCGCCCGGATCATGGCCCGCCATGTGCTCCGCAACGCGCTGATCCCGCTGGCCACCCTGCTCGGCCTCTATCTGCCCACCCTCTTCAGCGGCACCCTCGTCGTGGAGTCGATGTTCAACTACCCCGGAATGGGGCTGCTCTTCTGGAACGCGGCCCAGGGCTCGGACTTCCCGGTGCTGCTCGGCGTCACCCTCGTGGTCGGCGTCGCCACCGTGCTCGGGTCCCTGCTCGCCGACATCGCCTATGCCGTCCTCGACCCGCGCATCAGGAGCGTGACGTGACGACCCCAGCCCTCGACGCCGCCCGGCCGGAGGCCGTCCCGGCCGCACCGGGCCCGGTCCGCCGCACCCTCGCCGTGTTCGCCCGCAACCGGCTCGCCCTCACCGGGGCGCTGGTGCTGCTCGCGCTGCTCGCCTTCTGCTTCCTCGGGCCGCTGATCCACCCCACCGACCAGATCCACACCGACCTCTCCCAGGCCAACCGCGCCCCCGGCACCGGCCATCTGCTGGGCACCACCGACCTGGGCTACGACCAACTCGGCCGGCTGATGTACGGCGGCCGCACCTCCCTCGAAGTCGGCTTCGCCGCCGGGCTGTTGGCCACCCTCTTCGGCACGGTCTACGGCGCCGTCGCGGGCTACTGCGGCGGCTGGGTGGACGCCGCGATGATGCGGATCACCGACGCCGCGCTGGCCGTCCCGGCGCTCTTCCTGCTCGTCGTGGTGGCCGCGATCGTCACCCCCAGCAAGCCCGTCCTGATCCTGATCATCGCCTCCGTCGCCTGGCTCTCCCCGGCCAGGCTGATCCGCGGTGAGGCGCTGGCGCTGCGCGGCCGCGACTACGTCCACGCCATGCGGCTGATGGGCGGCGGCGGGGGCCGGGCAGTCTTCCGGCACGTGCTGCCCAACGCGATCGGCACCGTCGTCGTCAACGCCACCTTCCAGGTGGCCGACGCCATCCTCTACGTCGCCTACCTCGCCTTCCTGGGCCTGTCCGTCCCACCGCCCGCCGCGGACTGGGGATCGCTGCTCTCCGCGGGCATCACCTACACCCAGGTCGGCTACTGGTGGCTGATCTTCCCGCCCGGCATCGCGATCGTGCTGGTCGTCGCCGCGTTCAACGTCATCGGGGACGGCCTGCGGGACGCCTTCGACGTCCGGCTGAAGAGGAGCCGAGCATGACCGCCGCCCCCCTCCTGGCCATCGAGGACCTGCACGTCGAGGTCGGCGGCCGGGGCCGCACCGTCCACGCCCTAGACGGCATCGACCTCGACCTCGCCCCCGGGGAAGCGCTCGGCCTCGTCGGCGAATCCGGCTGCGGCAAGACCATGACCGCACTGTCCGTCCTCGGCCTGCTGCCGCACGGCGGGAGGGCCACCGGCGGCCGGATCCTGTTCGACGGCACCGACCTCGCCGCCGCCCCCGAAGCCGTCCTGCGGGACGTGCGCGGCAACACCGTCGGCATGGTCTTCCAGGACCCGCTGACCTCCCTCAACCCCACCCTCACCATCGGCGCCCAGGTCGCCGAACCACTGCTGCTGCACCGCCGGATGAGCCGGGCCGAGGCCTGGACCAAGGCGGCGGACACCCTGCGGCTGGTCGGAATGCCGCACCCCGAGGAGCGGCTGACGAACTACCCGCACCACCTCAGCGGCGGCATGCGCCAGCGCGTCGCGATCGCCATGGCGCTGGTCTGCGAACCCCGGCTGCTGATCGCCGACGAGCCGACCACCGCCCTCGACGTCACCACCCAGCAGCAGATCCTGGACGTCATCGACGACCTCCGCGCCCGCCTCGGCATGGCGATGATCCTGGTCACCCACGACCTCGGCGTGATCGCCACCCGGGTCGACCGGGTCGCGGTGATGTACGGCGGCCGGATCGCCGAACGGGCGCCCGTGCGGCCGCTGTTCACCACCCCGCGGCACCGTTACACCCAGGCCCTGTTCGCCGCCCTGCCCGAACGCGCCACCCACGGCGCCGGCACGCTGTCCACCATCCCCGGCCTACCGCCGTCCCTGCTCACCCGCCCCACCGGCTGCCGGTTCGCCCCGCGCTGCGCCTTCGCCACCGAGATCTGCCGCGCCGCCGAGCCGGAACTCACCGACGGCCTCGACGACTGCCCACCCGCCGCCACCGCCCACGCCTTCGCCTGCTTCCACCCGACCGGCCCGGCCCCGGCCACCGCCCCGTCCCGCCCGCCCGCACCCGCCGCGCCCCCGGTACGCACCGACGAAGCCCTGCTACGACTCACCGACGTCGGCAAGAGCTATCCGCTGCACCAGGGCCCGTTCGCCCGCCGCAAGGGAGCCGCCGAGGTCAGTGCGGTGGCCGGGGTCTCGCTCACCGTCCGCCGCGGTGAGACCTTCGGCATCGTGGGGGAGTCCGGCTGCGGCAAGTCCACGCTCGGCCGGCTGGTCGTCGGCCTGGAACCGCCCACCACCGGCAGCGTCCACGTCGCCGGCCGCGACATCACCACCCTCGCCAAGCGGGAACTCCGCGCCCACCGGCGCACCGTACAGCTGATGTTCCAGGACTCCTACGCGTCCATGGACCCCCGGATGCGGGTGGCCGCGATACTGCGCGAACCCCTGGTCATCCAGGGCATCGGCGACCGCACGGAACAACAGCGACGGATCACCGGACTGCTGGACGACGTCGGGCTGCCGCGCGGTGCGGTGGACCGCTACCCGCACGAATTCTCCGGTGGCCAGCGCCAGCGCCTCGGCCTGGCCCGCGCCCTCGCACTGGCCCCCTCCCTCGTCGTCGCCGACGAACCGGTCTCCGCGCTCGACGTCTCCGTCCAGGCGCAGATCCTCAACCTGATGCGGGAGCTACAGCACGAGAAGGGGCTGAGCTACCTCTTCATCTCGCACGACCTGGCGGTGGTACGGCACCTCGCGGACACGGTCGGCGTGATGTACCTCGGCAAGCTCGTCGAGACCGGCCCCGCCGAACAGGTCTTCACCCGGCCGCTGCACCCCTACACCCGGGCGCTGCTACGCGCCGACGAGACCCCGCTCACCGGCGAGCCCCCGTCGGCCGCCGCCCCACCCTCCGGCTGCCGCTTCCGCACCCGCTGCCCCCTTGCCACGCACCAGTGCGAAGCGGCGGAGCCGCCACCTGCCGAGCCGTTGGTCCCTGGGCACCGGGTCTCTTGCCATTTCCCCCTGACGGGGTGAGTTTCGCCCCACGTTTTTGGCTTTCCCGCCGTGGCCTGGCGGCCGGCGCTCCCCCACGTTTTTGTCTGCGGCGCCGTGTGTCGTCTCGCCGTTGCGCCTGCGGCGGGCGTGGGTTTGTGGGTGCGGTGACGGGCCTCCGGGGTAGGGGTGTGGGACTGCTTCGCTTTACGTCCCACACCCCTGCCCCTCCGGCCCGTCCCCTCCCGTGAGTGGGAGGAAAGACGGTCGTGGGGGCGGGTGTGAGTGGGCTGGTGCGCGCAGACGACGCTCCACGGGCACCCCCACCGGTCTTCTTCCACCCATCCACGGGAGGGGGCGGACCGCAGGACGAAGTCCGGAGGGGCGCACCCGCAGCCGAACAGCCCCGCGCAGCGGCAACAGCCCGCCGCAGGCACAACGGCGAGAAAGCCGAAAACAGCCGGCTGCCAGGCCAAACGGCCAGCAACACCCACGGCGGGAAAGCCGATAACGTGGGCAGGGGGCCACCAAGCGCACATGGAGCCAACCACGGCGGGGGAGCCGAAAACGTGGGAGGTCAGCCAAGCGCAGCGAAACGCGAAACGCGTAAACGGATGGGAGGCCCAACAATGCGCGCGCTCGACCGTGATCCGCAGCTCACGGCCCCGGACCTGGGAGGCCCGCCGCCCAGCCCCGTTCCGGAGCCTCTGCCCGGTCCGCCGGTGCCCGCACCGCCGCCGGAGCCCATTCCGCCGGAACCGGAGCCGATCCCCCGTCCGCCCGGACCCGACCCGGTCCCGGACCCGTCCCCCGAGCCCGGACCGTATGTGCAAGGGAGGTGCTGATCATGGCCATCGCCACGGTCAACCCGGCCACCGGCGAGACCCTGAAGACCTTCGAGGCGCTCAATGCCGGCGAGATCGAAGACCGCCTGGTCAGGGCGGAGCAAGCGTTCCAGGAGCACCGCACCACCTCGTTCGGCTACCGCGCCGAGCTGATGGTCAAGGCCGCCGAGCTGCTCGACGGCGACCAGGACGGCATCGCCCGCACGATGACCACCGAGATGGGGAAGCCGCTGGTCCAGGCCCGTGCGGAGGCGGCGAAGTGTGCCAGGACCATGCGGTGGTACGCCCAGCACGCCGAGCAACTGCTCGCCGACGAGCACCCCGACCCGGCCGACGTGCGGGACTCCGGGGCGAGGCGCGCCGTGGTCCGCTACCGCCCGCTCGGCACCGTCCTCGCGGTGATGCCTTGGAACTTCCCGCTCTGGCAGGTCGTACGCTTCGCCGCGCCGGCCCTGATGGCGGGCAACACCGGACTCCTCAAGCACTCCTCGAACGTCCCGCAGACCGCGCTCTACATCGAGGAGCTGTTCCGCCGCGCCGGCTACCCCGACGGCTGCTTCCAGACCCTGCTGATCGGATCCGGCGCCGTCGAGGACGTCCTGCGCGACCCGCGGATCGCCGCGGCGACGCTGACCGGCAGCGAGCCCGCCGGCCGCTCGGTGGCGTCCATCGCCGGCGACGAGGTCAAGAAGACCGTGCTGGAGCTCGGCGGCAGCGACCCGTTCATCGTGCTGCCCTCCGCCGACCTGGACAAGGCGGCCCGGGTCGCCGTCACCGCACGCGTCCAGAACAACGGCCAGTCGTGTATCGCCGCCAAGCGGTTCATCGTGCACACCGACGTCCACGACGCCTTCGCCGAGCGGTTCACCGAGCGCATGGCCGCGCTGACCGTCGGCGACCCGATGGACGAGGGCACCGACGTGGGGCCGCTCTCCACCGAGCAGGGCCGCTCCGACCTGGAGGAGCTCGTCGACGACGCGGTCCACCAGGGCGCGACCGCCCTGTGCGGCGCCCGGCGCCCGCCCGACCACCGGGCCGGCTGGTTCTACGAGCCGACGGTGCTCTCCGGCATCACGCCCAGCATGCGCATCCACCACGAGGAGGCCTTCGGCCCGGTCGCCACGCTCTACCGGGTCGCCGATGTGGACGAGGCGGTACGGGTCGCCAACGACTCCCCGTTCGGCCTCGGCTCCAACGCCTGGACCCGCGACCCGGACGAACAGGAGCTGCTGGCACGGGACTTGCAGGCCGGCGGGGTCTTCTTCAACGGGATGACCGCCTCCCACCCGGGCATGCCGTTCGGCGGCGCCAAGCGCTCCGGCTACGGACGGGAGCTCTCCGGGCACGGGATCCGGGAGTTCTGCAACATCACCACGCTGTGGTACGGGCCGGAGGAGTGAGGCCGGCCTACGGCGCGCCCCACAGGGGCGAGGAGAGCACGAACGCGCGGTTCCGCGGGCTGCCGCCCAGGCCGCGTCCCCCGGACCGGCGCCCCGGGCCTTGCAGCCGGCGGTCCACGGCATGGTGGATGTCGTCGAAGCAGCAGTCCACCACCAGGACCCGGGAGTTGGCCCGTGCCTCGCCCACCTGGCGCTTGATCAGTTCGATCGGCAGGGCGGAGTAGCCGAGCGTGACGGCCGCCGGACCGGTTCGGGCGCCGCAGCGGGGTCAGTTCGGGCCGTCCGCCACCACGAACTCGCACCACAGCGCCTTGCCCGCCCCGCGCGGCTCCGCGCCCCAGCGGTCCGCGAGCGCCTCGACCAGCAGCAGCCCCCGGCCGGACGTCGCGGTCTCCCCGGGGCTGCGCCGGCGCGGCCACTGGCTGGAGCGGTCCTCGACCTCCAGCCGGATCCGGCGCGGGGTACCGGGCAGCAACTCCATGGAGACCAGGGCGCCGCTCTCGGTGTGGGTCAGCGCATTGGCGATCAGCTCGGACGCGGCGACCTCGACGTCGTGCGCGATGCTGCCCGCCCGCCACTGGTCCAGAGCACGGCGCAGCGCCGAGCGGACCTCCCCGGTGCCCGACGGGTCGGCCTGATGGACGTGCACCCGCATTCGTGGGGCGGTGGCGGCACCGGCAGCGGGCAGCCGGTGCAGCAGCAGGAGGGCCATGTCGTCCTCGGAGCCGGGGTCGCTGCACAGATGGTCCGAGAGCCGGTCGGCGAGCGCCTCCAGGTCGGCGGGCCCGGCGCGGACCGCGGCGGACAGCGCGTCGATGCCCGCCGAGATGTCCTGGCCGGGCCGTTCGACCAGGCCGTCGGTGCACAGCAGCAGCGTCGACCCGGGCTCCAGGAACAGCTGGGTCTCCGGGAAGTGGTCGTGCCCGAAGGCGGTGGCCAGGCCCAGCGGCAGCCCGCCGCACACCTCGGGCCAGTCGATGTGCCGGGCGGCGTTGCTGATCAGCGGTCCCAGGTGGCCGGCCCGAGCCACGTACAGCGCCCCGGACTCCAGGTCGGCCTGGACGTAGGTGCAGGTCGCGAACCGCTCGGTGTCCAGTTCGGCCAGGAAGCGGGAGGCCCGCACCAGGACGGTCTCCGGGGAGTGCCCCTCACTGGCGTACGCCCGCAGCGCGATCCGCAGCTGGCCCATCACGGCGGCCGCATGGGTGTCATGGCCCTGCACGTCGCCGACCACCAGCCCGGTCCGCCCCTGGGGCAGCGCGATGACGTCGTACCAGTCGCCGCCGACGTCCCGCCCGACGCCCGCCGGGTGGTAGCGGACGGTGACCGCACCGCCCGCGAGGGGTGGCAGCCGGCGCGGCAGCATCGTCTCCTGGAGCCCGGTCGCGAACTCCCGCTCCTGGTCGAAGAGGGTCGCCCGCTGTACCGACTGGGCCACCACGCCGGCCAGCGCCAGCGCCAGGTTCCTGGCCTCCGGTGACTGCACCGCCGGCTCGGCATTGAACAGCCCCAGGCCCCCGATCACGGTGTCCTGGGCGATCAGCGGCAGGAACGCGGTGCTGCCCGCCGGCAGGACGTCGGAGTACGGGCGCAGCCGCGGATAGCGGGCGATCAGTTCGCCGCGGGTGCTGAGGAAGATGGGCTGCCGGGTGCGCGCGGCGTCGGACAGCGGCAGGGTGTCGTCCAGCCGCGCCGTGTTCAGCTCCTCGGGCGGCCCGCCCTTGAGCCCGGCGGCCGCGACGATGGTGAACCGATCGTTCTCGACCAGGCCGAGCAGCAGCCCGTCCGCGCCGAACCGCCGGGCGCTGCCGGTGCCGGTGAGTACCCGCGTCACGTCCTTCATCGACAGCGCCCGGGCCAGCGCGGCCGTGGTCTGCTGGACCATCACGGTCTGCCGCTGGCGGTCCTGCTGGAGCGAACGCAGCAGCGCGGAGTCCGCCAGTTCGCCGGTCGCCTCCCGGACGATGCCGATGACCCGGTAGGGGACGCCGTCCGGGGTGTGCAGGATCCGCCCCTGGGAGTGCGTCCAGCGCCAGGACCCGTCGCGGCAGCGGACCCGGAAGTACGCGCCGTAGGACGCCTGGCCGTCCTCCAGTGCCTGCGAGAGCGCCTCGTCCAGCCGCCGCCCCTCCTCCGGCGGCACCCGCGTGACCAGCGACATCGGCGCACCGTCGTACTCGTCCGGGCGCAGGTCGAAGACGTCCAGGGCACCGGGGTCCAGCTCCATGACCCCGCCGTCCAGGTCCCAGTCGAAGGTGCCCATCCGGTTGAGCGAGAGCCGCGCGCGCAGCCCGATGGGCTCGTGCCGTGACACCCCCGGCGTGTCCTCCTGGACCCGGCGCCAGTCCCGGTGGGCGCGGGGGTCGTACCCCTCGTCGGACGGTTCGGCCGGCGGGGCGGTCACGGGTCGACCCGCCTCGCCCCGGAGCGCGCGCCGCACGGGCTCACCATGCGAACACCTTAGGCAGCGGTAGCGCGGCCCGCACGTCCGGTGCTTCCTGGTGGTTTCCGGATCGCGGAAGCCGGGTGCGGACGTCGTCACCGCCTCCGGGCCGGGCGGTCCGGGGCACCGTCACCCGGTGCCCGAGGCCGCACCGTGCACGCCGAGGCGGGCCGTCCCGGTGCGAGCGCTGCTCCGGGACGGCCCACCGGTCCTCAGGCGTGCGCCGGCGCCGCCACCGGACGGGACTGCCGCGTCCGGTGCGCCAGGGTGGCCTTCCGCGTCGCCACGTCCACGGTGTACACATCGATGGTCAGCCGGGCGGCCGACACCTTCAGCACCATGAAGCCGTGGTCGGAGAAGTTCTGCCAGGCCGCCGGGTTCTGGAAGTGCGCCTTGCCGTCCTCCGTCTTGGCGGACGCCCCGCACACCACCTGCCGGGTGCCGCCGGTGCGCGCCGTCGGCTCCAGGACCTGGAGCGTGTGGTCGTGACCGGACAGGATGAGGTCCGCCCGGCCGCACACCACCTTCTCGTACATGTCCTTGAGGTGGACGCCGCTGGTGTAGTTCCCGATCTCGAACCCGTCGTACGAGCCGGCGCTGCCGTGCTTGCCGTTGTTCAGGTACGGGTGGTGGCTGAGCACCACCTTCCAGCGGGCGCGGGAGGCGCGCAGCGCGCCGTCCAGCCAGCTCCGCTGCTCGCGCATGTACGGGCCGTCCCAGCGGTAGTACGGGTCGAGCTGGGCGACGTACGAGGACCACGGGATGGTGTCGATGGCGAAGAACTCCACCAGCGGGTCGGCGGCCGGCAGCGGCACGCTGTAGTAACGGCTGGGCATGTACCAGCGCTTGGAGGTCCTGGCGTAGGCGACCTCGCGGTCGCCGCGCGACGGGTCGCCGCCGCTGCCGGGGATCAGCCCCGAGCAGTCGTGGTTGCCCAGGACCATCAGCCAGGGCACGTCGATGCCGCTGTTGGGCTTCTCGAACTTGTCCTGGAACTCCGAGTCGTGGTCGGACTCCGGACCGTTCTCGTAGATGTTGTCGCCGAGGCCGACCGCGAGGCCTATGTGCTCGTCCCGGCAGACGTCGCGCGCCGCGGCCGCCACCGCGTACTGCGCCTCGTCCCCCGTCCCCGCGTCGCCGGTGACCAGGACGGCGAACTCCCCCTTCCCGTTGGGGTGCTGGGGGAACGGGAAGGCCCCCGGGCCGCCGAGGCGGGGCGCGGCCGACGCGGGCGTCTGGGTCGGTGCGGGCAGCACGGCCAGCGCCGCACCGGCCATCGCCCCGCCCAGCAGCGTCCGCCGGTTCACCCACTGCGGGACGCGGCCCGTCGTGCGCATCGGCGGCGCCCCGGCCGCGGCCTCCGAGCCGGCCCGCAGCCACTCCCGCTCGGTCATGTCCGCCTGCGGCGGGATCAGTTCGTCATCACACATGCCTGGCTTTCTTTCACGGTCGGCGGGGGCGATGGTGACGAAAAGATGAAGCCCAGGTGGATGTATGAAGATCAGCGATGCTGGGGCTACGCGTCGGTAACCAGCTGTCTCCGTAAGGCCTCAGGGCGTGAGGATCAGGGGGTCCGACCGCCTCGCCGAGGGTTGGCGAGCCGACGGAGGGTGCGGCCGAGATGGCGGGCGTACTGGCGCTGCGCCACCGGGACCAGCGGACCCCCGAACCGGGTCAGACGGGCGGCGGGGCGGCTGAACGCGGTCACGACGAACCACACCGAGCCGTCCGGGCGCCGCTCGGCCAGGAAGGCCTCCTCACCGCACTCGGGGTGCCCTTCACGGGTGCCGTACGCGAAGCCGATCCGGTCCTCCTCGGCGACCGTCCACACCACCCGGCAGGGCGCCCGCAGTCGCAGCGGCCCGATGCCCAGGGAGACCTCGACGGCCACCCCGGGCGCGGCCCGCGGGGCGTCGGCCCGGATGACGGCACCCGCGGCGCGGTGCATCCGGAAGGTGGTGATCGCCTCGCCCGCGGCGGCCAGCACCTCCGGTCCGCGGCCGATCGGCACCTCCTCGTGGAGGTGGTGGTAGCCGGGCGGCAGGGGGGTGCGCCGGGTGCCGCCCTGCTCGGGGTAGTTCACATCGCTCACGGTGGGGCTCCTTGCCTGTGACGGCTGCGTACACTGCCGTGACCAGGACGGAAGTGCAACGCGGGCGGGCCGGCGGGTGGGTGCGCCGCACCGTGCGGCGCGGTGTGGTGCGCCGGCTGGCCGGCCGGGCGGCGTGGAGCCGGTCCGGCCGGGCCAGGGCCGCGGCGCGCCCGGGGGAGGCGCCCGCTACGTCGGGTCCGCCTCGCCGTGCCGTCCCGCCCCGGCGGCGAACCGCGCCGCACCCGTCATCGCCTCGGCCAACACGCCCTGCCCGTAACGGAGTTCGTCGGCCATGGCGGTCTCCTCGTCCCGGCCCTCCTGGTCCAACAGGGAGGCCCGGTCGCTGCGCAGACAGGCCTGCGGGAACCGGGCCAGCTCGGCCGCCAGCAACTCGGCCTCCGCGCGGGCGGTACCGGTCGGCACCACACGGTTGGCCAGCCCGATGTCCAGCGCCTCTGCCGCCGCGACCGGACGGCCCGTCAGGACCAGGTCCATCGCCCGGCCGGCGCCGATCAGCCGCGGCAACCGCACCGTTCCGCCGTCGATCAGCGGCACCCCCCAGCGCCGGCAGAACACCCCGAAGACGGCGTCCTCCTCGACCACTCGGAGGTCGCACCACAGTGCCAGCTCCAGCCCGCCGGCCACCGCATGGCCGGCCACCGCCGCGATCACCGGCTTGGTCAGCCGCATCCGGGTCGGCCCCATCGGGCCGTCGCCGTCCGGCGCCACCCGGTTGCCGCGCTCGGTGCCCACCGCCTTGAGGTCGGCGCCGGAGCAGAACGTCCCGCCAGCGCCCCACAGCACCGCCACCCGGGCCCCCTCGTCGGCCTCGAACTCCCGGAAGGCGTCCGCCAGTTGACGTGCGGTCGGGCCGTCCACGGCGTTGCGGGCGGCGGGCCGGGACAGCACCACCGTCGTCACCGGCCCGGCGCGCTCGATCCGTACGGCCATCAGGTCGCGTCCCCGGACGCCGGGACGGCCGGGCGGGGCCGGGCGCGCTCCAGGATCGCCGTGAGGTCGGCGCCGGCCGGGAGGGTGCCGAACGCATGCCCCCACTCCCCGTCGAGCCGTGAGGCGCAGAACGCATCGGCGAGCGCCGGGTGGCTGTAGCGCACCAGCAGCGAGGCCTGGAGCACCAGCGCCATCCGCTCCGCCAGCGACCGCGCCATCAGCTGCGCCCGTTCGGGGCTGGCCAGTGCGCCGAGCATCGTGCGGACCCCGGCCACCGCGTCGTCCAGTCGCCGATCGGCGCCCGCCGCGCTCTCCACCTCGGCGAAGAACGCGTCCAGCGCGGCCGGCTCCTTGCCGAGCGCGCGCAGCACGTCGAGGGCCGCGACGTTGCCCGAGCCCTCCCAGATGGACAGCAGCGGCGCCTCCCGGTAGAGCCGCGGCATGCCCGAGTCCTCGACGTAGCCGTTGCCGCCCAGGCACTCCAGCGCCTCCGCGGCATGGGTGCTGCCCCGCTTGCACACCCAGTACTTGCCGGCGGCCAGCGCCAGCCGGCGCAGCGCCGCCTCCTGGGCGTCCCCGGCCGCCGACCGGTCCACCGCCGTGGCCAGCCGCATCCCCAGCAGCGTCGCCGCCTCCGACTCGATCGCCAGGTCCGCGAGCACCGAGCGCATCAGCGGCTGCCGGTCCAGCTCCCTCCCGAACGCCCGCCGGTGCGCGGTGTGGTGCAGCGCCTGCCGCAGCCCGGCCCGCATCCCGGCCGCCGACCCCAGCACACAGTCCAGCCGGGTCATGTTCACCATCTCGACGATGGTCCGCACCCCGCGCCCCGGCTCGCCCACCGGCCAGGCCACCGCCTCGTCGTACTCGATCTCCGAGGACGCGTTGGAGCGGTTGCCCAGCTTGTCCTTGAGCCGCATCAGCCGCAGGCCGTTGCGCGTGCCGTCCGGCAGCACCCGCGGGAGCAGGAAGCAGCCCAGTCCCTCCGGGGTCTGCGCCAGCGCCAGGAACACATCGCTCATCGGCGCCGAGGTGAACCACTTGTGACCGGTGATGCGGTACGTCCCGTCGCCGGCCGGCACCGCCCGTGTGGTGTTGGCCCGCACGTCCGAGCCGCCCTGCTTCTCCGTCATCGACATGCCCGCGATCAGGCCCGACTTGGTCAGCGGCGCGCGCAGCCCGAAGTCGTAGGTACGGGAGGCCAGCAGCGGCTCGTACTGCGCGGCCAGGTCCGGTGCGGCGCGCAGTGCCGGGACGGCGGCGTAGGTCATCGAGATCGGGCAGCCGTGCCCCGCCTCGGCCTGCGACCAGACGTAGAACTTGGCGGCGCGCACCAGATGTGCGCCGGCGCGGTCGTCGGTCCACGGCGCGGCGTGCAGGCCGTGCCGCACCGCGACGGTCATCAGCTCGTGCCAGGCCGGATCGAACTCCACCTCGTCGACGCGGTGCCCGTACCGGTCGTGGGTGTGCAGCCGGGGCGGCCGCTCCTCCGCGCGGCGCGCCTGTTCCTGCACCGCGGCCGTGCCGGCCAGCGCGCCGAGTTCGGTCACCTCGCGCACGCCCCACTCGGCGCCGTCCCGGCGCAGCGCCTCCAGCAGGGCCGGCTCGTCCGCCGTGCTGAACCCGTTCAGCGGCGGAGCCTGATTCACGACTTCATGGGTGACGGTCATATCTCGACGTTACAGAATTCGATCAGCCGTGTGAAGTGTGTAATGCGCCGGCCCGGCGCCGCTAGACTTTCCAGCACATATGAACGACGCCGCTCACCACGCCGACTCCAGCGCCACCGCCGACCTCGCGCTGCGGTCGCTCACCGCGCGCTCCATCGTGCTGAGCACCCTCCTCGGCCACCACCCTCCGGAACTGCCGGTGCGCGCCCTGGTGCGGGTCGGTGAGCTCTTCGGCATCGCCGAGGGCACCGTCCGCGTCGCCCTCTCCCGCATGGTGGCCGCCGGCGACCTGCGGCAGGCGGACGGCTCCTACGCACTCACCGCCCGCCTGCTCGCCCGTCAGGCCCGGCAGGACGAGAGCCGCTCACCCCGGACCCGGCGCTGGCGCGGGGACTGGGAGATCGCCCTCGTCACCACCCCGGAAGGCCGACCGGCCGCCGAGCGCACCGCACTGCGCCAGGCCATGGCGGAGCTGCGGCTGGCGGAACTCCGCGAAGGCAGCTGGCTGCGGCCGGCCAACCTCCACCGGCCGCGCCCGCCGGTCGTCGTCGAGCAGTGCACCTGGCTGACCGGCACCCCGGACGACGACCCGGCCGGACTCGCGGCCCGGCTCTGGGACCTGGACGGCTGGGCGGCGCGGGCCCGGGCCCTGATGGCCGCGCTGTCCCGCGCCGGCACCCTCGCCGACCGCTTCACGATCGCGGCCGCCGCCCTGCGCCATCTCCTCGCCGATCCGCTGCTGCCGGACGCCCTGCTGCCCCAGGGCTGGCCGGGCGACCAACTCCGCGCCCGCTACGACGAGTTCGAGCGCGAGCTGAGCGAACTGCTACGGCAGTACCTGTCCGGCTGATCCCTCGGCACGCCCCGGTCCGACTCGCTCACCGCGCAACCACACAGACCGGCATCGGCGTCGCGAACGGCTCGGTGGCGTTGGTGAGCGCCCCGGTCCGGGTGTCCACCGAGAACACCGACACCGAACCGGACTTCTGGTTCGCGGCGAACAACCAGCGCTCATCGGGCGAGAACGCGATCTGCCGGGGGAAGTCCCCGCCCACCGGCACGGTGTCCAGCAGCCGCAGCCCGGCCCCGCCCCCCTCCACGGCGTAGCGGGTGAGGCTGTTGTGCCCGCGATTGGCCAGGAACGCGAAGCGGCCGTTGCGGGTGACCAGGATCTGCGCCGGGTAGCTGGTCCCCGGACCGGTCCCGGTGGACTGCGGCCGGCCCGGCGTCAGCCGTCCGCCGGCCCGGTCGTAGCCGCAGACCACCACCGTGTTGTCGACCTCGTTGGCCAGGTACGCATGGCGGCCCGAGGGGTGGAAGGTCAGGTGCCGCGGGCCGGCCCCGGGCCGCAGCGTCGCGTACGACACCTGGGTGAGCCGCCCGGCCGCGGTGTCCAGTCGGTAGCTGTAGACCGTGTCGTTGCCGAGGTCGACGGCCAGCACATGGCGGCCGTCCGGGCTGGTGACGATCTGGTGGGCGTGCGGCCCGTCCTGGCCGGGGCCGGGCGGCGGGGCGGAGTGGGTGACCAGGTCCGTACGTTCGCCCAGGGCGCCGGTGGCCCGGTCGATCGGGTGCACCGCCACGCTGCCGGAGAGGTAGTTGGCGCTCAGCAGCCAGCGCCCCCCGGGGTGCACCGAAAGGTGACAGGGGCCGGCGCCGCCGGTGGAGCGGGTGCCCAGCACCGCGGGCGGCGCGCCCGGCGCCAGTGCGAGCGCGGTCACCGCGCCCTGTTCCTGCTCGTCGACCGCGTAGAGCGTGCGTCCGGAGGGCGCGAGCGCGAGGTAGGAGGGATCGGCCACCCCGGTGACCACGCCGGTGGCGGTGATCCGCCCGGTCATGGTGTCGTACGTGCCGAGGCCGATGCCGGTCCCGCCGCCCTCCTTCGAGGTGTACGTGCCCAGGAAGAGCGGCCGGGCGCCGGGCGGGCGCCGGCCGGGGGCGCGTCCGGCCCGCGCGGGCGCGGCGTCCGCGGCGGTCAGCAGCCCCACCCCGGCCGTCGTGGTGAGTCCCGCGGCGACGGTCCGCAGGAAGCGGCGGCGGCCGACCCCGGTCGTGGACTCCGTTCCGGTGCGTCCAGCTGTCATGCCAGCAGAGTGGCCCGCACCACCGACGTCGGCAAGAGGTGCAACCTCGATTGCACAGGATGCAACGCCTTCGGAAGGCCCCGGGACGCCCGGGAGAGCACCGGACCAGCGGTGTGACCCTGAGGAACCCCTACGTCCGCATGATGACCAGGACCCCCATCCGTAGCACTCCAGTCGTACGGAACAACACATACATGGACGGATTCGCCGGCCCGCTCACCGCTCGTAGGTTGTTGATCAAGGCGACGGAGAGATGATCGAGAGGCCACGGATTGATGTACGGCAAGGCATTCGCCCCGGAGTACCAGGGCGAGTTGGGCGCGGCACTGGGCGTGAACTCCTCGTACGAGGAGGTGTTGGCAACGGCCAGTCGCGCATACGCCGAGGCGGACACGGCGCTGGACCGCGCGCGGGCCGGCCTCGCGGTCGCCGAGGCCAACCGGCGGCTCGGCCGGGTCGCCGAGGCCGGCGCCGCCTGGCGGTCGAGCTACCGCAGCGCCCGCACCGCCGGTGACGCGGGCGCCATGGCCTGGGCGCTGTGGAGCGGCGGCACCCTGGCCCGGCAGTGCGGCAGCCTGCCGCTGGCCCGCCGGCTGCTCACCCATGCGGTGGCGCTGGCCGACGACGGCGGCGACCGCCTGGCCCATGGCTACTCGCTCGCCGGACTCGCCGAGACCGGGCGCATCCAGGGCGACTACGCCGCGGTCGCCGACCTCCACGAGCAACTGCTGGCCCAGGCCCGGGCGCACGGCGAGGCCCGGCACACGGTCTGGGCGATGTCCGGCATCGCGCAGATGCATCGCAACACCGGCGACTACACCAAGGCCCTGGAGCTGTTCGAGGAGTCCGCCCGCATAGCCGAGCAGGGCGATGACTCCCGTGGTCGCGCCTGGTCGCTGCGGGGGGTGGCGGACGTCCTCTCGGTGCAGGGCGAGACCGACCGGGCGCTGGCCCTGCTGTCCGAGGCGGAGGCCATCTGCCGCCGGATGGACCTGGCCTCGGCGCTGGCCTACAACCACAAGATGCGTGCCAACGTCCTCTATCGCGCGGCCCGTTACGCATCGGCCCGGGACACCTACGACCTGGCACTCGGCGAGTTCCGCGCGATGCAGGAGCCCCGTGGGGAGGCGCTCTCCCGGCTGGGACTGGCCAAGTCGCGCTCCCGCCTCGGCCGCGACCGTGACGAGACGTTGACCGAACTCGCCTCCCTGGAACGGGACTTCAAGCGAATTGGGCTCCGTCATGCACGGGATATGGTCATCGCGTTCCGTGCAGAGCTGACCGCCCGATCGGCGGCAGGAACTCCCGCTCCTCGGTCCGATGCCACCACGCTCCGGTCTCCCGCAGTTCCCGCCAGGTCGTGAACCGGTAGCGGAACACCCGGGCCCTGATCCGGGCCGGCGGCAGATCGGGGAACGGATTGCTGCGCAGCAGCCGCAGGGTGTCCCGGTCGTTCTCCAGCAGCCGCGCCACGAACGGTACGAACCACGCCCGCGCATAGGCCGGCGACAGCGCCGCGAACCACATCAGCCAGTCCAGTCGCAGATGGTACGGCGCGAACTGCCGCGGCAGCCGCCGCACATCGCCCGGCTTCCCGTGGAATTCGTAGGCGACCCAGGTCGTGTCGGGCCCGGTGACCGCGTCCGCGGTGCCCTCCACCACGATCTCCCGGCGCACCCGCGTGATCGTGCCGAACGCGCCGTAGGAGTTCACCAGGTGCAGTGACTCGTAGGAGGTGTTCATCATCTGCTGCCGGGTCAGCAGATTGCGCGCCGGCCGGTAGCTGAGCAGCGCCACGCCGGCGGTGGCCGCCAGGGCCAGGGCCTCGAACCACACCGGCGGCGCGGGGAGCGCCCCGGACGGCTGGGCCCACAGCGGTGCGGCGGCCGACAGGGCCAGCGCGATGGTCACCCAGTTCAGCCAGGCGAAGTTGCCGGACAGCACCAGCCACAACTGCGTGACGACCATGGCGAACGCGGCCCAGCCGGCGATCGGTTGGGGCGTGAACAGCAGCACCGGGAGACCGAGTTGGGCGACGTGGTTGGCGGCCACCTCGACCCGGTGCAGCGGCCGGGGCAGATGGTGGAAGAACCAGCTCAGCGGTCCCGGCATCGGCTGGGTCTCGTGGTGGTAGTAGAGGCAGGTCAGGTTCCGCCAGCAGTGGTCGCCGCGCATCTTGATCAGCCCGGCCCCGAACTCCACCCGGAACAGCACCCAGCGCAACAGCCACATGATCGTCACCGGGGGAGCGGTGTCGGCGTTGCCGAGGAACACCGCGAGCGAGCCGGCCTCCAGCAGTAGCGACTCCCAGCCGAAGCTGTACCAGGTCTGCCCCACGTTCACGATGGACAGGTACTGCGCCCACAGGACGGCCCACAGCAGCATCGACGCCCACAGCGGCACGGCATCCGCGGCGCCCGCCGCCACCGCGGCGGCCAGCGCCACCCCGGACCACGACCAGAGCGCGAAGAAGCGGTCCGAGTAGCGCCAGTGGAAGATCGACGGTGCCGCGCGGAACGGCACCCGGGCCACGAAGGCGGGCACCGGCAGGATGCCGCGCGCGCCGATGAGGGCCCGGAACTGCCGCACCGCGGTGAGGAACGCGACGACGTAGAGAACGGCCAGCAGCCGCTGGAAGACGAGTCGCCCGAGCCAGTAACCGGAATCCGAGAACCATGCCACCCGCCCATGGGTAGCACTGCGGCCGCGGAGCCGGGAACACTCCCTCCGCGGGGTCACTCTCCAGCGTAGGGATCGGGGCAAATGCAGCAACCCGGCCGCCATTCGGGTGAGTGAGGTGCGTCACAATTAATGCCGGATTTCCCGTCACTTCCGGGGCGGGGAATTCCCGCCTTCCGGTGATCCTTCGATATCGCCGGAAAACGTCGAGCGCCCTGCGTGCGGCGTCGTTACCCTGAGGGACGACGGACGACCTTTTCTGGGAGACGCCAACACCATTGGCCCGTCGCGGGAACGCCACAAACCTTGGCCGACCTCCCGGTTTGTGAAAGAGGCGCCACCGCGTCGGACCAATACCTCGATGAAGGAGTGCGTGGTGGCATTGCACAAGGCTCAACACAAGCAGCCCCGCTCGAAGCAGGGCGAGCGACCAGGTCGTATCAAGGAAGTCCGCAACCTCGAAGTCTGGGACCGCTGCGCGCCCGTGCGGCTCGCCGGCTGCGACGACGACCCCGCCGAGCCCTACATCATCCGCGGCATCGACTGACCGCCTCCTCGCTCGGGCGTCGGCCCCGACCCACGGCGTCGGCCCAGGGTCAGGGCCGACGCCCGAGCAGGCACAGCAGCCGGACGAGGTCGTCGGCGTCCGGCGGGGGCTCCACCGCCGGCGCGAACAGTCCGGACGCGGCGAGCCCCGGGGCGTAGGGCTCCACCTCGCGCAGCGCCGCCGTCGCCAGATCGCCGGGCAGCCGCTCCTCGGCACCGATCGCCCGGGACAGATCCCAGGAGTGCACCACCGCATCGGCCATCATCTGCGTGCAGTACGCATCCGCCGGGGCGGAGCCGTACGACAGCTGGACCGTGCGGCCGAGGGCGCCGCGCTCCGAGAACGCCGCCACGGCGGCCACCGCCGCCCGGTCCCAGGTCTCGACCGGGTCGTCCCCGAGCACGTCCCCCTCGTAGTCCGATCCGACGTCGGTGATGGCGGCGCCGTCCCGCACCAGGCGCGGCACCCACAGCTGCTCGGCGGTGAGGTGGTTCACCAGGTCCCGCACCGACCACTCCGCACACGGCGTCGGGCCGTCCCACTGGTCGTCGCGGACCGCGTGCACCCGGCTCCCGAACAGGGCCAGTGCCTCACCGTGGGTCCGCAGGATCTCGTCGTGGCTCATGCTCCCCGAGGATAGGAGCGGGCGCCGACGGCCGCCGCCGCGACGGCCCGAACGGTCCAGTCGGCGGCGGGCGGAGCTGCCGTCCCGTCCGCCGATCGGTGCCGCCCTGGCCGTCGCGGTCTCAGTCGGCGTAGAGCTGACGCTGCGGCACGATCTGCTGGGCCTGGCTGGGGCTGGACCACAGCAGCTTCACATGGGCCTCGCCGGTCCGCTCCGTGTAGTCGATCCGGATGCGGTGCCGGTGGCCGGCCCTGAGCGCGACGGTCCCCTTGTCGACCTTCGGCTCGTGCGGGGTGGTGCTGTCGATGACCGGCTTGTCGTCGACCCACACCTGGACGGTGTCGTCGGAGACCGTGGTGAGGGTGTAGGTCTCGTCGAAGCGCGGCTGGAGGGAGCCGGTCCAGCGGGTGCTGAAGTGGTCGGCGGGGATCGCCGGGTCCGGCGAGCCGTCGAAGCGGTAGGACTTGTTCACCGTCGGATCCACTCCCGTCACCGCGGGCGGGCCGGAGAAGGAGTCGTTCGCCCAGCTCTGCGCCGTCAGCCCGGTGCCGTTACCCGCCGGCGCTGCGGCCGGCGGCGTGATCGTGAGCCGGAGGACGGTGGCGATCGGGCCGGTGGCCGGGCCGGACGGGGTGAGGTCGAAGCCGTCGCCGGACCGGGCGACCGCCACCCGTTGGGAGCTGCCCAGGACCCGGGCCGAGGTGATCTCGAAGGGGGTCCGGGCGGTGAGGTGCAGGGGTTGGCCGGCCTTCGGCCATGACGTGACCGAGGCGTAGAGCGCGTTGCCCCGGCGGGAGACCGCGCCCCACGGGGGCTCGGCGACCAGCCCGGTGTGCCCGGCGCCGTACACCGCACCGCCCTGGCCGGCCGTCCCCAGCCAGCGGCCGGTCTCCCGCAGCCGGTCGAGGGACGGCTGCGGGATGCGGCCCAGCCGGTCGGGGCCGACGTTGAGCAGGTAGTTGCCACCGCGGCCGGCCACGTCCAGCAGGTTGTGCACGACCGTCGCCGGAGACTTCCAGTTGGTGTCGTACGCGGCGAAGCCCCAGTGGTCGTTGAGCGTCATACAGCTCTCCCACAGCTGCCCGTCGACCGGCTCGGCGGGGATCTCCTGCTCCGGCGTACCGAAGTCACCGTCGACCACCCCGCGTTTGCCGACGCGATTGTTGACGATCAGTCCAGGCTTCAGGTCGTGCAGATACGCCTGGAGTTCGGCGCCGTCCCGGCGGGACCAGCGGTTGGTGGGGTTGTCGGTGTCCCATTCGCCGTCGAACCACAAGAGCGCCGGGTCGTAGTCGTCGATCAGCTCCTTGAGTTGGCCGTACATCCGCTTCTTGTACCGCGGGAAGGTCGCCGGGTCGGCGAAGTCGGGGTCGTGCCAGTCCCAGATCGAGTAGTAGAAACCGAGTTTGATCCCGGCGGCGTCGGCGGCCCGTTTCAGCTCACGGAGGATGTCGCGGTGCCGGTCGAAGGCCGAATGGTCGCGCAGGTTCCAGGTGTTCTGCTTCGTCGGCCACATCGCATAGCCGTCGTGGTGTTTGGAGGTGATGACGATATAGCGCTGGCCGGCGTCCTTGGCGGCCCGGACGATCGCCTCGGCGTCGAAGGCGGACGGGTTGAAGGTGGCCGCCTGCTTCTCGTACTCGGCCCTGGGGATATGGCACTCGCGCTCGATCCACTCCGCATTGCGGCAGACGGTGCCGTCCGGCCGGGTGTACTCGCCCTCCAGGTTCGAGTACGCGCCGAAGTGGATGAACATCCCGAAGCGGGCCTGCCGCCACCACGCGGTGCGCGGCGCGGTGAACGGGTCGTCGGTCGCGTGGTTGGTGCCCGGTCCCGTGGCGCGGTGGGACGGGGGCCGCGCGGCGGACGCCGGGCCGCCGACCGTCAGCAGCAGGGCGCCCAGCACCCCCAACACCACCGGTATCCGGAACGGTCTCGTGCGACGGTGCATCGCTCGCTCCTCATGTCGGGCGGTCACTCGGTCCGTCGTGTGCGTGCCTCCTGTGCCACCCCGCATGGTGCAGTCCGGTTGCCGGGACCGGAAGCCCCTGGGCGCAATAAACATCGGAGCATAGGAGGTTAACTCGCAGGAATTGGGCCGGTGTTGGGGGAGTTGGTCAGAGGAATCGGGCGGAGACCTCGGATCTCATACGGTGTCGGTGGGGGTGGCCGATTCCGTACGGTCGGCGCCCCGGGCCGCCCGTCAGCCCCGGTGCGCCCTGGTCAACGGCCCGGGATTGCCGGTTCAATGAGCGGCCCCGGTCGCACTCACTGGAGGCACCATGGAAGCCGTCGTCCCGCCCGTCGCCGGCACCCCCGCCATCCGCTGTGCGGGCCGGGAACGCGACTACCCGACCTTCCTCGAACGCGCCGCGCGGATCGCAACCGGCCTGCGCGCGGCCGGAGTCGAGCCGGGCGACCGGATCGCGGTCGTGCTGCGCAACGAACCCGCCCACCTGGAGATCACCGCCGGTGCCGCCCTGCTCGGCGCCTCCGCCGTCCCCGTCAACTGGCACTTCCGGCGCGACGAGCTCCGCCATGTGCTCACCGACAGCGGCAGCAAGGTCGTCTTCGCGCACACCGACCTGCTGGACCAGGTGGCCGCCGCACTCCCCGACGGCGTACGGATCGTCGAGGCCGCGGTGCCCCCGGGGGTGGCGGCCGCCTGCGGCTTCCCGGCACCGCCGCCCACCGGAGCGCACCCCCTGCTCGACGACTGGCTGGCCGCCCACCGACCGCTCGCCGCGGAGGTCGGGGAGCGCCCGCCCACGGTCATCTACAGCTCCGGAACCACCGGCCGCCCCAAGGGAGTTCTGCGGGAGCCGGTCTCCGCGGACCGGTTGGCCGAGGGGGTGCGGCTGTTCCTGGAGTACTTCGCGGTCGCCCCCGGTGGCCGTACGCTCATCCCGGCGCCGCTCTACCACGCGTCCCCCAGCCAGCACGCCATCCTCGCCCTCGCGGCCGGCCTGGACATCACGCTGATGCCGCGCTTCGACGCCGAGGAGTTCCTGCGGCTGATCGAACGGCACCGTATCGAGCAGGTGCAGGTCGTGCCCACGATGTTCGTCCGGCTGCTGCGGCTGCCCAAGGACGTGCGGGAGCGCTACGACCTCTCGTCGCTCACCTCCGTCGTGCACGCCGCGGCGCCCTGCCCGCCGCACGTCAAACACGCCATGATCGACTGGCTGGGACCGGTCCTGCGGGAGTACTACGGCGGCAGCGAGACCGGCGCCGTGACCTGGTGTGACAGCGACGAGTGGCTGGCCCACCCCGGCACCGTCGGACGGGCCACCGGGACCGGCGGGGTCGCGGTCATCGGCCCCGACGGGGAGCGGCTGCCGGCCGGCGCCACCGGCGACGTCTACCTCAAACCCGCCGACAACTGGCCCGATTTCACCTACCTCGGCGACCCGGACAGGCGCGCCGCCATGGAGGCGCCGGGCCTGCCCGGGTACGTCACGATCGGGGACGTCGGCCATCTCGACGCGGACGGCTACCTGTACCTCAGCGACCGCCGCAACGACATGGTCATCTCCGGCGGCGTCAACATCTACCCCGCGGAGATCGAGGGCTGTCTGCTCGCCCTCGAAGGAGTGCGGGACGCGGCGGTGTTCGGCATCCCGGACGAGGAGTTCGGCGAGGTGCTCGCCGCCCATCTGGAGACCGAGCCGGGCGTGCGGCTCGGCGCCGCGGCGGTACGCGCCCATGTCGCCGAGCGGCTCGCCGGGTACAAGGTGCCGCGGGCCGTGGTCTTCGAGGAGCGGCTGCCGCGGGACGAGTCGGGCAAGCTCTTCAAGCGGCTCCTGCGGGACCCGTACTGGGCGGGGCACCAGCGCACGATCTGAGCCCCCGGGCGACCTCTCGCCGCCGCCCCCGTTCAGCGGGGAGGGTCCGGCAGTCGGGCCCCGATGCGGCCAGCTCCGCGCGGATCGGGGCGAGTTCCCGTCGGAATCCGTCATGAACGGCGGTGCGGGCCGCGCCCGGCGAGTGAGGCCGCGGCCCCTTCCACAAACGGACGTCTGCTGCCACGATGTCCCTCGCCATTCATCACATGTGGGAATGCTGTTCCCATTCATGAACAGTCGTGGTTCTCGCATGTCTGAACTTCCGTCCCGGAAGGGGCCGTTCATGGAACGTCGGCAGTTCCTCGCCACCGGCGCCGCGTTGGCGGCCGGCACCACACTGTCCGTCCGCCCCGCCGTCGCCGTGCCGGGCCGCCGACCGCCCGAACGGCTACCGGCCCGCGCCGAGATCGTCACCGTGCTGCGCAGGGTCGCCGACCACTGGATCGGCGCCCACCCGGACCCCGGTGACAACCAGTGGGCCCGCGCCACCTTCTTCAGCGGGCTGATGGCACTGCACCGCCTCACCCGCGAACCCCGCTACCTCGCCTACGCCCGCACCTGGGCGGAGCGCCATGCATACGGGCTGCACAACGGCGTCACCACCCGGCACGCCGACGACCACTGCGCCGGCCAGACCTACCTCGACCTCTACGCCCTGGACGCCTCGCCCGACCAGGCCAAGATCGCCGCCATCGAGGAGTCGCTGCGGCGGATGGTGGACTCCTCGGCCCAGAAGCACGACGACTGGTGGTGGGCCGATGCGCTGCACATGGCGATGCCGCCGTTCGCGCGGCTGGGCGCGTTGCGCGACGACCGCGCGTACTGGGACGCGCTGCACGCGCTGCACACCCACACCAGGAGCGCCGAGGGCGGCCGGGGTCTGTACGACCGGGAAAGCGGCCTGTGGTACCGCGACAAGCGGTTCCTGCCCGGCGGCATCTCCTCGCCGAACGGCAGGCCCGTCCTGTGGTCGCGCGGCAACGGCTGGGTCGCCGCCGCCCACGCCAAGGTGCTCGCCGTCCTCCCCGACACCTTCACCCCGGTCCGCGGCTACCGGGCCGCCCTCGTCGAGGAGTTGGCCGCGCTGCGCGCCGTCCAGCGCACCGACGGGTTCTGGAACGTGAACCTCGCCGACCCTGCCCACCTCCCCGGCCCCGAGACCAGCGGCACCGCCTTCTTCGTCTACGCCACCGCGTACGCGGTGCGCACCGGGCTGGTCCCGCGCGGTGCCTATCGGCCGGTCGCCGCCCGCGCCTGGAACGCGATGGTCGGCACCGCCGTGCACCCCGACGGCTTCCTCGGCTACGTCCAGAACGCCGGCGACCGGCCGGAGTCCGGCCAGCCGGTCACCCATGACTCCACCGCCGACTTCGGAGTGGGGGCGTTCCTGCTCGCCGGTACGGAACTGGTGGCGCTCGGGGCCGACTGATTCGGTTGACGGCCCGTCAAGCAGGCGCGGTTCCAGGCCGAGCGTTCAGTCGCCGTTGCGACCCCGCCGTGCCTCCGCCCGCCGTGCCTCCGTCCGTCGCACCTCTGTCCGTCGTGCTTCTGCCTGCCGCGCCTCTGTCCGTGGTGCTTCTGCCTGCCGTGGGTCTCCCTGCCGTGGGTCTCCCTGCCGTACGGCCTCCAGCAGCACCAGCCGCTCCGGGAACAGCGTCGGCGCCTGCACCCCGACCTCGGCCAGCAGCCGGCCCGGCAGCGTCACGCCCCGCTCCCACCAGGGCAGCACCGAGGTGAACGGGCCCTCCGGGCGGTCGCCCGGCGGCAGCGGCGACAGGTGGTACTCCGCGTCCGGATCGAGGCCCGGCAGCCGCACCCGCCCGGCCGGCGACTGCACGCTCGTCGCCATCTGCACCAGCGCGAACACCGCCCGACCGCGGTCGGGGGCGACCACACCGTGCACCCACAGCGCCGGATCGGGGTGATCGCCGTGCACCACCGTGCCGGAGTGCAGCAGCGGCCGCAGCGCCTTGTACCGCGTCACCCACTCCGCCAGCCGGGCACGCTCCGCCGGGCTCGCCGCGGTCAGGTCCCACTCGATCCCGAAGTGGCCGAAGAGCGCCGTCCCAGCCCGGAAGTCCAGCGGATGGCTGCGCCCCGTCGTGTGCGCCACCGGAGCCCCCACGTGCGCGCCGAGCAGTTCGGGCGGCAGCAGCAACCCGGTCCAGCGCTGGATCCGCTGCCGCTCCAGCGCGTCGATGCAGTCGCTGGTCCACACCCGGTCGGTGCGCTCCAATACGCCCAGGTCCACCCGGGCGCCGCCGGACGCGCAGGACTCGATCTCCAGGTGCGGGTGCCGCGCGCGCAACTCGTCCATCAGCCGGTAGACGGCTGCCGTCTGGTGGTGCGCGGCGGCATCCACCAGATCCCGGTTGTGGTCCCACTTGAGGTAGTCGATGCGGTACTCGCGCACCAGGGCGTCCAGCCGGCCGCACACATACCCGTAGGCCTCCGGGCGGGTCAGGTCGAGGACCTGCTGGTGACGGGAGGCCGGCGGGGTCCGGGGCGGGGCCGCGGCCAGGATCCAGTCGGGGTGCGCACGGGCCGGCCCGGAGTCCGGATTGATCATCTCCGGCTCGACCCACAGCCCGAACTCCAGGCCCAGCCCCCGCACGGTGTCGACCAGCGGATGCAGCCCGTCGGGCCAGACGCCCTCGTCCACGTACCAGTCGCCGAGCCCGGCGCGATCGTCCCGCCGCCCGCGGAACCACCCGTCGTCCAGGACGAACCGCTCCGCCCCCACCTCGGCGGCCGCCCGCGCCAGCCGTTGCAAGGTGGTCAGGTCCTGTGCGAAGTAGACCGCCTCCCAGGTGTTGAGGGTGACCGGGCGGGCGGTGGCCGGGTGCCTGCCGCGGGCGCGCAGCTGCCGGTGGCAGCGGCCGGCGAGTTCGTCCAGCCCGTGCCGCCCGTACGCGCCGTAGACCCAGGGGGAGCGGTACGTCCCGCCGGGGGCGAGTCGGAGCTCGCCGGGCAACAGCAGCTCGCCGCCGGCCAGTACCGCGTGCCCGGCCGGGGTCCGCTCGGCGAGCGAACGGTGGTTGCCGCTCCAGGCCACGTGCAGCCCCCACACCTCACCGGAGCGGAAGCCGAACCCGGTCTCGCCCACGAGGTGCAGCAGGGTGGCGTCGCTGCCGGTGCGCCCGCGCCGGCTCTCCCGCAGATGGGTGCCGAGCGTGAACGCGTGCCGCTGCGGGGCGCGCTCGCGGAGATGGCGTCCTGTCAGATCGAGGATCTCGGTGGCTCGGGCGGGGACCGGTAGGGCGAGGTTCAGCTCGGTCAACTGGTAGGGATCGTCACCGGTGTTGGTGACCGCGGCCCGCAGCCGCACCAGCCCGGCATCGGTCAACTCGATCTCCAGGACGAGCGCCAGACCGCCGGCCACGTCCGTCGCCTCGACGGTCAGCCGGCGGCCCCCCTCGCCCACGGCGCGGGCGCCGACCGCGAACGCGGGTGCGGCGGCCGACCCCGCACGGTGGCCGCTCAGCCCGGGGGTGCCGAGCCAGCCGGCGGACTGCTGCGGCAGCACGCTCACCGGGACCGGCTCGTCCGGCGCATTGGAGACGGTCTGTGCGACATCGGCGGTGCGCAGCGCGGCGAGCCGGTGGGGCGCCGGCTCGCCGAGGTCGGCGCCCCAGTGCACGATGCGCGGCAGCCCGGTACCGGACAGATCCAGCAGCAGGCTGGTGCCGGCGGCCCGGAAGTGCAGCAGGTCGTCCATGACGGATCCCTTCCCGGAGGGGACGGTGTTCGGCGGCGGTACGAACGATGCCCGCTGAGGCGGCGGTACGAACGATGCCCGCTGAGGCAGCGGCACGAACGATGACCTGTGAGGTAATCGACCCCGGCGGCGCCGGCTGGAAACGTGGCGGTCGACGCAGCCCGCCGCCACACCGAGAGAGGCCTTCCCATGACCGCATTCGCCATCGCCCACCTCCGCCCCACCGCCCCGCACCCGGACATCGCCACCTACATCGAGCGGATCCAGGCGACCATGGACCCCTACGGCGGACGGTTCCGCGTGCACAACGCCCAGGTCGAGGTGGTGGAGGGCGAGTGGCCCGGCTTCGTCGTGGTCATCGAGTTCCCCGACATGGACCGGGCCCGGGCCTGGTACGCCTCGCCCGCCTACCAGGAGATCCTCCCGCTGCGCACCCGGCACATCCCGGGCGACCTGATCCTGGTCCCCGGCGTCGCACCGGACTACGACGCCACCGCCACGGCCGCTTAGCAAAGGACGGCGCGCGCCTAGGGCCCGCACCTGCCCGGCCGCGTGTCCGGCCGGATCGGTGCACTCGCCGTCACCCGTCCGGACATCTTCCCGTCCCGCCACCGGTCCGGCCCCCCGCCCCCGCTAGAGTCGGGGGAACAGCGCAGGTGACGCCGCTTCCACAGGGTGCCGGGGGCGTCGCCCCGGGGGGAGGACACAGATCGACATGAGCCGCCGTTCCCATGGATTAGTGGCCGTCTGGGCCGAGGCGCAGCGTCAGCAGCAACGCCGGGAGGAAGCCCAGCGCCGTGCGCAGATGCAGCACCAGCGCGACCAGGAACGGCAGGCACGGGACGCCGAGCGCGCCATGGCGCGGATGCACCGCGAACGGCAGGTGGCCTACCGGCGGCAGCGCGAGGCCGACGCCCGCCGGCGCACCGAGGAGCTCGACGCCCGGGTCTCCGCGCTGACCGGCCTGCTCGCCGAGGGCTGCCGGGCGCCCGCCTTCACCGCCGCCGCGCTGCTGCGCCCCGAACGCGTCGAGGAGTTCGCCCCCGGCGCCCTGGCCACCCCCGTGCCGATGCCCGACCCGGCCCGCTACCAGGTGCCGACCGGTGGCTGGCACGTGGGCGCCGCGCGCCGCGACCGCGCCCAGGGGGAGGCCCGCGCCCGCTACGAGCAGGACTGGTACGCCGCGCAGGCGGCCGAGAGCCGCCGCCAGGCCCAACTCGCCGCGTACCGACAGCAGTACGACCAGTGGGCCGCGGGCGCGCTGGCCGAGATCCGGCAGCACAACGCCGGCATCGAGGAGCTGCTCGCCGCCCTCCGCGGCGGTGACGCGGAGGCGGCCGTCGAGTACTTCTCCGCCGCGCTGTACTCCTCCACCGCCTGGCCGGAGGGCTTCCCCCGCCAGGTCGCCGCCGCCTACGACCCGACGTCCCGTCAGCTCGTGCTGGACTGGGAACTGCCCGGCTACCAGGTCGTCCCGGAGAACAAGGCGGTGCGGTACATGCCCACCGCCGACCAGGAGCGGGAGACGGCCCGGCCGGTCGCCCAGCGCCGGGCGCTCTACCGCGACGTGCTGGCCCAGAGCGTGCTGCTGGTGCTGCGCGACCTCTTCGCCGCCGACGCCTACGGCATCCTGGACGCGGTGGCGCTCAACGGCTTCGTGGCCGACGTCGACCCGGCCACCGGCCGCCCCGCCCAGGTGTACCTCGCCACCGTCATGGCCCCCCGCACCGCCTTCGACGCCCTGCACCTGGAGCAGGTCAGCGCGGTGGAGTGCCTGACCGACGCGCTGCGCGGGCAGCTCGCCGCACGCCCCGACCAGCGCACCGCGGTGCGTCCCGGGCGGCTCCCGGGCGAGGTCGGCGGCGGCACCCCGGTCGTCACCCACGGCACCGACGGTGAACCGGACCTGTACGCGATGGACCCGATCGCCTTCGAGAACCTGATCGCCGAGCTGTTCCGCGCCATGGGCATGCAGGCCGTGACCACCCAGCGGTCCGGTGACGGCGGCGTCGACGTGGACGCCCTCGACCCCGACCCGATCCGCGGCGGCAAGATCGTCGTCCAGGTCAAGCGCTACCGCAACACCGTCCCGCCCACCGCCGTCCGCGACCTCTACGGCACCGTCCAGTCCGAGGGCGCCAACAAGGGCGTGCTGGTGACGACCTCCCGTTTCGGCCCCGGCGCCCACACCTTCGCCAACGGCAAGCCGCTGAGCCTGATCGCCGGCCCCGAACTCGTCGACCTGCTCGGCCGGTACGGGCTGCGCGGCCGGCTGGGCCCCGACGACCGGACCGGCCCGCGCACCGCCGACGAGGCACCGGACCACAACGTTCTCGGCATGAACTGGTCCGGCGAGGTCGCCCTCGACGTCTGTGCCCTGGTGTGCAAGGGCAGCACCGTGCTCAGCGACGACCACTTCGTCTTCTACAACAACCCGCGCACCCCGGACGGCTCGGTGCGGATGCTGCCCGGCTTCGCCCCCGACCGGGCCGCGATGCAGGTGCGGTTCGAGGAGCTGCCGCCGGACGCCGACCGGCTGGTCCTGGTCGCCGCCGTCGACCCCCAGGTCAACCCGGACGCCGACCTCGCCGGCTTCACCGAGGCCCGGATCCGGCTGCTCGACGCCTCCGGGGCCGAGCAGGGGCAGCTGGAGGTCTCGGACGGGCGGCGCGGCGAGACCGCCCTGGTGCTCGGCTCGTTCCGACAACGGGACGGCGGCGACTGGGACTTCGTGATCGGCGGGAAGGGCTACCCCGGCGGTCTGGAGGCGCTGGTGCAGGAGTACGGCATCGACGTCGCGTGACGGGTCCGCCGCCCGCCCGCCGCGGCCGGCGTCGGCTCCGCCTCAGCTCTGCCAGAGCCGGGTGAGGACGGCGTTCACCTCGTCCGGGCGGTCCTGGTGCGGGGCGTGGTCGGTGCCGGCCACCTGGATGTGACGGGCGCCGATCGCCTCGGCGAGGTACTCCCCGCAGGCCGCCAGCGCCCGGCCGGTGAACTCCCGGTAGGCGGGGTGCGCGGTCTCCCAGGTGCCGTTGATCACTGCCTTGGGCATGGTGGCCCGGGCCAGCGGTCCGAGGGGCAACTCCGCATCCCAGACCGGACGTTCCCGCATCGCCGAGCGCGCCGCCCGCAGCATCCGCGGGGTCGGCTCGGGCACCGGCAGGCCGTAGGGCTCGGTGGACTGCCGCAGGTAGTCCTCAAGGCTCGGCTCCTCGGCGACCGCGCCGAACGCCGCCCGGATCCGCTCCAGCGCCGCCGCCACGGTGGGATCGGCGGCCGCGGTGCGCAGCGCGGACGGCTCGATGAGGGTGAGCGACTGCACCGCCTCCGGGCGGGCCGAGGCGGCCAGCATCACGGCCGCCGCACCGTACGAATGGCCGACCAGGTGCGCACCACGGCCCAGCAGGTGCAGGACGTCCTCGGCGTCGGTCCGGTAGTCGCTGCGCGGGGTGTCCGGGCTGTCGCCGAACCCCCGTCGGTCGACGAGTTCCAGCCGGAACAGCTCGGACAGCGGGCGCTGCCCCGCGAAGCACGCGGTGCCCCAGCTCATCGTGCCGTGCACCAGCACCGCCCGCGGCGCACCGGGCGTCGCCTCGTCCCACACCGTCACATGGAGCGGATCGCGGTCCGTGAGGTGTTCGTCCTTCATGTGCACCAAGTCTAGGGGGTGTTCGCGCCACCGGCCCCCTCCGAGATCTACAGTCCGGCCAGCTCCGCCAGCACCTGAAGCTCCGTCAACTCCTCGGCGCCGCCCTCGATGTCGTCGTGATCGGCGCTCCACAGGGCGCTCTCCACACCGCGCGCCACCGACCAGGCGAGCAGCCGCGCGGGGTCCTCGCCGAGCACCTCGGCGACCAGTGCGTACCGCTCGCGGAGCACCGGCCGGGGCTCGGGGTGCGCGAAGGGGTCGTCGAGCTGGAGCAGCAGCGGCCAGGGGTCGTACGCCGGGTCGCCGACCATCGGCTTGGCGTCGATGACCAGCCATGGGCGGCGCTCGGCCGCCAGGACGTTGCTCGGGTTGACGTCGCCGTGCACCACGACCTCGCGCGCGGCCGTCGCCGGCAGGGTGCGCAGCAGTTCGATGCCGAGCGCCACCAGCCCCGGATCGTAACCGGGCCGCAGCCGCCCCATCCGCTCCGCCGCCAGGTCCGCCCACTGCGCGCACACCGCGTCGACCCGCTCCAACTCCCCGGCCGCCGGGGCCGGTGCGGCCCACAACTCCCGCAACAGGCCCGCGGCGAGGGCGAGCCGCTCGGCGGGCGGCAGCCGAGCGTCCCCGAGCGCGGTGCCCGGCCGGCACCGTTCGATCAGCAGCGCGCCCCGCTCGCGGTCCGCGTCCAGCAGCCGTACCGCGCCGTTGCCGTCCCAGGCCCGCAGTGCCGGGCCCTCGCCGTCGGCCTCGCGGTGCGGCCAGGTCACCTTGAGGACGGCGGCCGTGCCGTCGGACAGTTCGGCCGGCGCCACCCAGGAGCAGCTGCCCCCGTGGAACGGGGCACCGAGCCGCACCTCCCAGCGCTCCTCGATCTCCCGCAGCATCCCCGGCAGGCGCGCCAGCCAGGCCCGCCCGGAGGCGGTCCGTCCCATCTGCTCGACGACCGGCAGGCCGGCGGGGAAGCGGTCGTCGGGGTGCGTGGTGTGGGCCATCCGGGCAGCGTAACCACGGCTGCGGCCTCCGTGGCGGCTCCGTATGGGGGAGAGCCGCAGACACCCGCGCGCACCGTCATTTCCGGCCGTGAACGGCTGGTATCTGTCGGGGCATGAGCGCGTACAGACGGTATGCCGTGGCCGCCCTGCTCGTCGCGCTGGCCGTGGGGTGCAGCGGCCCGCGCCCCGTTCCGCGACCGGCCCCGCGGCCGACCCCGGCAACCACCCCCCGCGCGCACGCGGGCGCCCCCGCCGCCAGGGCCACCGGTCGGCTGCCCTTCACCCTCGTCGCCTCCGGGGACGCCATCCCGACCCACCCCGCGGTGCTGGCCACCGCGCGGGACGACGGACCGCTCGGCGGCTACGACTTCCGGCCGATGCTCCGCGGCGTCCGGCCCCTCATCGACTCCGCCGACCTGGCGCTCTGTCATCTGGCCGCCCCGCTCGGCCCGCTGACCGGCCCCTTCACCGGATACCCGGTCCTCCAGTCGCCGCCGCAGATCGCCACCGCCCTGAAGGCCACCGGCTACGACTCCTGCGCCACCGCCTCCAACCACGCCCTGGACCACGGCGTCCCGGGCGTGCGCCGCACGCTGAACGCGTTCGACACGGTCGGGCTGCGCCACACCGGCTCGGCCCGGAACGCCACCGAGGGCCGTCGCCCGGCGCTGCTGCGGGCTCCGGGCGGCGCCCGGGTGGCCGAGCTCTCCTACACCTACGGCATCGAGGGCGGGCGGCGCCCGTCGGACCCGCCGTGGGGCGTCGAACTGCTCGACGGGAAGCGCATCCTCGCGGACGCCAGGGCGGCCCGCCGGGCCGGCGCCGACATCGTGGTCGTCAGCCCGCACTGGGGCACGGAGTACCGCACCGCCCCCGACCGGCGACAGCTGGCGCTGGCCCGGAAGCTCACCGCCGCCACGACCGGCGGCCGGCCCGACGTCGATCTGATCGTCGGCACCCATGCGCACACCCCGCAGCCGTACGAGAAGGTCCACGGCGCCGGGGGCCGCGGTACCCGGGCCGGCGGCCGACGAAGGGCGGCCGATCCGCGCGGTGGCGGTACCTGGGTCGCCTACGGACTGGGCGACCTCATCGGAGGCGGCACACACGACGAGCGCGGAAAGATGAGCACCACCGCTCGCTTCACCTTCACGCCCCCGGCCACGCCCGGCGGTCGCTGGAAGGTCACCAAGGCGGAATTCATCCCGCTGTGGTGGGACGCCGAGGCGGGCCGCGTGATCGATGTGAACAAGGCGATCAGGGCCGGACGGCTGGACCTCACACCCGTTCGCCACCGCATCCGGCGCATGGTGCTGAGCAGGGGCGCGGACAAGGCCGGATTGGTGATGGGCGGATAACGGCAGCGCCGACGGTTCGCTGGGGCTCCGGCGATTCCCCGGGCCTCGGCGCCGCCGCACACGGGCCGATGTGAAACGCTGGAGCGGTACGCCACAGGTCCAGGGAAGGGAGTCGGAGGGCAGTGAGCGAGCATGCGGCCGTCCGGGCCCGGAACCCGCGCGGGCAGGGCGAGCGTCTGCGGGAGGAACTGCTGCGGGCCACCGAGCGTCTGCTGGAGGAGGTCGGCAGCGAGGACGCACTGTCGCTGCGGGCGGTGGCCCGCGCGGCGGGCGTTGCCGCGCCGAGCATCTACCGTCACTTCTCGGACAAGACCGAGCTGGTCTGGGCGACCCTGGAAGTCAGTTACGAGCGGCTGGCGGCGGCGATGACCGGAGCCGAGGCCAAGGCCGCCCCCGACGACCCGGTGGCCCGGCTGCGCGCCCAGTTGCGTGCGTACTGCCGCTACGCCGTCGAGCACCCCGCCACCTACCGGCTCCTGTACGAGACCCGGCAGACGCCGGTCGGCCCCGAGCGGCTCGCCGGGCACCCGGCCGGGCTGTTGGTGCGCAGCTGGCAGCGGGCGCTGACGGCGTGCGAGGACGCCGGCTGGCGGGTGCGCGGCTCGCGGTCCGAGGCGCCCTATGTGCTGTGGTCGGCGGTGCACGGCCGGGTCATGCTCTGGCAGGTCATGCCGAGCCGCAAGGACACCCGACGGCTGGACCGGTTCGTGGACGAGGTCCTCCAGCTGCTGCTGGAGCGCTGAACCGCGCAGCGGGCGCGGCCGATTCCCCACCCTTCCCACCCCCCCCGACATAAATAGCTGCGTATTACACATGTAAGTTTACGGGTGTTAGGCGAACGTTCCACTCCGCGTGCACGCCCTCCGCCGGCGTGCACGCACGGCCCGTCGAGTGAGATGAGCGAGATGACACTTCCCACCGCCCCCGCGCCGCTCCCCGTAGCGCCCCCGAGCGACTGCCCCTTCGAGCCTCCCATCGAGTTCACCGCCCTGCGCGCCGAGCGGCCGATCTCCAAGGTCTCCCTCCCGGACGGCAGTTGGGCCTGGCTGGTCACCCGCTACGCCGACATCCGGGCGATCCTCGGCGACACCCGCTTCAGCTCCGACACCACCGTCCACGGCTACCCGCTCAGCGGTATGACCGGCGGCCCCAGCACCCAGAACCGCGGCTTCATCCGGATGGACCCGCCCGAGCACACCCGGCTGCGCCGGATGGTCACCCGGGAGTTCATGGTCAAGCGGGTCGAGGCGCTGCGCCCCGAGATCCAGCGCCTCACCGACGAACTCTGTGACGCGATGGAGCGCGCCGAGGGGCGCGAACGGGGCGGGGTGGACCTCGTCGAGGCGCTGGCGCTGCCGGTCCCCTCGCTGGTCATCAGCCTGCTGTTGGGCGTCCCGTACGACGACCACACCCTCTTCCAGCGGCTCACCGGGACCCTGCTCTCCCGCACCGTCCCCGACGCCGAGCGCGAGGCCGCCCGGGTCGAACTCCGCGACTACCTCGACGAGTTGGTCACCGCCAAGGAGGCCGACCCGGGCGACGACATCCTGGGCCGGCTCATCGTCGAACAGCAGCGGACCGGTGAGATCACCCACGACGAGGTGGCCGCCTTCGCGGCCCTGCTGCTGATCGCCGGGCACGAGACCACCGCCAACATGATCGGCCTGAGCGCGCTGACCCTGATGCGCGACACCGAGACCGCCGAACGGCTGCGCCAGGACCCCGGTCTGATCCGCGGCGCCGTCGAGGAGTTGCTCCGCTTCCACAGCATCATCCGCAACGGGCCGCGCCGGGTCGCCACCGCCGACATCGAGATCGACGGGCACCTCATCCGTGCCGGCGAGGGCGTCGTGGCGGCCGTACCGTCCGGGAACCGCGACGAGAGCGTCTTCGCCGACGCCGACCGGCTCGACGTCCAACGACCCAACGCCCAGCACCACATCGCCTTCGGCTACGGCATCCACCAGTGCCTCGGCCAGGCGCTGGCCCGTGTCGAACTCCAGGTCGTCCTCGCGACGTTGCTGCGCCGCTTTCCCACGATGCGGCCCGCGGTGCCGATCGAGGAGATACCGTTCCGCACCGACATGTCGATCTACGGCTGTCACACCCTGCCCGTCACCTGGTGACCGGCCGCACCGTCAACCCCGCACACCGACCCCCACGGAGCCCCGCCATGAAGATCACCCTCGACGCCGACAAGTGCTGCGCCGCCGGCCAGTGCGTGCTGATCGCCCCCGAGGTCTTCGACCAGCGCGACGAGGACGGCGTCGTCGTCCTCCTCGACGCCGAACCACCCGCCGAGCAGCACCACGCGGTCCGCGAGGCCGCCGCGATATGCCCGGCCGCCGTGATCGAGGTGCACGCATGACCGCCCGGCCGATCGCCGTCGTCGGCGCCTCGGCGGCCGGGCTCGCCGCGGCCGAGACGCTCCGCCGCTCCGGCTGGACCGGCCCGCTCACCCTCATCGGCGACGAACCCCACCTGCCGTACGACCGGCCGCCGCTGTCCAAACAGCTGCTGCACGGCACCTGGGAGCCCGCCAAGCTGCTGCTGCGCACCGCGGAGCAGCTCGCACCGCTCGACCTCGACCTGCGGCTCGGCACCCGCGCGACCGGACTCGACGTGGCCGAGCGCAGCCTCACTCTCGACGGAGGCGAACGCCTCGACTGCGCCGGAGTGATCGTCGCCACCGGTGTCGTGGCCCGCACGCTGGCCGGCGCCGACCGGATCGTCGGGGTGCACACCCTGCGCACCCTCGACGACGCACTCGCCCTGCGCGGCCGGTTGGGCGACCCCGGCCGCCGGCTGGTGGTCGTCGGCAACGGCGTCCTGGGCTGCGAAGCCGCCGCGGTGGCACGGGAGTTGGGGCATGACGTCACGCTCGTCGGCGTCGGCCCGATACCGATGGCCGCCGCCGTCGGCGACGAGATCGGCGCGCTGCTGGCCGAGGAGCACCGGGCACACGGCGTCACCCTGCGCACCGGCGCGGTCGACGGCTTCGAGAGCGCCGCGGACGCGGTCACCGGCGTGCGGCTGGCCGACGGCACCGTGCTGCCCGCCGACACCGTGCTCCTCGCCATCGGCTCCACCCCCGCTGTCGGCTGGCTGGGCGACCCCGCGCTGGACACCACCGACGGTCTCCGCTGTGATGCGTACTGCGCGGCCGCCCCCGGCATCTACGCCGCCGGCGACGTGGCCCGCTGGGACCACCCGGTCCACGGCCGGCCGGTGCGCTTCGAGCACCGGATGAACGCCACCGAACAGGGCATGGCCGCCGCCCGCAACCTGCTCGCCGAACTGGCCGCCACCACCCCCGCACCCACCGACGGCGCCACCGACCGGGAACGCCGCCCCTTCGCGCCCGTGCCGTACTTCTGGTCCGACCAGTACGCCCTCAAGATCCAGGCGTACGGGCTGACCGGCGGCGCCGACCGGGTCGAGACCACCGTGCTGGACCGGGCGGCGCGCCGTGCCGTCGCCCTCTACGGCCGCGACGGGCGCGGTGTCGGCGTGCTGGCGACCGGGCTCCCGCCCCGCCAGCTCCGGGCGCTGCGCGGCGTGGTCGCCGACCCGCTGCCGTGGGAGGAGGCGCGCGACCGGGTCGCCGCCGCAACGTCCGCCGGCTGACCCGGTCCGATCCCGCCGCACCGTGCCCGATCATGGAGGGATGGCCGACTCGTACGTACGGGTGCGCGGCGCCCGTGAGCACAACCTCCGCACCATCGATGTGGACATCCCGAGGGACGCGCTGGTCGCGTTCACCGGGGTGTCCGGATCGGGCAAGTCCTCGCTGGCCTTCGGCACCCTCTTCGCCGAGGCCCAGCGCCGCTACTTCGAGTCGGTGGCCCCCTACGCCCGGCGGCTGATCCACCAGGTCGGCGCGCCCAAGGTCGAGGACATCACCGGACTGCCGCCCGCCGTCGCCCTGGAACAGCGGCGCTCGGCACCCACCTCCCGCTCCTCGGTGGGCACCGTCACCACCCTCTCCAACACCCTGCGGATGCTCTTCTCGCGCGCCGGCGACTACCCGGAGGAGATGCCGGAACGCCTGGACTCCGACGCCTTCTCGCCCAACACGGCGACCGGCGCCTGCCCGGAGTGCCACGGCCTGGGCACCGTCCACCGCGTCACCGAGGAGTCGCTGGTCCCCGACCCGTCGCGGTCCCTGCGCGAGGGCGCCATCGCCGCCTGGCCGGGCGCCTGGCAGGGCAAGAACCTCCGCGACATCCTGGCCGCCCTCGGCCACGACATCGACCGGCCCTGGCGCGAGCTGCCGCAGGCCGACCGCGACTGGATCCTGTTCACCGACGAACAGCCCGTCGTCACCGTCCACCCGGTCCGCGAGGCCGGTCGCATCCAACGCCCCTACAAGGGCCAGTACATGAGCGCCCGGCGCTATGTGCTGCACACCTTCGCCGACTCCAAGAGCGAGACGCTGCGCAAGCGGGTGCAGGGCTTCATGGTCGCCGAGCCGTGCCCGGCCTGCGGCGGGCGGCGGCTGCGCCCCGAGGCGCTGGCCGTCACCTTCGCCGGCCACGACATCGCCGCCCTCGCCGGCCTCCCGCTGGGCGCCCTCGCCGAGCTGCTCCGCCCGACCGCCGCGCGGACCGACGAGGAGGTGGCCCCGGCCCTCGCCCGCGACCTGGTGGCCCGGATCGAGGTGCTCACCGAACTCGGCCTCGGCTACCTGAGCATGGACCGGTCCTCGCCCACCCTCTCCGCGGGCGAGCTACAACGACTGCGGCTCGCCACCCAGCTGCGCTCCGGCCTCTTCGGCGTGGTCTACGTCCTGGACGAGCCGTCCGCCGGACTCCACCCCGCCGACACGGAGTCCCTGCTCACGGTGCTCGGCCGGCTCAAGGAGGCCGGCAACTCGCTGTTCGTCGTCGAGCACGACATGGACGTGGTGCGGCGCGCCGACTGGATCGTCGACATCGGCCCGCGGGCCGGGGAGCACGGTGGGCAGGTGCTGCACAGCGGCCCGGTCGCCGGGCTCGCGGAGGCCGAGGCCTCCGCCACCCGCCGCTTCCTCTTCGCCACCGAACCGCCGCCCGCCCGCACCCCGCGCCGCCCCTCGGGCACGCTGACGCTGCACGGCGTCACCCTGCACAACCTTCGCGATCTGGACGCCGCCTTCCCGCTCGGCGTCTTCACCGCCGTCACCGGTGTCTCCGGGTCGGGCAAGTCGACGCTGGTCACCCGCGTCCTCGCGGAAGCCGTACGGGACCACCTCGGCGCCGACCAGCCGGAGACGGCCGGCACCGACCAGTCCGAGGACGGCGCGGTCGGCGAGGACGGCGCGGTCGGCGAGGACGGCGCGGACACCGGGGCGCCGGCCCGCGCCCAGTTCACCGGTGCCGAAGGACTGGAGGCGATCGACCGGCTGGTCCGCGTCGACCAGAAACCGATCGGCCGCACCCCGCGCTCCAACCTCGCCACCTACACCGGTCTCTTCGACGCGGTGCGCAAGGTCTTCGCCGCCACCGACGAGGCCCGCGCCCGCGGCTACCGGGCCGGCCGGTTCTCCTTCAACGTCGCGGCCGGTCGCTGCGAGACCTGCCAGGGCGAGGGCTTCGTCGCCGTGGAGCTCCTCTTCCTGCCCGGCACCTACGCGCCCTGCACCGCCTGTCACGGCGCCCGCTACAACCCCGAGACCCTCCAGATCACCTACCGGGACCGGACCATCGCCGAGGTGCTGGCGATGACCGTGGACACCGCCGTCGCGTTCCTCGCCGACATCCCGGCCGCCGCCCGCAGCCTGCGCACGCTCCAGGACGTCGGCCTCGGCTACCTCCGGCTCGGCCAGCCGGCGACCGAGCTGTCCGGCGGCGAGGCCCAGCGCATCAAGCTCGCCGCCGAGCTCCAGCGCCCCCGTCGCGGGCACACCCTCTACCTGCTCGACGAGCCCACCACCGGCCTGCACCCCGCCGACACCGAGGTCCTGCTGCGCCAGCTGCACGGACTGGTCGACGCCGGGCACACCGTCGTGGTCGTCGAGCACGACATGGGGGTGGTCGCCGGCGCCGACCACGTCATCGACCTCGGCCCGGGCGGGGGAGCGGACGGCGGCCGGATCGTGGCCGCCGGCACCCCCGCCGAGGTCGCGGCGGCACCGGGCAGCCGTACCGCCCCCTACCTGGCCCGTCGGAGGGCGCGACCGGCCCGGTCTTGACGGTCCGCTAATGTACGCAGGTCAGATCACCAGGCAACACCACCGCGCAGCACTGCGCAGCACCACGGAGGGGGCACCTCGCATGGCAGACATCGAGAAGGCCAGGGCGGCGTTCGACCGGTTCGACGCGGACGGCGACGGGCAGGTCACGCCGGACGAGTTCAAGCGGGCGATGGCCGAGATGGGCGACCCGTTCGTCACCGGTCCGGTCGCCGAGGCGGTCATCAAGGCCAAGGACACCGACCACGACGGCACCATGTCCTTCGACGAGTTCTGGCAGGCCCTCCAGGACTGACGTCCGCAGGACCGTCCCGCCCCCTCCGCCTCCGCGTCCGCCCGCGGACCGGCCGCGCGCACCCCGCGCCACCGGTCCGCGGGCCCACGCGGAGCCGCCGCCCGCCGCTACGGCGTACCGGCGGCGGGCGCCGTGCCCACCGGCGGTGGCGCGGCGTGCTCCCCGGTGCCCCAGGCCGACGGCTCGGTGCCCACGGTGAACGCCAGCCGGTGTCCGGTGCGCAGTTCGTCGGTGGTGAGGTACGTCCGGTCCCGCTCGGACCCGTCCAGCCGCACCGACTGCACATAGCGCTGCGCCGACGACGTCCCGGGCGCCGTGATGGTGAACCGCCCGGCCGGGTAGTAGCGCCGGTCCAGCGTCAGCTCCACCCGGTCGAACACCGGCGTGCTCAGGCCCCAGTTGTCGGTGCCCGGCTGCACGGGGAACACCCCGATCGACGAGAGCACCATCCACGCCGACATCGTCCCCAGGTCGTCGTTCCCGGTCATCCCGGTCGGGGCGTCGGTGAACAGGGTCAGCGCGGCATGCACCACATCGGTCGTCTTCCAGGGGCGGCCGGTGGAGAGGTAGGTGTACGGCGCGATCAGATCGGGCTCGTTCTGCGGGTTGTACTTGTCCGCGTTGTAGTAGTCGTACGGGCCGTTGACCCACACCTCCCGGGCGGTCTTCTCCGGGTCCTGAAGCAGCTTGCGGTAGGCGAAGAACGCGTCGAGCCGCTCATCGGCCTTGTCCTTGCCGCCGATCAGCCCGATCATCCCCCGCAGGTCCTGCGGCACCAGCCACTGGTACTGCCAGGACGTGCCCTCGTGGAAGCCCTCGCTCTTGGCCGGGTCGGCCGGACCGGTGAAGGCGCCGTGCTCGTCGCGGGCCCGGAAGAACCCGGTCGAACGGTCGAAGATCTTCCGGTAGTTCTGCGCCCGGTCCGCATAGCGGTCGGCGTCCGCCCGGTGCCCCAGATCGCGCGCCATCTGCGCCAGCATGGCGTCCGACAGGGCGTACTCCAGCGTCGCCGAGGCGCCGTGGTCGAAGTCCGAGTCACCGGGCTTGCGGTGCGGGCGTCCCTTGACGTAAGGCGCGAAGCCGTCCTTCAGGTACGGCGCATTGGCCTCCCTGCCGACGGCCGGCGAAGCGTCCGGCGGCACCCCGTCGGCGTTCTTCTTCAGCGCCGCGTACGCCTCCTCCTCGTGCCCGGCCAGCAACCCCTGCTGGTAGGCGTTGGTGAGGAACGGGGTGACCGGATCGCCGGTCATGATGTTCGTCTCGACCGTTCCGTAGCCCCACTTGGGCAGCCAGCCGCTCTCCTTGTCGATCCGCAGCACCGACAACGCCATATCGCGCGACTCCCGCGGAGCCAGCAGGGCGAGCAGCTGCGCCTGGGTGCGGTAGGTGTCCCACAGGGACCAGTTCTGGTAGTACGCGGAGCCCCCGAAATCGGCGGTGCGGTGGGTCTTCCGGTCCCATCCGGTGTAGCGCCCGTCGACGTCGCTGCCGATGTTCGGCGCGAGGAACGACCGGTAGAGCGAGGAGTAGAAGGTCCGGCGCAGCGTCCGGTCGCCGCCGCGGACCTTCACCAGGCCCAGACGGCGCTCCCACGCGGCATCGGCGGCGGCCCGCGCGCGGTCGAAGGAGAGCCCGCCCTCGGCGCGCAGGTTACCGGCCGCGCCCGCCGCGTCGACGTAGCTGAGGGCGGTGGTCGCCTCGACCGTGCGGTCCTTGCGGGTGTCGAAGCGGACGTAGGCGCCGTGCCGTCCGGCCCCGGTCGACGCGGTGGATCCGGGCGTCACCTTGTCCCCGTCCCAGGTTCCGTACGACGCGAACGGCCGGTCGAAGCGGGTGAGGGTGTAGACCGTGTACGGCTGGGTGTCCTGGCAGAAGCCCCGGCCGGTGATGGCGGTGCGGATGGTGCGGGAGTCCAGCACCTCGACCCGGGTGGAGACGGTCCGGTGCAGCGACTGGCCCGTGTTGAGCAGCACGTTGGCCTTGTCGGTGGCCGGGAAGGTGTAGCGCTGCCGGCCGGTGCGGGCGGTGGCGGTCAGCTCGGCGGTGATGCCTCCGTAGGACGTCAGCCCGACGCGGTAGTAGCCGGGCCGGGCCGACTCGTCGTCATGGCGGAAGGCGGCCGCGTACTTCGCGTTGTCGGTCTCGGTGACGTCGCCGGTGGTGGGCAGCACCGGCAGGTCGCCGCCGAGCCCGCAGCCGACCCCGGAGATGTGCACCGAGCTGAAGCCGCGGATGTGGTCGGCCTTGTAGTCGTAGCCGGTGGTGTGGCCGGTGTCGGGGGAGAGCTGCACCATGCCGAAGGGTAGGGCGGCGCCCGGGTAGGTGTTGCCGTCGTTCTGGCTGCCGATGAACGGGTTGACCAGGTCGGTGAGTGGGCCGCCGGGTGGTTCGGCCTGCGCGACGGGGGCGGTGAGTGCGCCCCCGATCAGCGCGGCCGCCAGCACCGCGCCGGCGGTGCGCAGCCGGGTGCGACTGGGCCTTGACATGGGTCCGAACCTCCGGAGGGCGTCGACAACGTTGTCAGAGCGCGCTCATTCTTGGTGCCGGACAGGTGCGCGTCAAGGGGTGGCGCGGGGTCAACTCCGGTGCTGCGGCCGGTTCTCGGTGGGCTCACCCGGTGCTGCCGCCTGGGCGGGACGGCACGAACGGGCAGCACGGTGCGGACCCGTACGCTCCCGGTCCGGCGGCGGCCCATGCGGCGAGCAGCTGCTCGTACTCGGCCTGCTCGTCCGGCCACAGAGGCCGGCCCATACGTGCGGCCATGAATGCGCGTATGCGCTCGTTGGCCTCGGCGGTGGCGTCAGGGACGCATGTGGTCGCCATGGCGCGGATGGTACGGCCGGCCACTGGCAAGCGCACACGGATTGCCCGCCCTTAGGCTGTTCGCATGATCCGCGCAGTGGCATTCGATGTCGGCGAAACGCTCATCAGAGATGACCGCGGGTGGGGGGCGTGGGCCGACTGGCTCGGCGTCAACAGGCACACGCTCTCCGCCCTGGTAGGCGCGGTGGTCGCCCAAGGCCGGGACAACGCCGATGCCTTGAGACTGGCACGGCCGGGGATCGATATCGAGGCGGAGCGGGCAGCAATGGAGCGGGCCGGCCGGGGCGAGTTCCTGGACGAGTCAGACCTGTACCCGGACGTTCGGCCCTCCTTGGCAGCAGTCCGGGACGCGGGGATTCGCGTGGTCGTGGCCGGTAACCAGACGGCCCGGGCCGCCGAGTTGCTGCGCGCGCTTGATCTGCCGGTGGATGCACTGGCCACGTCAGGGGAGTGGGGGGTGGCCAAACCGTCCGCCGAGTTCTTCGCGCGCACGGTGGTCCTGGCGGGTGTTCCGGCTGGCGAGGTGCTGTACGTCGGTGACCATCCGCAGAACGATGTTGGCCCGGCCCGCGCCGCCGGGATGCGGACGGCCCACCTGCGCCGCGGTCCGCTCGGGCATCTTTGGGCAGACAGCGCGGAAGCGCGGGCCGCGGACTGGCGTGTTCAGAGTCTGACTGAGCTGGTGGACGTGGTCCGCCCGAGGTGAGCGTCAATGACACGGCCCCACCTGCGTTGTGCGGCGGGGCCGTTTGAGTTCCCGCAGCGTGACGGTGCGAGTACGGTTCGGAGTGGCTGCACCGAACGGAGACAGCAGTGCGACACGAAGTCGCTGTCACAGCAGCGGTTGATGGCAGGGAGGTAGCCATGAACCCCGACCCGTGACCGACGGTCGGTCCCCAGCCTCGGGTGCGTCTGCGGCAACGCGGGGGTGCTGAGCCGAGGTGGTCAAGCCCAAGGGCAGGGTGGGCCATCACCCAGCCACAGGCGAAGGGGAAGACCAGGCGGGCGAGCGAAAGCGAACCCTTGTAGTTAAGGGCCG
>NZ_JBEZIX010000035.1:0-107395 GCF_040651315.1 Streptomyces sp. NPDC048506
GGTGCGGTGACGGTCCTGCGGGGCAGGGGTGTGGGACTGCTTCGCTTTACGTCCCACACCCCTGCCCCTCCGGCCCGTCCCCTCCCGTGAGTGGGGGTGACTGATCCTGGGGGGCGAGCGCTGTCTGTTCACTGCGGGTGGGGGACCACTCGTGCGCGCCCCCACCGGCCCTTTTCTCTCCCACCCGCGGGAGGGTGGGGGCCGGAGGGGCTGGGTGTCCGGACGTAAAGCGAAGCAGTCCGGACACCCAGCCCCGCAGGACCGCACCCGCAGCCGAACAGCCCCGCGCAGCGGCACAGCCCGCCGCAGGCGCCACGGTGAGAAACACCCACGGCGGGAAAGCCAACAACGTGGGGCGAGCGCCGGCCGCCAGGCCACGGCGGGCCAGACAAAAACGTGGGCGTCACCGCCGAAGGCTCCGCTTGAGGACCTTCCCGCTCGCATTGCGCGGCAGCTCCGGCACGAAGACGACCTCGCGCGGCACCTTGTAGTTGGCCATCTCGCGGCGGGACCAGGCGATCAGGTCGTCGGCGGTGAGCGAGGAGCCGGCGCGGCGGACCGCATAGGCCTTGCCGACCTCGCCGAGGCGGGGGTCGGGTATGCCGATGACGGCGACGTCGGCGATGTCGGGGTGTCGGCCGAGGAGTTGCTCTATCTCGGCGGGGTAGGCGTTGAAGCCGCCGACGATGAACATGTCCTTGATCCGGTCGGTGATCCGGAGGTTGCCGTCGGCGTCCAGGACGCCGATGTCGCCGGTGTGCAGCCAGCCGTCGGCGTCCAGGACCTTCGCGGTCTCCTCCGGGTCCTCGAAGTAGCCGCGCATCACGTGGTGGCCGCGCACCAGGACCTCGCCGGGCTCGCCCGGCCCGGCGAGGACCCGTACCTCCGTGCCGGGGATCGCCCGTCCCGAGCTCGTGGCGATGGTCCCCGGAGCATCGCCGCGACGGCACATCGTGACGATGCCGCTCGCCTCGGAGAGGCCGTACGCGGTCAGGACCGTCCCCACGCCCAGCTCGGTGCGCAGCCGCTCGACGAGTTGGAGGGGGACCACCGCGGCGCCGGTGACCACCAGGCGCAGGGCGCTCAAGTCGTAGGCGGCGCGGGCCGGATGGTCGAGGAGGGACTGGTGCAGGGTCGGCGGACCCGGCAGCACCGAGATCCGTTCGGCGGCGATGTTGGCCAGCGCGGTGTCCACGCTGGACACCGGCTGCGGCACCATCACCGCGCCCCGCAACAGGCAGGCGATGATGCCGGCCTTGTAGCCGAAGGTGTGGAAGAACGGGTTGACGATGAGGTAGCGGTCGCCCTCGCGCAGCCCCGCCAACTCGCTCCAGACGCCGTAGCAGCGCAGGGTCTGGGCATGGGTGATGACCGCGCCCTTGGGGCGGCCCGTCGTGCCCGAGGTGAAGATGATGTCGGACGGGGCGGTGGGCGCCACCGAGGCGGCGCGCTGCCACACCTCCTCGGTGGAGATCGCCTCCCCGGCGGCGAGGAAGTCCTTCCAGGCGTGGTAGCCCTCGGGGGCGGTGTCCGACAGCACCACCACCCGTTCCAGGTGCGGGAGTCGGGCCTCGGCGCGGCGGAGCGCGGCGACGTAGGAGGTGCCGAGGAAGGTGCCGGTGACGAAGAGCAGTTTGGTGCGGGTGCGGTGCAGGACGTAGGCGGCCTCGCTGCCCTTGAAGCGGGTGTTGACGGGGACGAGGACGGCGCCGGCGGTGACCGCGCCGAGGGCGGAGACGATCCAGTCGAGGGTGTTGGGCGCCCAGACGGCGACGCGGTCGCCGGGCGTGACGCCGGAGGCGATGCAGGCGGCCGCCGCGCGCTCCACCCGCTGGCCCAGCTCGGCGTACGAGAGGCGGGTGCGGCCCTCGACGACGGCCTCCCGGGGGCCGTACCGCCGGGCGGCCGCCCGCACCAGCTGGGGGATGGCGCCGTACTCCAGGTCCGCCCGCGCATCCATGTCGTCGCGCATCGCACTACCTCCCGCCAAAGACCTCACGACCACTAGCTGACTGTCCGTCAGATTAGCGGTACCCTCCTCCGCTGTCAGCACTGATGGACGACCACGGAGGTGGCGATGGGGGCGACCCTCAAGGACGCTACGGCGATAGCCGGCATCGGACAGACTCCGTTCGCCAAACACCTCCCGGAATCCGAGAAGACCCTGGCCTGTCGGGCGATCGTCGCGGCGCTGGACGACGCCGGGATCGCCCCCTCGGAAGTGGACGCCTTCGCCTCCTACACCATGGAGGAGACCGATGAGGTCGAGATAGCCAAGGCCATCGGCGCCGGGGACGTCACGCACTTCTCCAAGGTCGGTTACGGCGGCGGGGGTTCCTGTGCGACGGTGGCCCACCTGGCCGCGGCCGTCGCCACCGGCCAGGCGAGCGTCGGCGTGGCCTGGCGGTCCCGCAAGCGCGGCTCCGGACCGCGGCCCTGGAAGAACACCCGGGTCCAGCTGCCGACCCCGGGACAGTGGACCCGGCCCTTCGGACTGCTGCGCCCCGCCGACGAGATCGGCATGCTGGCCCGCCGCTATATGCACGAGTACGGCGCCACCCGCGACCACCTCTTCAACGTCGCCCTGGCCTGCCGCAACCGTGCCAACCAGAACCCGGCCGCGATCATGTACGAGCGCCCGCTGACCCGCGAGATGTACATGACCGCGCGCTGGATCAGCGAGCCGCTCTGCCTCTTCGACAACTGCCTGGAGACGGACGGCGCCCTCGCCTGCGTCGTGGTCTCCGCCGAACGCGCCAGGGACTGCCGTCACCGGCCCGTCTACGTCCACTCCGCCGCACAGGGCCTGCCCGCCCAGCACCACGGCATGGTCAACTACTGGAACGACGACCCGCTCACCGGTCCCGCCTGGACCGCCGCCCGCCACCTGTGGAAGGGCGCCGACCTCGGGCCACAGGACGTCGACGTGGCGCAGATCTACGACGCGTTCACCCCCCTGATCCCCCTCTCGCTGGAGGGCTACGGCTTCTGCGGGCGCGGCGAGGGCGCGGCCTTCACCGAGGGCGGCGCGCTGGAGATCGGCGGCCGGCTCCCCCTCAACACCGGCGGCGGGGGCCTCTCCGAGGCGTACGTCCACGGTTTCAACCTGATCACCGAAGGCGTCAAGCAACTGCGCGGCACCAGCACCGCGCAGGTCCCCGACGCCACCACCTGCCTGGTCACCGCGGGCGAGGGAGTCCCCACCTCGGCCCTGCTGCTGAGGAGTTGAGGTGCGATGAGTGCCGTTCCGTCCGTTCGTGCGTCCATGTCCCCCAGCGTGGCACCCGCCACTGACAATCCGCCCGGCGACGACGCCGACCTGCTGCTTCCCGTCCCCGACGACGACGGCGCGCCCTTCTGGGAGTACGCCGCCCGCGGCGAACTGCGCATCCAGGCCTGCTCCGACTGCGGCGAACTACGCTTCCCGCCCCGGCCCTGCTGCCCGCACTGCCAGTCCTTCACCGCCCACTGGCAGCGGACGAGCGGCCGCGGCCGCATCTGGTCCTACGTCCTCCCGCACCCACCACTGCTGCCCGCGTACGCCGCCCTGCCGGGCTACAACGCGATCCTCGTGGAACTGGCCGACTCATCCCGCATCCGGCTCGTCGGCAACCTCGTCGCCGACGCCGACGCCGCCCTCAACTCCGTCGCTCCGGACCGGCTGCGCATCGGCGCGCCCGTGAAGGCGGTCTTCCACACCCTGCCCGGGGGCGTGACCGTGCCCCGCTGGATCCTGGAGCGGCCGTGACGGTCCGTACCGAGATCGCGGACGGGGTCGCCCTGGTCACCCTCGACCGGCCCGAGCGGCACAATGCGATCGACCTCGACACGGCCGCCGAACTCGCCGCCACCTGGCGCGCGTTGCGCTTCGACGGCTCCGTACGGGCCGTGGTGATCACCGGTGCCGGCGGCCGGGCCTTCTGCACCGGGATCGACCGCTCCGTCGAGGTCCCCCAGCCGCCCTCGCCCTACTCGCTCGACGACCCGCTGCTCGCCATCGGCCCGAAGGCCAACGACCTGTGGAAGCCGGTCGTCGCCGCAGTCGACGGCATGGCCTGCGGCGGCGCCTTCTACCTGCTGGGCGAGGCCGAGTTCCTCATCGCCTCCGAGAACTCCACCTTCTTCGACCCGCACACCACCTACGGGATGGTCAGCGCGTACGAGTCCATCCTCATGGCGCAGCGGATGCCCTTGGGGGAGATCGCCCGGCTGTCCCTGATGGGCACCGCCGAGCGGCTGGGCGCCCGGCGGGCGTACGAGACCGGGCTGGTCTCCGAGCTGACCGCACCGGGCGCGGCGGCCGAGGTCGCGCTGCGTCGTGCCGCCGTGGTCGCCGCGCAGCCGACCGAAGCGGTCCAGGGCACCGTGCGGGCCCTGTGGGCGGCCAAGGAGGCGGCCAGGGCGCAGGCCCTGGCGCACGCCCCGCAGCTCATCGCGCTGGGCAACCTGCCCCCGGACCGGCAGGCGGAGTTGTTCGCCGCCCGGAAGCGGGACGCCGGCCGCTGAACCCGGCCGTTGGCCCCAGCCGCTGAACCAGTGATGGGGACCCGTCAAATCCGGGTCTTGTGCGCCCGGGTGATCTGGCAGGTGTACCAGAACTCCCCGATGGAGGACTGGTTGACGGTGTACTTGGCGGTGTAGGTCTCGGTCTGACCCGGGCCCACGGTGATCGAACGCTCGTGCAGTCCGTATGCCTTGCCGTCGGCCGGCCGGGCCTTCATCCAGTTGACGGCCATGTCGTAGGAGAAGGTGTCGGTCGAGGACGGGTTGGTGATGGACACCGTGTAGGTGAACTGCCGCAGCGAGTTGGAGAAGTCGCAGTTGCTGCCGCTGGCGTCCGCCCGCCCGTCCGGGTCGAAGGTCTCCTCCGTCGGCGACGGCGAGTAGGTGGGCGAATCGTAGGGGCTCGGGCTGTACGGGTCGTAGCTGGAGGAGGAGGACGACGACGGGGTCGCGTAGGCGGAAGGGGGGATCACGACCCGGGGCCGCCCGAAGGCGCAGCCGCCGATCGTGGCGACCGTCGCCACCGCCAGCCCGGCCGCGACCGCCGCCCTGGTAACCCTGTGGGTGTCGCCGAGGATGCCCGTGCCCGTGCGCGTGCGCTGCTTCATTTGTTTGCCCGTCCCCCGTGGAAACTTTTGATCCCCGCCACCCTGTGGGTTGACGCGTGCACGGCACCCTAGCAAGCCCCGGTGACGGCCCGTACGGGCCCCGGCAACCCGCTGTGCGGCCCCGGCGACGCATGCGGCCGTACTTGTCTAGCGAGGGCAGACGGGCAGGCGTAGCGTCGGTCACGGAGGATGACAGAACGACCCGAAGCGAGGCGACGCCCGTGGTGCGCAACGTTCTCGGGTCGCTGATCGCCCTCGTCGGAGCGACGGCCGCCGTCTGGAGCCCCTTCCGTCCCTGGTACGACGGCCGTCACGGCAGCGACGTGCGGATCGAGGACCTGTTCCACGGCATCACCGGAAACGCCGCCGCGCTCTTCGGCTCGATCCTCCTCCCCATGGCCTTCGCCGCGCTGCTCACCCTGATCGGCGTGGCACTGCGCTCCCGGGTCCTGGTCGCCCTCGCCGGCCTGGTCGTCCTCGGCTTCACGATCCTGTGGATGGTCCGACAGGGACAGGCCGCGAGCGAGCTGACGGCCGGTGCCCGCGGGCTGGGTGTCGGCGTGGCCAACGCCCTGGGCGGCGGCGCCCTGATGCTGCTCGGCGCCCTGATCATGCGGGGCCGCAACGGTCGGGCCTACGACCGCGGGTACGACCGGCGCGACGACGACCGGCGTCCCGGCGGCCGGCGCTATGACGACTACGGGTATGACGACCACGGCTACGACGAGCGGTACTACGACGGGCACTACGGCCGGTACGCACCCGACGGCCGCCACGACGCCCGTACGCCGTACCCCCCGGTCGCCTACCCGCCGGGGACCCCCGAACCCTGGGACGCGGGCCGACCGGGCGCCGAGGAGTGGGACCCCGAGCCGTACGTCGCCGGGTCCGCCGGACCGCCGACCCGCCCCGTCACCCGCCCCTACGGGGAGCAGGACGACACCCCGACCGCCCCGTTGCCGGTCACCGAGCCGCCCCCGACCGGGCAACGACCGCGGCCCGCCGCGCCGGACGCCGGGCAGCAGCCCCAGGAGGGGCCGCCCACCATGCCGTCCCGCCGGCTGCCGCCCACGCCGCCGGTGGAGTGGGGCAGGGAGTACCGCCGGCCGCAGTCCGCACGGCCGCAACAGCCCCAGGAGCAACAGCCCCAGGAGCACCGGCCGGAGGAGCCCGAAGGGACCCAACGGCCCCCGGAAGAGCGGGAGTAGCCGGACGGCCGGACGTCGCGTCAGCTCCCCGAACGCCCCTCAGGTCCGGCGCGCCAGCCCCGTCCCCTTGGCCGCGTCCAGCGCGTAGACGCAGCGGTCCTTGCTGCACGCGTAGACGACGCCGGAGACCGCCACCGGCGAGCCGGTGATCTCGCCGCCGGTCGCCAGCTTCCAGCGCAGCTGGCCGCCCATCGCATCGAGCGTGTACAGACAGTGGTCGGCCGAGCCGAAGTGCACCCTGCCCTCGGCGACGACCGGTGCGCCGACGATCTCCGCACCGGCCTGGAAGCGCCAGCGCGGGGTGCCGGTGACCGCGTCCAGGGTGTAGAGGGCCTTGCCGCTGCCCAGGTGGACCGCGCCGTGGGCGACCAGCACCGGTTCGGTGGACTGCCGGGCCTCGGTGGCGATCCGCCAGCGGTCGCGGCCGTCCGCCGGGTCCAGGGCGTAGACCGTGCCGAGGTAGTCCGCCAGATAGACACCGCCGCCGGTGACGGCCGGTCCGGGCGCGAACGCGGGCGGGCTCAGGAACACCGCGGGCGCCTCGAAGTGCCAGCGCACATCGCCGCGGGCGACGTCGATCGCCAGCACCCGGGCCCCGGCCACCACGTAGACCACGCCGTCCGGCGCGGGCAGCAGCCGCATCGGCACCCCGCCGCAGGACGCCGTGTCCCCGATCGGGTACGACCAGCGTTCGGCACCCGTGCGCGCTTCCAGCGCCTTCAGCCGGGCATCGGCCCACACGAACACCGTGCCGTCGTGCACCACCGGCCCGGCCTCGGCGGTCTCGAAGTCGGTCTGCACACCGGAGGTCTGCCACAGCAGCTCGCCGCTGCCGGCCTCCCACGCCTGGACGCCGCCGCCGCGGGTGCTGGTGACCACGGTCCCGCGGTCGACCTTGAGGGCGTAGACCCAGCCCTCGGCGTTCAGCCGCCAGAGGTCGGTGCCGTCGCCGGCGTCCAACGCGTACAGGCTGGGACCGTCGGAGGCGTGTATCCGGCCGTCCGAGACCGCCATCGCCCAGGCGACGTCACGGGTCTTGAACTTACGGCGTCCGCTCGCCACGTCGAGCGCGTGCACCTCGAAGGAGGTGACGTAGAGCAGGTCGTCGGCGACGACCGGGGTGCCCCAGACGTCGTTCGACATCCGGAACCGCCAGGGGCGCCAGCGGCCCGGCTCGGCGGGTGGCGCCTCCGGCGGGGCGGCGGGCTGCGCCGCGGCGCCCTCGGTCACCGCGGCGCCGTGGGCGGCCGGGCCCTGCGGGGGCGCACCGGTCGCGGCGCCACCGGCGGGTGGTCGGACCCAGTTCGTGGCGGCGCCGGCCTGCCCGCGCGGCTGCGGGTTCTGGGCATCGGCGCGCGGCCCCGGCCCTATCGGGGCGGGCGAGCCGCCGAGGCGCACCGGACCGGCGGTGCCCTCCGCGGGTGCGGCGGAGGGCAGCGCGGCCGAGGACGCGGCGGGCGGTGCCGCGGAGACCGGGGCCACCCGGGCCGTGGACGCGTCCGGGCCGACCGGCGCGGGCTGGGGCATCGGACCGGGGTTGCCGCGCGGGTCGCCGCCGCGGTGCGCGCCGGGGCCGATCTGCCCGGGCCAGCCCGTCTCGGCGGAGGCCACCGGGGCGCTCTCGGGCCGCGGCGGCGCGGTGACCGGCTGTGGGGCGGGCATCGGGGGCGCCATGGACGGGGGCGCGGGCGGGGCCGGCGGCGCGGCCGGCGCCGGGCGGCCGGAGCTGCGCGGTGCGCTCGCCCGTGGGGCCTCCTTCGGCACCGCGGAGCGGCCGCCGCGGCGGCTCTCGATGAGTCCCACCGCGCCCGGCGGCAGCCAGGCCGAGGCGGTACCGCTGTCGTCGCTGCCGGAGCTGAAGAGGTGCGGTGCGAGCTGGGACTGGAGATCGGCGGGGGACGGCCGGCGGCCGGCCTCCATCTGCATACAGGACTCCAGGAGCGGGCGGAGTTCGTTCGGCAGCCCGGTCAGGTCCGGACCCTCCCGCAGCAGCATGAACACCGTCTCGACGGGGTTGGCGCCGTGGAACGGCGCATGTCCGGTGGCGGCGAAGACCAGCGTCGAGCCGAGGGAGAACACATCGCTCGCGCCCGTCACGCTGCGTGAGTCCCGGGCCTGCTCGGGCGACATGTAGGCGGGGGTGCCCACGGCGACGTTGGTCATGGTCAGCCGGGTGTTGGAGACGCCGGAGGCGATACCGAAGTCGATCACCCGCGGGCCGTCCTCGACGACCAGCACGTTCGACGGCTTCAGGTCGCGGTGGACCAGGCCGGCGCCGTGGATGGACTGAAGCGCCTCGGCGATGCCGGCCGCCAGCCAGCGCACCGCCTGGGCCGGCAGCGGCCCGCACTCATTGACTATCTCCTCCAGGGAGGGCGCGGGGACGTACGCCGTCGCGAGCCAGGGCACCGCCGCCCGGGGGTCGGCGTCGACCACCGCCGCGGTGTAGAAGCCGCTGACCGCGCGGGCCGCCTCGACCTCGCGCGTGAAGCGGACCCGGAACAGCTGGTCCTCGGCGAGCTCGGTGCGCACCGTCTTGATCGCCACGCGCCGGCCGGACGCCGACCGCGCCAGATAGACCAGTCCCATGCCGCCGGCCCCGAGACGGCCGAGCACCTCGAACGGCCCGATCCGACGGGGATCGTGCTGCGTCAGCGCCTTCAGCTGCTCCACCACTTGCCTGCCACCTCCCCGTGGGGCGTAGAAATAGAGACTCTCAAGAGCCGCGAGCCGCCGAGAGCCACTGCCCCGTGCAGCGTCTCACCGCCTGGCCGGAACGGCCGTGCGCGTGCTGATTCTTCCTGGCCGAGCCGACGGTTGCGAACCCGGGGCCCGTCCGCCGTGTCATGGCATACCCCCCGTACCTCGCACCGGGCCCGTTACCCGATGTAACCCCACCCCGCCTGACGTGCTCCGATACGTCCGGCGTGGGGTGGTTGCCGTGCGGGTTACCGGTCGGTTGTGGATGTCGCGCGCCTGGTACCGCCCGAAATACGGACGATCGCCGCTCCGCTTGACGCCCCGCCCCCCGTCTCCCGACCCGACGGTCCAATTCTGCGCTGTCGAACGTCACTTCGGTGTGATGCCGCCTGGCGTGGCGCCGTGATTGTCAGGTGAGCTGCGTCCGGGCAGCACCTATCGCCGGCTGCCTCGGCGGCCATATGTACACGCTAGTGCCGGTTCGCGCGGTCTGCTCGGTGGAGCTTCGCATGCCGGGTCGGTTCCGGTGGATGGCGACCTCCTTGGGCCGATGTGGCCAACCGGTACGGGGTGAATGGGACCCGGGGGCCAACTGACGGTCACGGTCGAGCACTTGCGGTACGCACAGTGACCGCTTGTCCACCGAAGTTGTCCACAGGCTGTTGATAAGAGCATTCACCGGTTCGGGCCAAGCCGGGGCGTCCGGTGTTCGGGCCCGCGCAGGGCCGTCACCAGCGCACTCGCGCGGCCGGTGCACCCCGAACTCCCGCTTCCCCATTTGCAGGCAGCCAGATCGCGCTCCGATCACCCCTCGGTAAGCTGACGGCATGACAGGACAAGTTCGAACCGTCGACGGCAGAGTTGCCGGCCGCCGCGGACAGGCGACGCGGCAGAAGCTTCTCGACTGCCTCAGTGAAATGCTCAGTTCGTCCCCCTATCGGGACGTCAAGGTCATCGATGTGGCCCGAAAAGCGGGGACTTCACCCGCTACGTTCTATCAGTACTTCCCCGACGTCGAAGGCGCCGTCCTCGAAATCGCCGAGGAGATGGCCAAAGAAGGTGCCACTCTGACCGATCTTGTCGCCGGTCGCTCCTGGGTGGGCAAGTCCGGCTGGCAGGCGGCGGAGGACCTGGTCGAAGGCTTCCTCTCCTTCTGGCGCAGGAACGACGCCATCCTCCGCGTCGTCGACCTGGGGGCGGCCGAGGGCGACAAGCGGTTCTACAAGATCCGCATGAAGATCCTCAACGCCGTCACCAACTCGCTCACGGACTCCATCCAGGAGCTCCAGAGCAAGAACAAGGTCGACAAGGACGTCAGCCCGGCAGCCATGGCCGGCTCGATCGTCGCCATGCTCGCGGCGGTCGCCGGGCACCAGAAGGGCTTCCAGAGCTGGGGCGTCAAGCAGACCGAGCTCAAGCCGAATCTGGCGCTGCTGGTGCACTTCGGCATCACCGGCAAGAAGCCGACCAAGTAACGGAGCGGCCTACGCGCAACCAGCGAGTAACCGAGCACGCAGCCGAGGGAGCGGTCGAGCGGTAGCCGCGCCTCAAGTCCCGGTGCATCCGGGCCGGTTCGCCATCGGTCCGGTGTCTGTCCTGCCATACCTGTTCAGCGCGCACAGCGGGTGCCACCCCTCCGCGGGGGGCACCCGCTGTGCGTATGTGATGACGCACCGCACGCGGGCCTCGCACCCGCGGTGTGCACTCGCGGTGTGCGCCCGTGGTGTGCGCCCGTGATGTGTGCCCGTGATGTGTGCCCGTGATGTGTGCCCGCGGTGTGCGTCCGCCCACCGCCCGTATCCGGCTCCGGTCAGCGCCGCTCCAGCCGGAACAGCCGGATCTCCCGTTCCACCCGCGCCTGGTACGCGGCGTACGGCGGCCAGAACTCCAGCGCCGTCCGCCACGCCCGCGCCCGCTCCTCACCGGTCAGCAGCCGGGCCCGTACGGGGATGTCCTCGCCCCGCCAACTGACCTCCGCCTCGGGGTTCTTGAGCAGGTTGCCGGTCCACGCCGGGTGTCCGGGCCGGCCGAAGTTGCTGCCGACCAGCAGCCAGCCGCCGCCCTCCTCGGGCAGACAGGCCAGCGGGGTGCGGCGCGGCCGTCCGCTCCGGGCGCCGGTCGCGGTCAGGATCACCCCCGGCAGCAGCCGCGCGCTGAGCAGCACCCTTCCGCGGGTCAGCCGGTGCACCGCACGGTCCAGCGCGGGGATGACATGCGGTGCGGTCCGGGCGAACGCACGGGTCGTGGAGATCCTCTGGAGCAGCCGCTCACCGGGAGGCATCAGGCATCGACCGCTTCTCGGGCGCACGGGGCCGTCGACGGTGCGCCGGCCGGTGCGCCCCGCTCGTGCGGCGCCCCCGCGAACAGCCCCGCCTCCTCGGCGGCCCGGGCCCGCAGCCGGTGCACCGGGCCCAGCAGCAGCTCGTCACAGGCCGCGCGCTTGAAGTACAGATGCGCCAGGTGCTCCCAGGTGAAGCCGATGCCACCGTGCAGCTGGACCGCCTCGGCCGCCACCGCGCGCAGCGCCTCCAGCGCCTGCGCGAGCGCCAGCGCGCCCACTCCGGGCTCGGCCGCACCGCGGCGGGCGGCGGCGGACCCGGGAGCGCCGGGCCGGTCCCGGCCCGCCGACCACGCCGCGTAGTACGCCGCCGAGCGGGCCGCTTGCAGCCCGACGTACAGGTCGGCGAGCCGGTGCTGGACCGCCTGGAAGGAGCCGATGGGCCGGCCGAACTGTTCGCGCTCCTGGACGTAGGCGACGGTACGGGCCAGCGCCGTGTCGGCCGCCCCGACGGCCTCGGCGGCCAGCGCCGCGGCCGCCACCGCGCCGGTCGCGGCCAGCGCCGCGGCCACCGCCGCCTCGTCGCCCTCCCCTTCGCCCAGCAACTCGGCCGGCACCTCGCGCAGTTCGAGCCGCGCCTGGGGGCGGGTCTCGTCCAGTGCGGTCTGCCGGACCCGCAGCAGTCCGGGGGCGTCGTCGGCGCGCACCGCGAAGAGCAGGGTGCGGCTGTGCGCGAAGCCGCCGGTGTGTGCGGCCACCAGTAGGACGTCCGCGGTGTGCCCGTTCAGCACCTGCCCGGCCTCCCCGTACAGCCGCCAGCCCCCTTCCGCCCGGTGGGCCTGGATCCCGCCGGCCCGCCCGCCGCCCGCCCAGTCACCGTCGTTCGGCCCGGTCAGCGCGAGCGCGGTGGCCAGCCGGCCGCCCGGTACGGCGAGCGTCGCGGTCAGTTCCCCGGCGGCGAGGGCCGGCAGCAGGGCGGTGCGCTGGCGTCCGTCGCCCAGCGTCAGGATCAGCGGGGCGGCCAGTGCGGCGGTGGCGATCAGTGGGGACGGCAGCACCGTGCGGCCGGTCTCCTCGCAGGCCAGGGCGAGTTCGGTGGGGCCGCAGCCCACCCCGCCGTACCCGGTGGGCAGGGCCAGGCCGGGCAGTCCGAGCTGCCCGGCCATCTGGTGCCACAGCTGCTCGTCGTAGCCGGCCGGGGTGCGCACCGCCGCCTTCACCTCGTCCGGGCCGCAGCGTTTGTGCAGCAGTTCGCGCAGGGTGCGGCGGATTTCGTGCTGCTCCTCGGTGAACGCGGCATCCATCGGCGGGCTCCTCACGGCCGTACGACCCGAGCCCGTCCGGTCCGGACGGGTTCCGGCATCCGATCTGACGGGGCGTCATAGTAGGGACGGGGGGTGCACTTTCCTAGGTCTGCCCACCGCTCTGCATCTGATGTACCGTCAGATTCATGTCTTCAGCGACGCCGGGAGCGGCGGAGAGTCGGCGGAGTGGGCAGGGCCCGGCGGGTGTCCGCCGCCGTTCCGGGCGGCGCAAGGTGGCCGTCGCCGGAGTGGCCCTGTCCGACTGCGGCCGGGTGGACGAGGCCACCCCGTACGCCCTGCACGCCCAGGCGGCCCGCCGGGCGCTGGCCGACAGCGGGCTGGACCGGTCGGTGGTCGACGGCTTCGCGTCGGCCGGGCTGGGCACCCTCGCGCCCGTCGAGGTCGCCGAGTACCTGGGGCTCCGGCCCACCTGGGTCGACTCGACCTCGGTCGGCGGCGCCACCTGGGAGGTGCTGGCCGCCCACGCCGCCGACGCCATCGCGGCCGGTCACGCCAACGCCGTGCTGCTCGTCTACGGCTCCACCGCCCGCGCCGACCTCAAGGCCCGGCGGCGCACCGCCAACCTCTCCTTCGGCGCCCGCGGCCCGCTACAGTTCGAGGTCCCCTACGGGCACACCCTGATCGCCAAGTACGCCATGGCCGCCCGCCGTCATATGCACCAGTACGGCACCACACTGGAGCAGTTGGCCCAGGTCGCGGTCCAGGCGCGGGCCAACGCGGCCGCCAACCCGGATGCGATGTACCGCGAACCGATCACCGTCGACGAGGTCCTCTCCGGGCCGATGATCGCCGACCCGTTCACCAAGCTGCACTGCTGCATCCGCTCCGACGGCGGCTGTGCGGTCCTGCTGGTCGCCGAGGACCACGTCCCCGACCTGGCCCGCGCCCCGGTCTGGGTGCTCGGTTCCGGCACCGCGGTCTCCCACACCACGATGTCCGAGTGGGACGACTTCACCGTCTCGCCCGCGGCGGTCTCCGGGCGCCTGGCCTTCGAACGGGCCGGTGTCCGCCCCGCCGAGATCGACCTCGCCGAGCTGTACGACGCCTTCACGTACATGACCCTGGTGACGCTGGAGGACCTGGGGTTCTGCGCCAAGGGCGAGGGCGGCGCGTTCGTCGGGGAGGGGCGGCTGCTGCGGGACGGCGCGCTGCCGGTGAACACCGACGGCGGTGGGCTGGCCGCCTGCCACCCCGGCATGCGCGGCTTGTTCCTGCTGGTCGAGGCGGTACGCCAGCTCCGTGGCGAGGCGGGCCCGGACCGCCAGGTCCGCCGGCCAGACGGCTCGCTGCCGGAGCTCGCGGTGGCCTCGGGCACCGGCGGCTGGTTCTGCTCGTCGGGGACGGTGGTGTTGGGGCGGGGGTGAGCGGCGTTGCGAGCCGGTGTAGCCGGCCCTTTCGCGCTGGTCCGTGAGTCGCGGGCTCCTCCGCCGAGTGGGAGCAGAGCCGGATGTGCTACTCGGGCGGCCGGCTGTAGTCGTCCAGCGTGGCCTTGCTCATGGAAAGGTCTTTGAAGACCAGTTCCCAGGGGCCGGTGTTCACGTCGAAGTCCTTGCCGAAGCCCACCCATTTGCCGGCCATGCGGCGGCCCGTGGGCTCCACGAGGAGCTGGACCGCGCCGTGGTAGCGGGCGCCCGCGTAGTAGCCGGAGGACGCGGTCTGTTCCACCCATGTGCCGGTGACGACGTTGCCGTCCATGGTGAGGTCCAGGGACAGGGGTGAGTCGGGGTTGGACGATGCGCCCGGCAGGGAGTGGCCGGTGAGATGGGTGCCGTGCTGGACGAGAACGACATGGTGGGCGGCGCTGAAGGTCGCATCGCGCCCCGACGAGAAGAACTCGTACCGGCTCAGCCAGATGCCCGAGTGGTTCGGTGCCGGGCTCCCCGTCGACGTATCCGATGCCTCCGGCCCTTCGGTGGCCGGCTGGGGGCGGCTACTGGAAGCCGCGGGGATGCCGTCGGGGCTCGGCTCCATGTCGTGACCGCCTCTGCCGTCCCCACGGACCCGGGCCATGGGGAGGGGGAGTCGGAAGCCGAGCGCTTCGATGGGCATGCCGGTCACCTTCTCCAGGGCCCGGGCGTAGACCGGCCGCGGTGAGCGGCTGACACCCGTCTCCCAGCGTTGTACGAGGCGCTTGCTGGCATCGTTCGGCTCCCCGGCCTCCGCGCCCGCCCCTCGCAGGGCCCGGGCCAGGTCGTCCTGGCTGAGCCGCAGCCCGATGCGTACGGCGCGGAGTTTGTTGTTCGGTACGTGCGAGGCGGTGGTCATACGGCTAACGCTAGCCGCGGTCCCCGATGAATGACACCGGTTTGACGCCTTTGAGTGACACCCGAATGACGCCCTACCGCCGTCGCAGTGGCCCGACATGGCTCGGAAGCATGGCGGCATGGAGAGCCAGAAGCGCGAAGAGCATTGTGACGTGTGCCGGCTGTTGGAGGCTCAGGAAGCCGAAGGGCGGGAGACACGGGACCGGAGCCTGGAAGTGGACGCCCGGGCCAGGCTGCGACGCCACGTACGGCAGTCGCACGGGAGGGAACTTCCGCTGCCTGTCTGGTGACGTACGAGGAAGTGCCGAAGCGGGCGAGGGCCGCCGGTGGGCGATAGGTCCGGGTGGCAGCGCGGGGCAGGTCGACGCCGTGGTCGGCCGCTGCCCGAAACGTCAGGTGTTGGGGTGGGGGTGAGCGCCCGGGCGGGCCGGTCGCCCCATGGGACCGTCGGGCCGGTCGGCCCGGAACGGCCCGGCCGTGGGGCGGCCGACCCGGGCGGTGCCTATCTGCCCTCGGGGACCAGCCCGTCCGTGGGGCGGTTGCGGGGGCGGCCCACGCGGGCCTGGGGCAGTCGCTCCTCGATCAGGTCCGCGGCCCGGCGGGTGCCGCCGTGGGCGCGCACCTCGCTCCACAGCCATGCGGAACGCGCGGCGACCCGCGGATCACCGGTGAGCTCCGTCAGCGCCGTACGCAGCCCCTCCGGTGTGGCGTCCGCGGTGTCGATCCGGCGGGCGACGCCCAGTTCGACCAGCCGGTCGGCGTTGATGAACTGCTCGGCGCCCTGCGGTACCGCGATCATCGGCACACCGGCGTACAGGCCCTCGCTGCTGCCGCCCATCCCGGCATGCGTCACGAACGCGTCCGCCTGCTCCAGGATCGCCAACTGCGGTACCCACCGGTGTACTTCGACATTGGACGGAATCTCCCCCAGCTCTGCCGGATCGGTGTACTGGCCGACCTGGAGCACCATGTGCCAGCCCGGAAGGTCCCCGAAGGCCGCCACGCACTGCCGGTAGAACTCCGGCTGCCGGGTGTACGCCGAGCCCAGCGACACCAGGAGCACCTTCTCCGCGCCGGCCGGCCGCGTCCAGTCGCCCTGCTCCGCACGGGTGCCGAGGCAGGGGCCGACGAACGTCACCGCACCGGAGTCGACCTGGTCCGCATGCGGCTGCATGGCCCGCGGGATCATGGCCAGCACGCGCCGCGGCCGGCCGCTGAACTCCTCCACGTTCGTGGTCACCGCACCGCACCGCGCCAGCCAGGCGGCGAACCGCGCCCGGTGGGCGGCGCCCCCCGGCAGCCCGGCGAGCGCCGCGCCGATCTCCTCCTCGGCGCCCTCCCAGGCCACGTACGTCGGTGACAGCTGGACGAGGTCGCGGCCCTGCGCCTCGGCCAGCGCGCGGGCGGCGTACGCGCCGACGTCGTAGAGGTAGAGGTCGGCGGGGTCGTCGTCGTACGCGGCGTGCAGCTGCGGCAGGACGGCGATCGCGTCGTCGAGGAAGAGCGAGGCGGCGGCGATCGGGTTCTGCGGCCAGTCGTTCTCGACGACCGGCAGCGTGGAGGTGTAGTGGACCAGCTCGGCGCCGGTGGAGGCGATCAGCCCGGCGGCGTGGTCGGTGTTGGCGTACGTCACGCGATGGCCGCGGGCCACCAGCTCACGGATGATCTCCAGGCCAGGCAGGACGTGGCTGACCATCGGCGTACCGATCATGGCGATGTGCGCGGGGCGGGGCATATCAGGACTTCCTTGGATAGAGGGCTACGGCAGAGCAACGCGGAGGAGCGCGACGGGGCAACGCGAAGGCGCGCAATCGGGCAACGCGGAGGCGGTGCGAAGGGGCGCCGAGGAACGCGGGGAGCCCGATGGGCAGGGCGGCGCCGCGCGGCGCCGGTGGCGGAGCCGGTCGCGCTCCGGGCGTGCCGGGGTGCGGGCGGGGCGGGCGAGCGCCCTTGAGGCCGTGTCAGCCGTAGATCTGGCGGAAGTGCATGGGGGCAGCGTAGGGAGGGCCGGCGGCTTCGGGCGAACGGTTTTCCGGGCGTCGCGGAGACGTGCGCCCCGCGATCTATACAAGCGTCATAGACAAACGTTTAAGACGTCTGTATATTCGAGCTACCGGTCAGCGCCCGCACCACGACCGAGCGCCGCGCGACCGCCCGGCGCAGTCCACCCAGGAGTGCCACGCCCGCGAAGGGAACCCCGCCATGTCCGGTACCACCGCCCACCCCCGCCCCACCTCCGTCCTGATCTCCGGTGCGAGCATCGCCGGCCCGGCGCTCGCCCACTGGCTGCACCGCTACGGCTTCGCGGTGACCGTCGTCGAGCGCGCCCCCGAGCTGCGGACCGGCGGGTACAAGGTCGACATCCGGGGCGCGGCGATCGAGGTCGCCGAACGGATGGGGATCCTGGAGGACATCCAGCGCGCCAGCACGGACATGCAGACCGGCGCGTACGTGGACGGAGACGGCAAGCGGATCGCCACGCTGCCCGCCGAGATCTTCGGCGCCCGGGTCGGCCGCGACGACGAGATCATGCGCGGCGAACTGGCCCGCATCCTCCACGACCGGACCCGGGAGCACGTCGAGTACCTCTTCGGCGACTCGATCACCTCGATCACCTCGATCACCCCGATCGAACCGACCGCCCCGGGCAACCCGCACCGCGGCGGCGTGCACGTCACCTTCGAGCGGAACGCGCCCCGCCGCTTCGACCTCGTGGTCGGCGCCGACGGCCTGCACTCGACCGTCCGGCGGCTGGTCTTCGGCCCGGAGGAGCAGTACGTGCGGCACCTCGGCGCGTACATCTCGGCCTTCTCCATGCCGAACGAACTCGGTCTGGACCGCGAGGAGCTGTACCACGCCGTGCCCGGCAGGCTGATCTGCGCCTACAGCTCGGCCGGGAGCCCGGCGGCCACCGGTCTGCTGACCTTCCGCTCGCCCCGGCTGGCCTACGACCACCGGAACACCGCACAGCAACTGGGCCTGCTGGGCGCCGCGTTCGAGGGCGTCGGCTGGCAGACCCCGCGGCTGCTCGAAGCCGCCCGCGCGGCCGACGACCTCTACTTCGACGGGCTCCAGCTGATCGAGATGGACCGCTGGTCGCGCGGGCGGGTGGTGCTGCTCGGCGATGCCGCGCACTGCGCCTCGCCGGCCTCCGGGCAGGGCACGGGCATGGCGCTGGTCGGCGCGTACGTCCTGGCCGGGGAGCTCGCGGCGGCCGGCGGCGACCCGGAGGCGGCCTTCGCCGCCTACGAGGCGGAGATGCGCGGCTATGTCGCGGTCAACCACGCGCTGGCACGGAAGTTCGCCAAGGAGATGACGGCGGACAGCCGGCGGCAGATCCGCCTGCGGCACCTGATGCTGCGGATCCTGCCGCACCTGCCCTGGAAGAACGCCGTCGCCAAGAAGATCGCCGAGGAGGTGCAGCGCGGCGCCACCGCGATCACGCTCAAGGACTATCCGGTGCCGGGCCCGGCAATCCGCCCCCTGTCGGGCGGGACGGCCGGCCCCGCGCCGGCCGCCACCGGGCCGACGTACGCTGCCTGACATGAGCGATCACCCCGCACGCCAGGACGCACCGGACGCCGTCCCCACCGGCGTTCCGGTGGGCCACGCCGACGAGGCCGACCCCGCCGGCCGCGCGTTCCGCGCGCTGCTGCGCGGGCTGCGGGTCTGGGACGTCGACCTGCCGTCGTTCGACCCGGCCGACGCGCCGGACGAGCCGCTGCCCCTCTTCCGGCAGTGGCTGCGGGAGGCCGCCGAGGCCGGTCAGCCGGAGCCGCACACCATGACGCTCGCCACCGCCGACGCGGCCGGCGACCCCTCCCTGCGGACCCTGATGCTGCACGACGCCGACGGGCGCGGCTGGCACTTCGCCTCGCACCGCGGCAGCCGCAAGGGCCGCGAACTGGCCGCGCGACCGCGGGCCGCGCTCGGCTTCTACTGGCCCGCGGTCGGCCGGCAGGTGCGGATCCGGGGCACGGTCACCGAGGCGGGCCCCGAGGAGAGCGCGGCGGATCTGCACCGCCGCTCCACGGGTGCGCTGGCCGCCGCGCTGGTCGGCCGCCAGAGCGAGGTCCTCGGCTCGACCGACGAACTGGCCCGCGCCTCGGCCGCCGCCTGGGAGCGCGCCCGGAGCGAACCGGACGCAGCGGTGCCGAGCTGGACGCTGTATGTGCTCCGCCCCGAGGAGGTGGAGTTCTTCCAGGGGGACGCGCAGCGTCGCCACGTACGCCTCAACTACCGCCTTGATGCGGGGCGTTGGGTGCGCGAGCTGCTCTGGCCCTGAGGCCCGACCGGGGGTCGGGTGCCCGAACCGGCCGGTGGCGTTCCCTCCCTTGCCTGATGGCGCGTCTGCCGCGACCATGTCTCGCCGAGGCTACATGACGACCCGTCAGATTCGGTGAGGGCTGGAGGGCGCGTGGACGGCAGGGGCGAGGGCGCACGGGACGGTGGAGTGTGGCGGCCCGGTGACGGGCGGCTGGTGTACGGGATGCAGCTTCCGGTGCAGTCGCAGAGCACGCTCTACGCGGAGAGCTGGGAGGTGGCCGCGGGGCCCGCCGACCTGGTGGAGATCGCGCGGACCGCGGACCGGCACGGGTTCGCCTACCTCGCCTGCTGCGAGCACATCGCGATCCCGCGGCGGCTGGCCGAGGCGATGAGCACGGTCTGGTACGACCCGGTCGCCACCCTCGCGCACCTGGCGGCGGTGACGGAGCGGGTGCGGCTGCTGAGCCATGTGGCGGTGGTCGGGCTGAGGCATCCGCTGATCACGGCCAAGCAGTACGCCACGCTCGACCACCTCTCCGGCGGACGGCTGATCCTCGGGGTCGGCGCCGGTCATGTGCGCGAGGAGTTCGAGGCGCTCGGGGTGGACTTCGCGCGGCGGGGGGCGGTGCTGGACGAGGCCCTCGACGCGTTGAAGGTGGCGCTGGGCCGGCAGGATTTCCCGAAGTTCGTCGGGGAGCGGTTCTCGTTCGAGGGGCTGGGGCAGGCGCCGCGGCCGGTGCAGACGCCGCGCCCGCCGATCTGGGTGGGCGGCTCCTCGCCGGCCGCCGTGCGCCGTGCCGCGGAGCGCGGTGACGGCTGGCTGCCGCAGGGCGACCGCCGGGAGCAGTTGCCCGGACAGATCGCCAGGCTGCGGCGGCTGCGGGAGGCCGCCGGGGTGGTCGATCCGGTGGTGATCGGCGCCATCGTCGAGCCGCTGTACGTCGGCGAGCCGGGGTGGCGGGTCGGGCGGGGGACCCTGACCGGGGCGCCGGAGCGGATCGCGGACTCGCTGCGGGAGTACGCGGCGATGGGCGTCCAGCAGATCCAGGTGCGGTTCCGCAGCCGCAGCCGCAGCGAACTGACCGACCAGATGGCGGCGTTCGCCACCGACGTCGCCCCCCGGCTGAACTGACCTCTCACGGAAGGGACCTGGCATGGGCAAGCTGGACGGACGTGTCGTCCTCATCACCGGTGCGGCGCGCGGGCAGGGGGAGCAGGAGGCGCGGCTCTTCGCGGCCGAGGGGGCGAGCGTGCTGCTCGCCGACGTCCTCGACGGGCAGGGCGCGGCCCTCGCCGAGGAGATCGGGGCGCGGGTGGGCGAGGGGCGGGCCCGCTACGTCCGGCTGGACGTGAGCCGGGAGGACGACTGGAGCGCCGCCGTCGCCGTGGCCAAGGAGGCCTTCGGGAAGATCGACGGACTGGTCAACAACGCCGGCATCCTGCGCTTCAACGAGCTGACCGGCACCCCGTTGGCCGAGTTCCAGCAGATCGTCCAGGTCAATCAGGTCGGCGCGTTCCTCGGCATCAAGACCGTCGCGCCGGAGATCGCCGCGGCGGGCGGCGGGACGATCGTCAACACCGCCTCGTACACCGGGGTCACGGGCATGGCGTACGTCGGTGCGTACACCGCGACCAAGCATGCGATCGTCGGGCTGACCAGGGTCGCCGCGCTGGAACTCGCCGCCGGGAACATCCGGGTGAACGCGGTGTGCCCGGGCGCCATCGACACCGCCATGAGCAATCCGGCGCAGCTCGACCCGGAGGCGGACACCGAGGCGGCCGCGCAGGCCCTCGACGAGCTGTACCGGAAGCTGGTGCCGCTGGGGCGGGTCGGGCAGCCGGAGGAGGTCGCCAAGCTGGCGCTGTTCCTGTCGTGCGAGGACTCCTCGTACATCACCGGGCAGCCGTTCGTGATCGACGGGGGATGGCTGGCGGGCGTCAGCGTGCTCTGAGGCGGGGCGGGCGGCGCTGCGGGCGGCGGGCCGCGGGCGGGTGGGACGCGGACCGGCGCCCGCCGGCAGACCCACTTCTGACGGGGTATCAGGTAGTGGCGTGACGGCTCTTGACGGTCCTGGCGTGCGGTGGAACAGTCGGCACCACGATCTGACGGTACGTCAGAAACGGCTCATGGGACGGTGAACCTCCGTGGAATTCGGGCTCTTCGTACAGGGATACGTGGGAAAGCGGGCCGAGACCGACCCGCTCGCGGAGCACAAGGCGCTGATGGAGGAGACCGAGTACGTCATCCAGGCGGACGCATCCGGCTTCAAGTACGCCTGGGCGTCCGAGCACCACTTCCTGGAGGAGTACTCGCACCTCTCCGCCAACGACGTCTTCCTCGGGTACCTGGCGCACGCCACCGAGCGGATCCACCTGGGATCGGGCATCTTCAACCCGCTCGCGCAGGTCAACCACCCCGTCAAGGTCGCCGAGAAGGTCGCCATGCTCGACCACCTCAGCGAGGGGCGTTTCGAGTTCGGCAGCGGGCGCGGCGCCGGCTCGCACGAGATCCTCGGCTTCCTCCCCGGCATCACCGACATGAACCACACCAAGGAGATCTGGGAAGAGACCATCGCCGAGTTCCCGAAGATGTGGCTCCAGGAGGAGTACCCCGGGTTCCAGGGCAAGCACTGGTCACTGCCCCCGCGCAAGGTGTTCCCCAAGCCGTACGGGTCCTCGCACCCCGCGATGTGGTACGCGGCCGGCTCCCCGTCCTCGTACGCCATGGCCGCCAAGAAGGGGCTGGGGGTGCTGGGCTTCAGCGTGCAGAAGGTCTCCGACATGGAGTGGGTGCTGGAGCAGTACAAGACGGCGATCCGGGACGCCGAGCCGATCGGCGACTTCGTCAACGACAACGTGATGGTGACCTCGACGGCGATCTGCGCCGAGACGCACGAGGAGGCGGTGCGGATCGCCGTCGACGGGGGGCTCAACTACCTCCAGTCGCTGGTGTTCCGGTACCACGACACCTTCCCGCGGCCCGAGGGCGTCCCCGAGTGGCCCGAGCTGCTGCCCGACTACACCGCGGAGATCATCGAGTTGCTGATCGCCGAGGAGCTGATGATCTGCGGCGACCCGGACGAGGTGCTCCGGCAGTGCAAGCGCTGGGAGCAGGCCGGCGCCGACCAGCTGAGCTTCGGGCTGCCGATCGGGATCCCGTACGAGGACACCATGAACACGATCAAGCTCATCGGCGAGCACGTGATCCCGAAGATCGACACCGACCCGGTGCACCGGACGACGCGGTTCCGTCAGGCCGCCGGCGGCTGACGCCGCGGTGCGCCACCGCGCGCACGCCGCGCCACCGTACGCATGTTGCGCCACCGCGCGCACGCCGCGCGGAAGCCACCAGAAGCCGAGAGGACGTCGCAAGGAAGGGGCACCGCCCGTGCTCGACCACCTGATCAAGGGCGCGACCGTCGTGGACGGGACGGGCGCGCCCGCGTACCCCGCCGACGTCGGTATCCGCGACGGCCGGATCGCCGTCATCGCGCCGCCCGGCACCGTCACCGAAGAGGCACTGACCAGCGAGGACGCCACCGGGCGCATCCTCGCCCCCGGCTTCGTCGACCCGCACACCCACTACGACGCCCAGCTGTTCTGGGACCCGTACGCCACCCCCTCGCTCAACCACGGGGTGACGACCGTGGCGGGCGGCAACTGCGGTTTCACGCTCGCGCCGCTGCACCCGGACCGCCCCGAGGACGCCGACTACACCCGGCGGATGATGTCCAAGGTGGAGGGCATGTCCCTGGTCGCGCTGGAGCAGGGCGCGCCGTGGTCCTGGAACTCGTTCGGCGACTACCTCGACGCGCTCGAAGGGCGGATCGCCGTCAACGCGGGCTTCATGGTCGGGCACTGCGCGCTGCGCCGGTATGTGATGGGCGCCGACGCGGTGGGCGGGCAGCCCGACGCACAGCAGTTGGCGGAGATGGTCGACCTCCTGCACGCCGCGATGGACGCCGGGGCCTGGGGGTTCTCCACCACCCAGTCCGCCACCCACTCCGACGGCGACGGGCAGCCGGTCGCCTCCCGGCACGCCCGTCCCGACGAACTGCTCGCACTCAGCCGGGCCGTCGCCGACCACGAGGGCACCCAGATCGAGGCGATCGTCGCCGGCTGCCTCGACCGGTTCGGCGACGACGAGATCGACCTGCTCGTGGAGATGAGCGCGGCGGCCGGCCGACCGCTGAACTGGAACGTCCTGACCATCGACGCCGCGGTGCCCGAGCGGGTGCCCCGACAGCTGTTGGCGAGCGAGCGGGCCCGGAAGGCGGGCGGCCGGGTCGTCGCCCTGACCATGCCGATCCTCACCCCCATGAACATGTCCCTGGGCACCTTCTGCGCGCTGAACCTGATCCCCGGGTGGGGCGAGATCCTCGGCCTGCCGGTGGACGAGCGGATCGCCAGGCTCGGCGACCCGGCGGTACGGGCCGAGATGCTGCGGCGCGCCGCCAGCAAGGAGGCCGGCGTCTTCCGGCGGCTCGCCGACTTCGGCCGGTACGTCATCGGCGACACCTACTCCCCGGCGAACGAGGGCCTGACCGGGCGGGTGGTCCGGGACATCGCGGCCGAACGGGGCCAGGAGCCCTTCGCGTGCCTGGTCGAGATCTGCGTCAACGACCGGCTGCGGACGGTCCTTTGGCCCATGCCCACCGACAACGACCCGGCCTCCTGGGCCCTGCGCGCCGAGACCTGGCAGCACGAGGACGTCCTGCTGGGCGGCTCGGACGCGGGCGCGCACCTGGACCGGATGTGCGGCGCCCCGTACACCACCCGCTTCCTGGGCGACTGTCTGCGCGGCCGGAAACTGGTCGGTCTGGAGCAGGCCGTGAAGATGCTGACGGACGACCCGGCGCACCTTTTCGGCCTGCGGGAACGCGGCCAGGTCCAGCAGGGCTGGCACGCCGACCTGGTCCTCTTCGACCCGGAGCGGATCGACGCGGGCCCGGCCACCCTCGTGCACGACCTCCCCGGCGACAGCCCGCGCCTGGACTCCCGGGCGGTCGGCATCGACGCCGTATGGGTCAACGGCGTGGAGGCGATCCGGGCGGACGTGGTGACCGGCGCGGTGGCCGGGACGGTGCTGCGGTCCGGGCGGGACACCAGGACGGTGAGCACCCGATGAGGGACGAACGGCTGCCCGTGGGGCGGCGGATGAGGGTGGTGAGTGCCAGGTGACGTCCCACGGCCCGGTCAGGGAACGGCTGTTCATCGCTGGGGAGTGGGTCGAGCCGGCCCGCGGCCACTACGAGGTGGTCGACCCGGCGTCGGAGACGGTCGTCGGCCTCGCGCCCGAGGCGAGCCGGGAGCAGGTGTCCGCGGCGGTGTCCGCGGCCCGGGAGGCCTTCGCGGCCTGGTCCGCCACCTCGCCGGAGCAGCGGGCCGCGGTCCTCGACCGGGCCGCGGACGTCATGCAGCGGGACTTCGCGGTGAACGCCGAGCTGGCGCAGGCCGAGAGCGGTGCGACCACCGGGACGGCGCGCGGCATGCAGGTCGCGGTCGGCGTGGCGCGCTTCCGCCGCTACGCCAAGGGCGCGCTGGAACCCGTCGAACAGGGGCTGGTGCCGCAGATCAACGAGGCCGGGCCGATGGGGAGGGCCGGTGTGGTGGGGGCGCTCGCCGTCCGCCAGCCGGTCGGCGTGGTCACCTGCATCACCTCGTACAACAACCCGTGGGCGAACCCTGCGGGCAAGGTCGCGCCGGCCCTGGCGATGGGCAACACGGTGGTGGTGAAGCCGGCCCCGCAGGACCCGTTGTCGGTCTACCGGATGGCGGCCGCGCTGGCGGAGGCGGGGGCGCCGGCCGGGGTGGTGAACGTGGTGAGCGGCGCCCGTGCCGAGGTCGGCGAGGCGGCCGTCGAGGCGCCGGACGTGGACATGGTGAGCTTCACCGGCTCCACGGCCGTCGGCCGGCGGATCGGCGAGGTCTGCGGGCGGGGCATGAAACGCCAGCTGATGGAGCTGGGTGGCAAGGGCGCGGCGGTGGTCTTCGAGGATGCGGACCTGGACGCGGCGGCGGCCGGCATCGGCACCACGTTCTCCTTCTACAGCGGACAGATCTGCACCGCGCCGACCCGGGTCATCGCACAACGGGGCGTGTACGAGGCCCTGGTGGAGCGGCTCGCGCGGTACGCCGGCCGGCTGACGGTCGGCGACCCGAAGGAGCCGGGCACGGTCGTCGGCCCGGTGATCTCGGCGGCGCACCGGGACCGGGTCGAGGGGTACGTCGAGCTGGGGCGGAAGGAGGGCGCCCGGGTCGTCGTGGGCGGCGAGCGGCCCGCGGGCCTGGAGCGGGGCTTCTATGTGGCGCCGACGCTGCTGGCCGACTGCACCCGGGAGATGCGCGTCGTGCGGGAGGAGATCTTCGGCCCGGTGGTCGTGGTCGTCCCGTTCGACGAGGAGGACGAGGGGGTGGCGCTGGCCAACGACAGCGACTACGGCCTCATCGACTACGTCTGGTCGGGCGACGTGGCCCGTGCCTTCCGGGTGGCCCGGCGGCTGCGGGCCGGCGGGGTCGGGGTGAACACGGTCGGCCGGAACATGGAGGCGCCGTTCGGCGGGTTCAAGCAGAGCGGGGTGGGCCGGGACGTGGGCTCGTACGCGCTGCACGCCTACAGCGAGCTGCAAGCGATCGTGTGGCCGGGGTGAGGAGCGGCCGGCGTCGGCCGGCTCCTCCTGGGCGCCGCGATCATGCTGGTCGTGCAGCGCGGCAGTCCCGCCCTCTTCCGCGGCGAGGTCCTGACCCGGTCGAGACCGGCCCTGGGGGGGAGGAGCAGGCCGACGGGCGCGGCTCGGCGCCCCGCTCGTCGCGGGGCTCCTCAGTCGATCGTCAGGACCGCCTTGCCCCGTACCTCGCGGTTCAGGAGGGCGTTGGCGGTCTCGCCGGCCGCCTCCCAGTCCGCCACCCGGTCCACGCTCGCCGCAAGGCGGCCCTCGGCGACCAGGCGCACGAGATGGGACAGGTCGGCGCCGGTGTCACCGACGGACTGAATGCCGATCAACGTCAGCCGGTTGAGGACGAGTTGGTACGGCTGGATCGAGGTCGGCCGGCCCGAGGCGGCGCCGATCGAGAGGATCGTGCCGTCGGGGGCGGTCCGCTCCAGCAGCTCCGCGAGGAGCGATCCCCCGACGTTGTCCAGCACCACGTCCACCGCCTCGTCGAGGTCGGCCGGAGCGGTCAGCACATGGTCCGCACCCAGCGCGGTCAGGCCGGCACCGCGCGCCGCGCTGCCGACGAACGCGTACACCTCGGCGCCCGCCTGATGCGCGAGCTGGACGGCGAACCGCCCCACACCGCCGGACGCGCCGGTGATCGCGACGCGCTGCCCGGGGCGCACCCCCGCGGTGCGCAGCGCGCGCAGCGCCGTCAGGCCCGCCACCGGCAGCGCGGCGGCCGTGGTGAAGTCCACCGTGTCGGGCAGCACGGCGAGTTCCTCGACGGGCACGGCCCGCAGCTCCGCCCAACCGCCGTTCCGGCCCAAGGTGATGACGCGGTCGCCGGGTCGGGGCCCGCGGCCGCTGGCGGCGGCCCGTTCGACCACCCCGGCGGCGTCCCAGCCCGGGACCGTGCCCTCGACGGCATCGTCGGACTTGGGCAGTTCGCCGTAGTTCAGCGAGACCGCTTGGATCCTCACCAGGACCTCGTCGGGGCCGGGTACGGGGTCGGCGACCTCCCCGAGGGCGAGCCGGCCGGGCGCGGAATGATCGACAACGAGAGCACGCATCGGAATCCTCCTGGAAGCGCTACGGATGGCGCGGCGTGAGCAGCACCACCGGGGATAACCGGTGGCTGCCTCCGATTATTTCGGCTCCCTGGCCGTTTCGGCCCCCGGGCATTCCGCCCCCGAGGTATTCCTGGCTGTGGCTGTCGCTGCGCTCCTCAGGTCGTCCGGTGCCCCACGAAGACCGGATTGGTCATGGCCGCCATGGGGCCGGGGAGGCCGGGGGTGGCGGCGGGGTGGCGGACCTCCGCGCGGATGTAGGCGGCGTAGTCGGGTGTGGTCTGCCAGCTGACGGTGCCCTCACCGGAGGGCGGCAGCGGGGACGAGTACAGGCGCCCCTGGTCGGTGAGGAAGGAGACCGTGCACCCGGGGACGCCGGAGACCGTGAGGCGGGCGGTGACCTTCGCCGCTCCGGAGACCTCCAGGCGCTCGCCGATCCCGGCGTGTTCGCCGCGCTCACCCGTGACCGAGAAGGACAGGTCGACCTTCGAGGACTCGGCGATCCACACCTGGCCCGCCCGGATGCCGTCCTGAAGCGCCCGCCGGGAGAGGTCGTCGGCGAGCACCACGGTCTGCGGCAGGCCGACGACGTCCGGGTCGCGATGGGCGTCGCTGTGCCCGACGGCCGGCAGCCAGTCGGTCCGGCCGCGGATGTGCGCGACCAGGGTGTTGTCCCACTCGGCGAGGGTGACTTCGTCGTCGGGGGTGTACGGGCCGTTCCAGACCTCCACCGCGTCCGCTTCGTTCAATCCGAACTTCCAGTTGCAGCCGATGCAGGTGGCGTGCGGATGCGCCGGGATGACCAGGCCGCCGGCCCGCCGGATGGCGCGCGCGTACCTGCCGAAGGCGTTGTCGCGGGCCCGGTAGCGCCAGTCGATGAAGGTCTCGGGGTCGGTGCCCATCGCCACCACGTGCCCGTTGCGGGTGGTGACTTCCTCGCCGGTGAGGATCAGCAGGTCGTCACCCCACAGCCCCTCCCAGGCGCGGTGGGAGGAGGTGGTGTTGTGCTCGGAGGTGTTGATGAAGTCCAGCCCGGCGGTCCGGGCCAGCGCCGCGATCTGGGCGGGGGTGCGCTTGCCGTCGGAGTGGACCGAGTGCAGATGGCTGTCACCGCGGTACCAGGCGCGGCCGCGGCCCCGGGCCCGCTCGGGCGGGTGCACGGGCGCCGGGGTCCGTCCCGGGGCGCCGAACCGCAGGGTGACGGTGACCTCGTAGGACAGGCCCTGCGGCGCGACCGTGTACGGGCCGAGGGCGATGTGCCAGGTGCCCGCGTTGACGGGGCCCGGGAGGTAGCCGGGGGTGGCGTCGTCGGCCCGCAGGAAGAACTCCGTGCGTGCGCCGCCCGACCAGCCGCGGAAGCCGGCCCCGCCGAGGGCGGTGCCCCGCTCGTCGAAGATGCCGATGTCGCAGGCGTTGCCGACCGTGCCGTCCGGGACGGTGGGCCGGTCATAGGCGTAGGAGACCGCGATCTCCCTCACTCCGTGGGGCACTTCGACCGGCAGATAGACGAAGTCCGGTGCTCCGGTGGGTAGATGGCCAGTCACCCGGCGGGTCTGCTCGCCGGGCCCACCCCCGGACCGCCCGGCCGTCGGCGCCGCGTCGGCGAAGCTCACACGTCCGAGCGTAAGCGCGCCGGTCGCCCCCGCAACCGCCGAAAGTTTCAGAACGTCGCGTCGTTCCATCGCAGCCCCCGCGCTGTCTCGTGCCGTCCCGGCTCATGCCGTCCCGGCTATGTGGTCCCCGCTCGTCTCGGCCCGGCTCCTGTCCTGCCGTGCCGTCCCGTGCCCTGCCGTGCCGTCCCGTGCCCTGTCGTGCTGTCCCGTGCCCGTGCCTGTGTCATCCCGTCCGATGCCGCTGCGCGGCCGGCTCGTTGCGCCGCGTGAAGACTGTTGTACGCGGCCGTGACGGCGGGGGAAAGGCCTGTGGATAGTCGTCGGGCGGTAAGGCAACATTCGCTCACCCACCCGCGTGACGGAGGTATCCACAGTGCGCATCGCCACCACGATCTTCCTGACCGACGAGACGATCCGGCCGGACCGGCTGGCCCGTGAGCTGGAACGGCGAGGATTCGCCGGTCTCTACCTCCCCGAGCACACCCACATCCCCGCCAGCCGGGAGAGCCCCGCCCCCATGGGCGAGCCGCTGCCCCGCGAGTACGGCCGCACCCTCGACCCGTTCATCGCGCTCGGCCAGGCCGCCGCCGTCACCGAGCGCCTCGCACTGGGCACCGGCATCACCCTCGTCGCCCAGCACGACCCGGTCGACCTCGCCAAGCAGATCGCCACCCTCGATTTCCTCTCCGGCGGCCGCTTCACGCTCGGCATCGGCTACGGGTGGAACGTCGAAGAGGCCGCCGACCACGGGGTGGAGTGGTCGACCCGACGCGAGCTGACCCGGGACCGGGTGGCCCTGATGCGTGCCCTGTGGGCCGACGAACCGACCGCCTACCACGGTGCGTTCGGGTCCGTACGTGCCTCCCTCGCCCACCCCAAACCGCTCCACGGCGCGCCGCGCATCCTGCTGGGGGGCGCGGCCGGCCCCAAGCTCTTCGGGCAGATCGCCGCGTACGCCGACGGCTGGCTGCCGATCGGCGGGCGGGGCCTGACCGAGACCCTCCCGGTGCTGCGCCGGGCCTGGTCGGAGGCCGGGCGGCCGGGCGAGCCCGTGGTGGTGCCGTACGCGGTCAGGCCCTCACCCGGGAAGCTGGCCCACTACCGCGAGCTGGGCCTGGAGGAGGTCGTCCTCCAGCTGCCGTCGGCCGAGGATGCGGAGGTGCTGCGGACGCTGGACGACTTCGCGCAGTACCTCTGAGCAGCGCCTCTGATCTGAGCAGTACCTCTGAGCAGTTCCGCGATGACCGGGACCGCCACGGGCCCGGACCGAGCTCGGACCGGGCCCGCCCCGCACGCCACGGGCCCGGTACCGGCCGCCCCACCGGCCTCGCCGGTGACGGACCGGAGCGCATCGTTCCTGCTGTGTCACGACCCGTGTCAGGACTGCCGCGCCGACCGGCCCTAGGTCCATCGGTGTACGGCCCATCGGCCCGGGTCGGTACCGCAGACCGATCCGCCGCCGGTCCGCGTAGTCGTAGCGTCGAAGGTGACGGACATCTACGGAGACCGTACGGAGACCAAGGAGGTCCCATGCCCAGTCTCGACCACACGATCGTGCACGCCACCGACCGCTTCGCCTCCGCCCGCTTCCTGGCCGACCTGTTGGACGCGCCCGAGCCGAAGGCGTACGGCCCGTTCGCGGCCCTGAAGATGGACAACGGGGTGACCCTCGACTACGCGGAGCACGTCGCCGGGGGCCGGGAGTTCGTTCCCACGCACTACGCGTTCCTGGTGAGCGAGGACGAGTTCGACGCGATCCTGGGGCGGATCAAGGAGCGCGAGCTGCCCTATTGGGCCGACCCGGTGCACACCCGGCCGCAGCAGTACAACACCCACGACGGCGGCCGCGGCCTCTACATAAACGACCCGGACGGCCACAACATGGAGTTCCTGACCCGTACGTACTCCGAGGAACTGCTCGCCGGTATGGGGTGAGCTCCGGCCGAACGGCATGCCGTGAGCCGCCGCGGGGACATGCCCCCGCAGGGGGCCGGCGGAACCTCGATGTGCCGTGATCAGCGGCACATCGGCCGCCCCCGTTCCGGCGGCGGCGCTGTCGGTGGGCGCTCGTATGCTCGGAGAATGACTTCCAGCGCGCAGGGACCTGACCAGGCATCCGATCGAGGGGCCGACCGCGATCCAGGCACCCCGTCCGCCTCCCCGGCCCGGCCCACCGCGAACGCGATGCGGCGCGCGCTCAAGCGGGCCCGCGACGGCGTGGCGCTGGACGTCGGCGAGGCCGCGGTGCTGCTTCAGGCCCGTGGCGAGGACCTCAAGGACCTGTGCGCCTCCGCGGGGCGGGTGCGGGACGCCGGCCTGGAGGCCGCCGGCCGCCCCGGCGTCATCACGTACTCCAAGAGCGTGTTCATCCCGCTGACGCGCCTGTGCCGGGACAAGTGCCACTACTGCACCTTCGTCACCGTCCCCGGCAAGCTGCGCCGGGCCGGCCACGGAATGTTCCTGTCGCCCGACGAGGTGCTGGACATCGCGCGGCGGGGGGCCGAATCGGGCTGCAAGGAAGCCCTGTTCACCCTGGGGGACAAGCCCGAGGACCGCTGGCCCGAGGCCCGCGAGTGGCTGGCCGCGCACGGCTACGACGACACCATCTCGTACCTGCGCGCCATGGCCATCCGCGTCCTGGAGGAGACCGGGCTGCTGCCCCACCTCAACCCCGGCGTGATGTCGTGGACGGACTTCCAGCGCCTCAAGCCGGTGGCCCCCTCCCTGGGGATGATGCTGGAGACGACCGCCGAGCGCCTGTGGAGCGAGCCCGGCGGCCCGCACCACGGCTCGCCCGACAAGGAGCCGGCCGTGCGGCTGCGCGTCCTGGAGGACGCCGGCCGCTCCAACGTCCCGTTCACCAGCGGGCTGCTGATCGGCATCGGGGAGACGTACCAGGAGCGGGCCGAGTCGCTGTTCGCGCTGCGCCGGATCCAGCGCGCCTACCACGGCATCCAAGAGCTGATCATGCAGAACTTCCGCGCCAAGCCGGACACGGCGATGCGGGGCATGCCGGACGCCGAACTGGAGGAGCTGGCCGCGACGATCGCGGTGGCCCGGCACATCATGGGCCCCTCGACCCGGCTCCAGGCGCCGCCCAACCTGGTCGACGGCGAGTACGAGCTGCTCATCGCCGCCGGGATCGACGACTGGGGCGGGGTGTCGCCGCTGACCGTCGACCACGTCAACCCCGAGCGGCCCTGGCCGCAGATCGACGAGCTGACCGAGCGCTGCACCGCCGCCGGCTTCGCACTGCGCGAACGGCTGCCCATCTACCCGGAGTTCCTCCAGCGCGGCGAACCGTGGCTGGACCCCCGGCTGCTGCCGCACGTCCGGGCGCTCGCCGACCCGGAGACCTGCCTGGCCGTCGAGGACGCCCCCGTGGTGGGCCGCCCCTGGCAGGAGCCCGACGGGGGCTTCACCCTCAGCTCCTCGGGCCGTACGGACCTGCACCGCACCATCGACACCGAAGGCCGCAGCGGTGACCGCCGGGACGACTTCGACGAGGTCTACGGCGACTGGGCGGCGCTGCGCGAGGCCGCCGCGCCGGTGATGGCGGCCGGGCCCGCCGCCGGCGACGGGCGGCGGGGAGAGCGGCTGGAAGCCGACCTACGGCAGGCACTGTCGCAGGCCGCCGACGACCCGACCAGGCTGACCGACGCCCAGGCGCTGGCGCTGCTGCACGCCGACGGCCCCGCCCTGGACGCGCTGTGCACGATCGCCGACGAGCTGCGCCGGGACACCGTCGGCGACGACGTCACCTACATCGTCACCAGGAACATCAACTTCACCAACGTCTGCTACACCGGCTGCCGGTTCTGCGCCTTCGCCCAGCGCCGTACGGACGCCGACGCCTACACCCTCTCCCTCTCCCAGGTCGCCGACCGCGCCCAACAGGCCTGGGAGGTGGGCGCGGTGGAGGTCTGCATGCAGGGCGGCATCCACCCCGACCTGCCCGGCACGGCGTACTTCGACATCGCCCGCGCGGTGAAGGAGCGGGTCCCCGGGATGCATGTGCACGCCTTCTCGCCCATGGAGGTCGTCAATGGCGCGACGCGCACCGGGCTGTCGATCCGCGAGTGGCTCACGGAGGCGAAGGCGGCGGGGCTGGACAGCATTCCCGGTACGGCCGCGGAGATCCTCGACGACGAGGTGCGCTGGATCCTCACCAAGGGCAAGCTCCCCACCGCCACCTGGGTCGAGGTCATCAAGACCGCCCATGAGCTGGGCATCCGCTCGTCCTCGACGATGATGTACGGCCATGTCGACCAGCCGCACCACTGGCTCGGCCACCTCCGGCTGCTGGCCGAGATCCAGCAGGAGACCGGCGGCTTCACCGAGTTCGTCACCCTGCCATTCATCCACACCAACGCCCCGGTCTACCTCGCCGGGATCGCCCGCCCCGGCCCCACCACCCGCGACAACCGCGCGGTGACGGCCATGGCCCGGCTGCTGCTCCACCCGCACATCACCAATATCCAGACCAGCTGGGTCAAACTGGGCGCGGACGGGGCCGCCGCGATGCTCCGCTCGGGCGCCAACGACCTGGGGGGCACCCTGATGGAGGAGACCATCTCCCGGATGGCGGGGTCGAGTTACGGCTCCTACCGCTCCATCCGGGATCTGATCGCCATCGCCGACCAGGCGGGTCGTCCGGCCCGCCCCCGGACGACGACCTACGGCCCGGTCCCCGAGGAGCGCCGGGCCGCCGCCCTCGCCTCGGACGGGCATCTGCCGGAGCTGCTGCCGGTGGTCGACTAGCGGCGCGTATTTGAGCGGCGGGTACGGGGGAGCGGGGCGCGGGAGCGAGGGGGCGCGGGCCGCTACTCCTCCTCGTACTCGGACTCGTGCTGGAGGATGCACTGCTGCCACTGCGACAGCGCCTCCTCGCGGTCGCCCCCGCTGTCCTGTGCGGCGACGATCAGTGCGTCGGCGGCCATGGCGGCGAGCCGTACCGCGATGTGGCAGACATCGCTCTGGGGGAGCGGCCGGAGGAGTTCCACCGCGCCGTCGCTGTCCCCGGAGAGCGCGGAGGCAACGACGGCCATGGTGGTGCGATCCCACTCGTACTCGGACATGGGGAGAGCATGCCCAGCGTGCGCCCCTGCCATCATCGAACGGTTGCACTCCTGGTGATCGGGTGTCCGCTCTGCGTGCTCAGACAAGTATCCGCACCGGGTTGCCCGCCAGGAACGCGGTGATGTCCTCGACGGCCTGCTGGAAGTAGCCCTCGTAGTTGCGGCGGGTGACATAGCCGAGGTGCGGGAGGGCGAGGACGTTCGGCAGGGTGCGCAGGGGGTGGTCGGCGGGCAGCGGCTCCTGCTCGAAGACGTCCAGCCCGGCGCCGGCGATCCAGTTCTCGCGGAGCGCCCGGAGCAGCGCGTCCTGGTCGACGATGGCGGCGCGGGAGGCGTTGACCAGGTAGCCGGTGGGCCGCATCCGGCGCAGTTCCGCGGCGCCGAGCAGACCGCGGGTGCGGTCGCCGAGGACGAGGTGGACGGAGACGACGTCGCTGTTCTCCAGGAGCTCTTCCTTGGTCGCGGTGGCGCGCACGCCCACCTCCGCGGCCCGTGCGGCGGTCAGGTTCCGGCTCCAGGCGACCACGTCCATGCCGAAGGCCTGGCCGATCCGGGCGACCCGGGTGCCGATCTTGCCCAGGCCGAGCAGGCCGAGCGTGCGGCCGTGCAGATCGGCACCGAGCGTGCTCTGCCACGGGCCGCCGGTCCGCATCGCGGCGCTCTCGGTCGCGACGTTGCGGGCCAGGCCGAGGATCAGGGCCCAGGTGAGTTCGACCGGCGGCTCGGTGTTGCCTGCCGTTCCACAGACCGTGACGCCGTGCCGGGCCGCGGCCGGCAGATCGATGGCGGCGTTGCGCATGCCGGAGGTGATCAGCAGCCGGAGGCGGGGCAGCCTGGCCAGCAGCGAGGCGGGGAACGGGGTGCGCTCGCGCATCGCGACGACGATCTCGCAGTCGCCGATCGCCGCGACCACCTCGTCCTCGGAACGGAGCGGCTCCGACAGCGTGCGGACGTCCACGGCGCCGTCCAGGGCGGCCCAGTCGGCCATCGAGAGGGCCACGCCCTGGTAGTCGTCGAGTACGGCGCAGCGCGGTGTCATGCGGGTTCTCCCGGGGTGGGGCGGACGGCAGGTGGGCATGCAGCCACGGCCCGTGGTCGGGGCCGGACGCTACCGGACCGTACCGCCCAAAAGCCGCCTTGCCAGCGACTATTCGCATACTCACCTGGCTGGAAACTGATCAATCCTGGTCGATTACAGTGCTGCGCGAAGGGCTCCGCAAGGCCCTGGACCGGTGTGAGCTTCGGGAGGCGCAGTGAGCGAGCGCAGTGAGCGAGCCATGCACGACTGCGCGCCGGGCGCAAGCGGGGCCGAGCGGAGCGAGGTCCCGACATGAGCGCGGCGGGCGGCGGCGCCATCTGGGGGCGTGCGGAACAGCAGGACTTCCGCAGCCGGGTACGCGGCTGTCTGCTCGGCGGCGCCATCGGCGACGCCCTCGGGGCCGGGATCGAGTTCGACTCCCTCGATGCGATCCGGGCGGCGCACGGCCAGGAGGGCGTGACGGACTTCGTGCCCGCCTACGGGCGGCGCGGGGCGGTCACCGACGACACCCAGATGACCCTGTTCACCGTGGACGGACTGATCCGCGCCCAGGTCCGCCGGGACACCGGCGCCTGGCACCCGCCCACCGACGTCCACCGCGCCTACCTGCGCTGGGCCGCCACCCAGCACGACTGGGGCCCGGACGAGCGCAAGGAGGAGGATGGCTGGCTGGCCCGCGAGGAGTGGCTCTACTCCCGCCGCGCACCCGGCCGGGCCTGTCTGAACGGACTCGGCGACGAGGTGATGGGTACCCTCGACGCCCCCAAGAACCCCGACTCGAAGGGGTGCGGCGCGGTGATGCGCTCCGCGCCGTTCGGCCTGCTGGTCGGCTGGGAGCCGCAGCTGGTCTTCCAGCTCGCCGCCGAGTGCGCGGCGCAGACGCACGGCCACCCCACCGGCTATCTGGCGGCCGGCGCCTTCGCGGTGATCAACCATGCGCTGGCCCGTGGTGACGACCTCGACAGCGCCGTACAGAAGGCGCTGGCCCATCTGTCCACCCGGCCCGGCCACGAGGAGACCTCCGACGCCCTCAAGCGCGCGCTCGGCGCCGTACGGCAGGGCATGCCGACGCCGGCCCGGGTGGAGTCGCTGGGCGAGGGGTGGACGGCCGAGGAGGCGCTGTCGATCGGCGTGTACTGCGCGCTGGTCGCCGAGGACGTCCGGCACGGTCTGCTGCTCGCCGTGAACCACGGCGGCGACAGCGACTCCACCGGCTCGATCTGCGGCAACCTGCTGGGCACCCTGCACGGCGAGACGGCGCTGCCGCCGGTGTGGCTGGTCGAGCTGGAGGGCCGGCCCACGATCCTGCAACTGGCCGACGACTTCGCGATGGAGATGACGCAGGGCGCCGCGCTGCACGGCCCGGCCGGCTCGTCCTCGGGCTGGCTCGCCCGCTACCCGCGGGCGTAGGGCCCCGGAATCCCCGCCGCCGCCCCCGCCCCCGCGCCGTCCCCGTCGTCGTCCGAGTTGATCCGCGCCAGCACCGCGTCCCGTTCCGCGGTGTCCTCCGGCCGCACCAGGCCGAGCAGGACGTAGAGCACGAGGGAGGTGGCGACCGGCGAGACGATCTGGATCTGGAGCCGGACGTCGCCCAGGCCGTAGTCGGTCAGCCAGAAGGCGAACAGACCGGCCGCCCAGGAGCCCAGCGCCGCGGTCGGCCCGGACCTGCGGAACGCCCGCAGCATCCCGAGCAGGAACGGGATCGAGATGGGCCCGACCAGTCCGGCCACCCACGTGATGACGACGGTGATGATGTCCTTGAACGCGGGCGAGTCGACCTGGGTCGCTATCGCCATCGACAGCCCCAGGAAGGCGACCGTCGACAGCCGCGCGGCCAGCAGCCCGGACCGGTGCGACCAGTCGCGCGCCCTCGCCGACAGCGCGGGTGCGATGTCCCGGGTGAACACCGCGGCGACGGCGTTGGCGTCCGAGGAGCACATCGCCATCGTGTGGGAGAAGAAGCCGACGACGACCAGGCCCAGCAGCCCGTGCGGCAACAGCCGTTCGGTCAGCAGGGCGTAGGCGTCGGACGCGTCCGGCTTCTCCGCCGTGACCAGCAGCGGCGCCGCCCACATGGGGAAGAAGAGCACCGCGGGCCAGACGAACCACAGGGCCGCGGAGAGTCCCGCCGAGCGCCGGGCCTCCCGGGCGCTGCCGGTGGCCATGAAGCGCTGCGCCTGGTTCCACATGCCACCGCTGTACTCGAAGGTCTTGATGAAGAGGTAGGCCAGCAGGAAGGTCAGGGTGTACGGGCCGACCGTCGGCCGGGCGTGGTGGTCCGGCAGCTTGTCCCACACCGTCCACAGCGCGCTGATACCACCCAGTTCGCCCAGGACGGTGGCCAACATCGCGACGCCGGCCAGCAGTTGGATGACGAACTGCCCCAGCTCGGTGAGGGCGTCCGCCCACAGCCCGCCGACCGTGCAGTAGACGCCGGTGATCAGGCCCGTGATCAGGATGCCCTGGTTGAGCGAGATACCGGTGAAGACGGACAACAGGGTGGCGATGGCGGCCCACTTGGCGCCCACGTCCACGATCTTCAGCAGTACGCCGGACCAGGCGAGCGCCTGCTGCGTGGGCAGGTTGTAGCGGCTCTTGAGGTACTCGAGCGGTGAGGCGACGCCGAGCCGCGACCGCAGCCGGTTGAGCCGACCGGCGAACAGCCGGGCGCCGATGGCGATGCCGATCGCGATCGGGAAGGACCAGGTGACGTAGGAGGTGATGCCGTACTGGTAGGCGATGCCGGCGTAGCCGGTGAACATCACGGCGCTGTAGCCGGACATGTGGTGGGAGATGCCGGACAGCCACCACGGCATCCTGCCGCCCGCGGTGAAGAAGTCGCCGACGTCGTCCACCCGCTTGTGCGACCACACGCCGATCGCCACCATCACGCCGAAGTAGCCGATGAGTACGGCCCAGTCGAGACTGTCCATGCCCCCTCCAGGGGTCCGCCTTGTGAACGTGCGCCACTTCGCCGTGACGTTCTGTGGGGCGGTATCCCCTTGCGGGAGTGGGGACTTCGGGGATTGAACCGCCCGTCCGGTGGACCGGTCAAGACCATCGATGGTCATGGATATGAATACCGATCAGCAAGGCGGACGATTTTGCCTTCCCTTGGCTATCGCGGGCATTGTCCCGGTCCGGCGGCCGCGCACACGATGAACCCATACTTCGCCGGGCGTCGGCCCGTACGCACATCGGCCGCACGGGAGCGGGATCCCGTGCGGCCGGAGTCGGTCGAGAGAACGAGGAGCGGCTGCTACCGCATCAGCTCTCCCGCATTGACCAGCAGTGACTGACCGGTGATGGCGCGCGCCCGGTCGGAGGCCAGGAAGACCGCGGTCTCGGCCACATCGGCGTCCGTCGCCAGTTCGGGCAGCGCCATCCGCCCGGTCAGCCGGGCGAGCGCCTCGGACTCCGGTACGCCTTCGGTGTGCGCCTGGAAGCGCACATACGCCTCGACCGGCGGGCCCCACATCCAGCCCGGTTGCACGGTGTTGACCCGTATGCGGTCCGGCCCCAGCTCGCGCGCCAGCGAGTACATCGCCGAGACCAGCCCGCCCTTGGACGCCGCATACGCCGCCTGCTGCACCTGCGAGGGTGCGGCCACCGACGACTGGGTGCCGATCATCACCACCGAACCGCCGCCGCGCGCGGTCAGTGACGGCAGGCAGGCCCGGGTCATCCGCAGCGTGCCGAAGAGGTTGACGTCCACGACGCCGCGCCAGGAGTCGAAGTCGGCGTCCCGGAGGCCGCCGAAGAGCGAGTCCAGCGCGGCGACGTGGATCACCGCGTCGATCCCGCCGAACCGCTCCACGGCCAGCGCGGCCAGCGCCTCGCACTGCGCCTCGTCGGCGATGTCGGTCGCCCGCCAGGCGGTCCGCTCGCCCGAAGGGTCGATCCGTGCGGCGGTCGTCGCGAGGTTCGCCTCCGTGCGGGCTCCCAGGACCACCGAGGCGCCGTCGCGCACGCAGGCCGCCGCGACCTGGTGGCCGAGCCCGGCGCCCACGCCCGAGACGACGACGGTCTTCTTCCGCAGCAGCATGTCCGCCTCCCGGGCCACCGGCACTAACTGACGATCCGTCAGGGTAGGTCCGGCGGCCCGGGAAGGCCAGAGCCGGGAGCGGTCGTCGACGCCGGTCGACGGTTCGTCGACGGTTCGGGAGCGGGCGGTGCGGTCGGGGCTGGTCGACGGCACACGCAGACCCTCCCGCGCTCACCCCTGCCGACGCGCGCCCTCCAGCGCCGTGCGCAGCCGGCCCAGGCCCTCGCGGATCTCCTCCGGAGGGTGCGTCACGAACGACAGCCGGGCGGCGGCCGGATCCGGCGTCCCGGCGAAGAACGGCGCGCCGGGAACGTAGGCGACGTCATGCCGGACGACCTCGGGCAGCAGCGCCGTCGCGTCGTACCCCTCGGGCAGCGTCGCCCAGACGAACATGCCGCCCGCCGGACGGTTCCACCGCGAGCCCTCGGGGAGCGCCGCGGCCAGCCCGTCGACCAGCGCGTCCCGCCGCTCGCGGTAGGCGTCGCGCACCCGCGCCAGATGGGCGTCCAGGTCCGAGACCGTCAGGTAGCGCGCCGCGGCCGCCTGGTCGACGGTCGAGGTGTGCAGATCGGCGGCCTGCTTGGCGATGACGCAGGCACGCCGCAGCGCGGCCGGCGCCCGCAGCGTCCCCAACCGCAGCCCGGGCGCCATCACCTTGGAGAACGAGCCGAGCAGCGCCGTACGGTCCCCTGCCCCGGGGAAGGCGGCGACCCACGGCGCCGGCTCGCCCTCGAAGCGCAGCTCCCCGTATGGGTCGTCCTCGGCGATCCACAGGCCGCGCCGGGCGGCGACCTCGGCGACCGCGGCCCGCCGCTCGGGGGACAGCGTGCGGCCGGTCGGGTTCTGGAACGTCGGTATGACGTAGAGCAGCTTGGGGCGCTCGCGCGCGGCGATCTCGTCCAGCGCCGCCGGGTCCAGGCCGCCGTCGTCGGTGGGCACCGGCACCACCCGGGCGCCGGCGAGCGAGAAGATCTGTAGCGCCGCGAGGTAGCAGGGGTCCTCGACCAGCACCGTGTCGCCCGGCTCCAACAGGGCGGTGGCCAGCAGCGACAGGCCCTGCTGGGAGCCGGTGGTCACCAGGAGGTCGTCGGCGTCGGTGGGCAGCCCGCGCCCGGTCAGCCGCGCCGCGACGGCCGTCCGCAGCGCCGGATCGCCCTCACTCGTGGAGTACTGGAGCGCCCGCCGGGGCTGTTCGGCCAGCACGTACCGGAAGGCCTCGGCCACCCCCGCCGCGTCGAAGAGCTCGGGCGCGGGCAGCCCGCCGGCGAACGAGATGACCTCGGGGCGGGCGGTGAGCGCCAGGATGTCCCGTACGGGCGAGCTGCCGGTCCGCGCCGCCCGTGCGGCGAGTTCGGGTACGGGGGCGTGGGTGTGGGCGTGGGTGTCGGCGTGGCGCGCGTCCGGCATGGTGTCTCCCCTCACTCATGACCTGCGGTTAACCGTCGTTAGCCACAGGTGGCATGGAGGGTAGCCGGGGCGGCGCCCGGTGTGCAGGGGTGCCCGCATGGTGAACGCCCCCGCGGTCCGGACGCCCCGCGGCACCCCTCGCCTTCTGATGGATCGTCAGCTACACCTGTCCGTCATGACCGCAGACCGCGAAGGAACGCCACAGGACGCCCCCTCCGTCGTCGACACCAACGTCGACACCAACGTCGCCGCATACGCCGAACTGGCCGCCGTCGGCCCCTACGGGGTGCGCCCCGGGCACGCGCTGATCACCATGGTCGAACCGCATCCGGGCCATGAACACGCCTACAACCGCTGGTACGAGGACGACCACTACATCGCCGGCGCCATGGCGATGCCCTGGATGTTCGCCGGCCGCCGCTGGGTGGCCACCCGCGAACTCCAACTGCTGCGCTACCCGGAGCAGTCCGCCGTCGCCCAGCCGGTCACGGCCGGCTGCTACCTCTCCACCTACTGGCTCACCGAGGGCCGCTACGACGAGCACATGAAGTGGACCGTCGGCATCAACCGGCGCCTCAACCGGGACGGCCGGGTCCACCAGGGCCGCACACACGTCTTCACGGCCTTCCAGGACCATCTGGCGACCGTCTACCGGGACGGTGCCGCGGGCCCCCGCGACTTCCACGCGCTGGACCATCCCTACGCCGGACTGGTGCTGGAGGTGATCGACGCGGACGGTCCGCAGCGGCGGGCCGAACTGCTTCGCTGGCTGCGCACCCGGCACCTGCCGCGGCGGCTGGCCGGCTCACCGGCGGCGATGGTCACGGTCTTCCGGCCGACGCCGCTGCCGGGGGACCGGATGGCGTATGTGAAGCAGGTCGAGGGCGTCGACACCCGGCTGACCCTGCTGTGGTTCCTTGAGCGCGATCCGCGCGACGACTGGGCGGCGCACTTCGCCGGCCTGGGGGAGGAGGTCGCGGAGTCCGGGCTGGGACGGGTGGAGCTCATGGCGCCGTTCCTGCCGACCGTCCCCGGGACGGATCGGTATGTGGCCGAATTGCGCTGAATTCCGGTAACGGGGAGTGGGCATGGCCGAGCCCCCTCGGCCGGGACGGCGATCCAGTCGAGAGGGCTCGTATCTGCGGAATGCGGATCGTGACGCGTCAGGTCACGCCACGTCGAACGCGCCGTCGGCGACGTCCGACACGAAGCGCCTCCAGGAGGAGTTGTCGAACGTGAGGCGCGGCCCCTCGGGGTCCTTGGAGTCGCGCACCGCGATGGCTGTGGTGGTGGGTACGGCGAATTCGACGCAGGCGCCGTTGCCGCCGGAGTACGAGGACTTGGTCCAGGAGAATGCGGAATTGGGCTGCACGGCCATGTTCGCTCCTGCTCACTCTGGGTTACCGCGGATTCGGTAGTGACGACGCTACGCGCCAACATCACCAGCCGCAGAGGCCGTTCACCCGTCCGAATGGCATATTCCTTGATCTCTTTTCAAGGAAGTAGGGGCAGGTGTACCGTGCGAACCCGTTATCCGGAATACTAGATTCCGCCCCATTTCCTCCCGGCTCGACGCCTCACCTCACGGCGTCCGCGTGGGATTTCGCCGCATCGGCGATGAACTCCCGGCTGGCCTCCGCGCTCAGTGCCTGTGCCCGCAAGTGCTCGTACATGATCGTGTATTTGTGCACATCATTCGTCTTCTCCAGGTAGAGGTCGCTGGTGACGCCCTCGATGTACACCACGCTGGAATCCGAGTCGTCGTCGAATTCCAGAATGGAGAACGTTCCCGACATTCCGGCGTGCGCGCCGGTCTGGTACGGAAGTACCTGCACCGTCACATGCGGCAAATTGGTCATCTCGACGAGATGGTCGAGCTGTTCGCGCATGATCAGATGACTGCCGACCACTCGTCGCAGCGCGCTCTCGTCCAGCACCACCCACAGTCGCAGCGGGCGCTCGGGGTCGTTGACCCGCTCCTGGCGGCGCATCCGCACCTGGATCCGCTTCTCCAGGTGGTCCGACGCCAACTCGGGGACGGTTCCGGGGATGACCGCCTCGGCGTAGCCGGGCGTCTGTAGCAGGCCGGGCACCAGGAGGGACTCGTAGATCCGCAGCGAGGCCGCCTCGGTCTCCAGACCGATGTACACGCTGTAGGGGATGTCGCCGAAGGCGTGCCACCAGCCCTGCTGGCGGGAGTCCTTCGCCATCTGCATCAGCGATTCGACCATCCGGTGGTCCTCGACCTCGTAGACCGCGCAGAGATCGCGGACATCGCGCTGGCTGATGCTGCGGCGGCCGTTCTCCAGTCTGCTGATCTTCGACTGGGAGACCAACAGTTTCTCGGCCACCTCCTCCGCCGTCATGCCCTTGAGCTCGCGGAGCCTGCGCAGCTCCTGGCCCAAGCGGCGTCGTCTGACGGTGGGATTGACACTGGACGCCACGGGAAGTGCACCTCCGGCTCCGTACTGCTGTCGTTTCCAGTCAGCAGACTGCCACTCCGAGGTGACACCGCGCAGTGAAACGCACACAGAAGGCGAGCGCGCATTTGCGCGGGGCGGCGGTCCCGGTCGTCGTCCAGAACGGCCGGAACCGCCGCCCCGCGCTCCTTGCTGCGGCTCCCGAACGGGATGGTGGGGCGGTGGTGCGGGTGGTGCGGAAGTGGCGCTGCACCGTTGGATACGGGACCTCGTGCGGCGTCCTTACGGCGTCAGCGGGCGCCCACTCGGGCCATCCTGCCGTGGCCGTGCCGCGACTGGCTCGGCGCGCCGGCCGGGTCCGCCGTGGCATGCGACGCCGGTTGCCGTACGGCTCCCGCCCCGGCGGCCTGCGGCCGCCGGGGCTGGGCCGCGACGCCGTTCTGCACGTCCATGACGGCGTGTGCGACCAGCCCGCCCATCGGGTCGTGTCGAATGAGATCCCGGAGACGGGAGCGCGATGACCGCCCCTCGTTCCCTGGGTAGAGGTGCTTGCCGAGGCCGACCGCATGGGCCAGCGCGGCGAGCGCCGCGGTCCGCGGGTCCGGGGGTACGCCGGTGCGGATCGCGTTGTCCAGCCGGGCCCTGATTTCCCGGCTGATCGCCGTCTCCGTCGCTTGGTAGCGCGTCGTCGGCAGCACCCCGCACATCTGACCCGCCACGGCATGCACCATGCCGCACCGTTCGAGATGCGTGAGGTACGTCTGGCGCAGCCCCAGTCGGGGCCCGCCGATCCAGTGGACCGCGCGCACCGGACTGCCGCGTCGGCGCAGCAGTTCGAGCGCGGAGTCCAGAGTTGGATCTCCTGTCGGCCGTGCCATCACCACGGCGATACGATCCCCGTCTGGGGCTATCCGTCCTGCCAGAGCCAGCTCTACTAGCTGGGCCCCGGCCAGGCCGAGGTCGAGCGACTGCGGCTGCGCTGTGGTGCCCGTGGTCGGGTCCAAAGCGAGCAGCAGAAGCTCCTCCGGAATTGTTCTGCGGCTCCTGCCCATCCATGCCTCCCCGCGTGGATGAATGACAGGGTGACCCCTCTCACATTCATCTGTCGAGGGTGCGTGGGGGGTTCGATAGGGAACCGGTAGGTATGTCGTTCTCGTCTTGCACGTCGGCGACAGCTTTCCGTGGGGTGCGGCAGGTACCCGGTTCGCGTGGCGGCGAGGCGGCGCTGTGCGGACACAGGACACTTGGGAACACTGGGCCAGGCAGCAGTGGGACGTATGAAGGAGACATCGGTGGCGGGCGAGTCCCCCGACAAGTCGGACAAGAAGCAGTCGTCGGGGGAGACGGCGCGGAGCGAACGTGATCCGCGCCTGTCCGCCTTCCGAGGGGAACCGGATCGACCGGCGAAGGAGTCGGGGGCCGCGAAGGCGGCCGAGGACTCCGAAGCGCCCGGGAAGCCCGAGCCTGCTGAGGCCGCTGAAGCGCCTCAGAAGGCCGCTGAGGGCGCCGTGGGCGCCGAGGGGGGCAAGGGCCGCCCGCAGGGCGCCGCGGCTGCCCGGACCGCGGAGAAGGGCGACGGGGGCGCTGACGGGGGCGCCGGCGAGGACGTCGACGGGGACGTCGACGGGGACGTCGACGGGGGCGACGAGGACGCCGCGGCCGACGTGACCGGCGAGGCGGCTGAGAGCGAACGCTCCGCAGGGGGCGCCGAGGTGGCGTCCACGGCTGACGACGTGGCGTCCGAGGCCGACGAGTCTGCGGATGAGGCTGTTGCCGGGGGTGCCGACGGGGCTGATGAGGGTGCCGCTGCAAAGGCAGCAGCAAAGCCGGCGGCCGCGGCGGACGTGAAGGGCGAGGCGAAGGCCGGAGCGAAGGGCCGGGCGAACGGCGGGGCGAAGGGCGGGTCCGAGCCGGCGCGGGCGGCCACGGCCGATGCCGATGCCGACGCGGATGCCGGGGCCGGGTCCGACGCCGACAAGGATGCCGGGGCCGAGGTCGTCGACCAGCCGACCGCGGTGTTCAAGACCGTCGGGCGGCAGAAGGGCAAGCCTGCCGAGGCGGTCGCGGAGAAGAGCGTCGCCAAGGGCGAGGCCAAGGGTGCCGTCAAGGGCGAGGCCAAGGGTGCTGTCAAGAGCGCCGCCGACAGCGCCGCCAAGGGTGACGCCGACGGCGACGGTGCGGCCCAGGGCGAGCCCGAGGGCGACGACGCGGCGGTTGACGAGGCGGTCGATGAGCCGACCCGTGTGTTCGCCCTTGCGAAGACCAAGGGGAAGGGTGCCTCGGCCGAGGCCGTCGACCAGGCGACCACCGCGTTCAAGATCACCCCGCCCGCCAAGGGCAAGGGCACGGAGAAGGGCGGGGGCAAGGGCGAGTCCAAGGGCACGGACGGGGGCAAGGGCGAGTCCAAGGGCACGGAAGCGTCCGCTGTCGCCAAGGAGAGCGGAGCCAAGGATTCCGCTGCCAAGGAGACGGACAGCAAGGAACCCGGCGGCAAGGAGTCCGGCGCCGCGAAGGGTTCCGGCTCGGGGAAGGCGACCGGTGCCGAGGAGGCGCCCGAGCGTGACTCCGAGCGGACCAGCCAGTTCGTGGCGCTGAAGTCGGCGGACAACGGCAGTGCGGGCAAGTCGCTGGGCAAGACGGCGCCCAAGACCCCCTCCCGTACGACCGACAAGGCCGCCGACAAGGCTGCGGAGAAGGCCGCCGAGAAGCTGGCCGAGAAGCCCGCGGAACGGGACGCCGGCAAGGCGACTGACAAGGCGACCGGGGACAAGGCGACCGGGGACAAGGCGACCGGGGAGAAGGCGACCGGCAAGGAGACCGACAAGGCTGCCGACAAGGCGACCGGCAAGGCCGCCGCCGCCCCCGCCAAGTCGGCCGGGGCGCCCGGGCGCGCCGACAGCCCCGGTGCGATGCCGCCCGCGGCCACCGGTGCCACGGCCGGCGCCCAGCCCGCCGCGCTGCCCGAGTCGGAGCGGACCAAGCAGGAGCCGCTGCCGCCGCTCGACCTGCTGGCGAAGCTCACCAACACCCCGCCGCCGCCCGAGACCACGCTGCGCACCGTCGCCCGCCGGATCAAGATCTGGACCCCGCTGGCGATCCTGCTGGCGGTCATCTTCGTGGTCGTCCAGTCGGTGCGTCCGCTGCCGAATCCGACGCTCGTCCTCGGCGACGCCAAGTCCTCGTTCACCTTCGAGGGCGGCAAGCTCTCCATCCCGTGGCCCGAGCACGGGCAGGCGGCGGTCACGGTCGTGGGCTCCGGCGAGATCGGCACGTTCGGCGAGCAGAAGCCGGTGCCGACCGCGAGCGTCGCCAAGATCATGACGGCCTACGTCATCCTCAGGGACCACCCGCTCAAGAAGGACGACAAGGGCCCGCAGGTCGAGGTCGACGCCAAGGCGGTGACCGAGGGCGGTTCCAGGGACGAGTCGCGGATCAAGGGGCTTCAGGCGGGGCAGAAGTTCAGCCAGCAGGACATGATCAAGATGCTGATGATCCCGTCCGGCAACAACATCGCCCGGCTGCTGGCCCGTTGGGACGCCCAGTCCGCCAACGAGGGGGCGTTCGTCAAGAAGATGAACGACGCCGCCAAGGACCTGGGCATGAAGAACACCACCTACACCGACCCCAGCGGCCTGGACCCCAAGACCGTGAGCACCGCCGTCGACCAGCTCAAGCTGGCCGAGGCCGTCATGAAGTTCGACGCCTTCCGGCCGATCGTCGCCATGCCCAACGCCGACATCCCGGGCGTGCCGAAGCGGATCAACAACAACAACGACGACCTGCTGCTGGCCGGGCTGAGCATCAAGGGCATCAAGACCGGCTCCAGCACGGCGGCCGGCGGCACGCTGTCCTGGGCGGCCTACAAGACGGTGGACGGCAAGGACCGCCTGATACTCGGCACGATGATGGACCAGCACTTCAAGGGCCTGGACCCCGACGGCTCCAACAGCCTCACCATGGTCAAGAACAACAGCAAGAAGGTCATCGCAGCCGTACGCACCGCCCTGACCTCGGCCACGGCGGTGAAGAAGGGCCAGGTCGTCGGCTACGTCGACGACGGCCTGGGCGGACAGACGCCCGTCGTCGCCACCAAGGACCTGAAGGCGGTCGGAGTCCCGGGCCAGAAGCTGAAGTTGAGCATCGGCGGCGGTAAGAAGGTCCCGCACGAGGCGAAGGCCGGGACGACGGTCGGAGTGCTGACGGTCGGCAGCGGCCAGACCGCCCAGAAGGTACCGGTGGCGCTCCAGAAGGACCTCCGCGAGCCGTCCTTCGGAGCGAAGTTGACCCGACTGGGGTGAGCGTGCCGGGGGCCCGGGCCGGCGGATGCGCCGGGTCGGGCCCCCGCTGCCACGTCCCGCCCGTAGCCTGCGTCGGTACGCACCTCGCGTCGGTACGCACCCCGCCGCCCGAAGTCCGTTCGTGATCCGCCCGAAGCCCGTCCGTCCCGTGCGCGACCGGAGCCCGTCATCGACGTAGCGCAGATCCAGAAGCCGACCCACCCGTCCGCCGTCGCCGTCCGCGGTACCCGGGCGGCACAGGGCGCGGTGGTGCTGATGCCCTCCGGGCTGATGCTGCTCCTGGGGGCGTGGGGGGTCCGCCGGCAGGACGCCGTCTGGCGGGACGAGGCGGTCACCTACGACATGGCGCACCGCAGCCTGGCCGACCTGTGGTCCACGCTCCAGCACGTCGATGTCGTCCACGGCCTGTACTACGCGCTGATGCACGTCTGGTTCCGCTTCTACGACGCCACCCTCGACGGCGTCCTGGGCCAGGTGATCGGCCTTCGGCTGCCGTCCGTGGCGGCGATGACCGCCGCCGCGGCGGGCGTCGCCCTGCTGGGCGGGCGGCTGGTCGGCCGGCGGGCCGGCCTGCTCGCCGGCCTCACCTTCGCGCTGATTCCGGTCGTGCAGCAGTACGCGCAGGAGGGACGCTCCTACGCGCTCGTCTGCGCCCTGGTCGTCTGGGCCAGCTACCTGTTGGTGCTGACCGCCGCCCGCCCCCGCCGGAAGCTGTGGCTGGGGTATGCGGTGCTGATGCTGTGCGCCTGCCTGCTGCACGAGTTCGCATGTCTGGCGCTGCCCGCGCACGGCGCCGCGGTGATCCTCGCCCGGCTGCCCCGCCCCGTGCGGCGCGCCTGGGCGCTGTGCGCGGTCGCCGTGCTCGCCGGGCTGGCCCCGCTCGCGGTCTACAGCACCCGGCAGTCCGCGCAGATCAGCTGGCTGATGTGGCCGGACCCGATCCAGCTGCTGACCTTCGCCGTGCTCGCGGTCCTCGGCATCGCCTGCGCCCGCGTCCGGGTGCGCTCCCGCGGCCCGATCGGCCTGCGCGCCCTGGCCGTCCCGCTGCTGCTGCTCCCCACCCTGCTGCTGCTCCTGCTCTCCCACGTCGAGCCGGCCTACGTCGACCGCTACGTCCTGTACTACGTCGTCGGGTTCGCGCTGCTCGCGGGCGCGGCCCTGGCCCGGCTGCTCCGTCCGGCCGGCGAGCACGGCCAGACCCGGGCCCGACGGCTGCGCCGGACCCTGGCCCTGGCGGCGGCGCTGGCCGCGCTGCTCCCCGTCAACGTCCATCTGCGCAGCCCGGACAGCCGGGTCGACGACGTCACCGCGGTCGCCCAGGCCGTCCGGGAGGTCGCCGAGCCGGGCGACGGCCTGCTCTTCATGCCGTCCCGGCGCCGGATCTGGATGGCGACCCGGCCGCACGACTTCCGCGGCCTGAACGACCTCGCCCTGGCCGAGAGCCCCCTGGCCTCGCACACCCTCTACGGCACCGAGCTCTCCGGCGACGCCATCCGCGACCGCATGCTGGCCGCCCGCCGCATCATCGTGGCCGGTGACCCCGCCGGCCAGCCCGCCGACGACAACGACCAGGAGATCGCCAAACGCGCCACGCTGCGGGACGCGTTCGAGGTCTGCGGCAGCCGGGAGGTGCGCGGCGCCCGGATCACGGTGTACGGGCGGCGGGGCGGGTGCGGCGCGGGCGGCTAGGTGGCCGGGCGGCGGAGGCGCGGACCTGCGGCGCGCGGTCGTCGTCGGCGAGCGGGGCGGGGTCCAGCCGTCCGTGGACGGCGTACCGGGTGGCGGTGGCCAGCGCGCCGTCGAGGAGGAAGAGCCGGTACTCGGCGACGAACGAGACCACCTCCGAGACCAGGACCGGGGTGTTCGCGGCGGCCGGCGGCAGCCGGGCGCCCTCCGTACGCACTCCGGGCGGGAAGGACTTGTCGCTTGGGGGCTTGGCGAAGAACGGGCCCGGGAGCCGCACCGCCTCCGCGTGCGTCAGCAGTGCGACGTCGCGGAGGGTGAGCTGCCGGGGCAGGCGGGCGAGCCAGTCGTCGGGCGGCTCCAGCAGCCCCAGCCCCAGGGCGCCGGACACACGGTCGGCGGTGCGTGGTCCGCCGTACCAGTGCACCGTCCGGCCGGCCAGCGCGCGCAGCGTGTCCGGGCCGGTCAGCACCGCGGTCTCCAGGCCGCGCCGGGTCGCCGTCCCGGCCAGCAGCACGGCGGTGCCGGTGCGCTGCGCCGAGGTGAGCAGGACGGGGCGGGCGGCGCGGCCTGGGGCCCGGTCCGGTGTCACGGCGACTGCGGCGGGCGGAAGGTGTGGACCAGCTCGATGCGGCCGACGATGTGCCGGTTGAACTCCGGCAAGTCCTCGGCGGGGACCCAGAGTTCGAGGATCGTCCGGCCGCCCGCCTGCTGCACCGGGTAGCGCGCGACGAAGTCCGCCTCGACCTCGAAGCGGGTGACGTGGCCGACGCCGGAGGCCGGTACGTTCCAGTCGCGGGCGATGCGTACTGCGTAGTCCTCGTTGAGTACGGGGTAGAAGATCGGCTGGTCGGGCAGCCGCGGCGGCCAGGCGCGCCAGCCGGAGGCCTCGACCAGCGCGAGCTCCTCGGGGCCGGTGGGGCGCCAGAGCGTGCGGGTGGCCGGGGCGGCGCGGTCCGGGCGCGTCGTGTCGATCATGTGCGTACGGTACGGGGGCCGGGGCGCGCGGGGCCACGGGATTGCGGCCGTCCCCAGCCGGGTCGGCCGTGCCGGGCCAGTCGTCCCGGCCGGGCCGGGCCAGTACTCCGGCAGCGGACCAGCCGTCCGTCCCGGGCTGCCCGTCCGCCCGCTGCCCCGCCCTCACAGCAGGTCCGCCGTCGCCCCGTCGATCCCCAGCAGGTCGTGCAGCGCGGTCGCCCCGTCACGCGTGAGGCGTACCGCCCGGCCGCTCCCGATCCGGCGGATCCAGCGGCGGTCCAGCAGCCGTTCGCACAGGCGGGCGCCGGCGGTGCCCGCGAGGTGGGGGCGGCGCTCGGTCCAGTCGAGGCAGCCGCGGGCCTGCGGGCGGCGGCCGGTGCGCAGCGCGGCCGGTTCGATGTCCAGCCGGCCGGTGAGCCAGTCGCGGCCGGCGTCGGTCAGCGCGAAACCGCCGTCCTGGTCGAGCAGCCCGCATCCGGTCATGGCGTCGGTGATGGTCACGCCGAGCCGGCCGGCCAGGTGGTCGTAACAGGTGCGGCCACGGGCCAGCGCCGCCGAGGAGTGCACCGCGCGCAGGCCGTGCGGGGCCTCGGTCGGCGGATCGAGCTGCGCGGTGAGGGTCTCCAGCAGCTCGGCGACGCGAGGGCCGGCCAGCCGGACGTAACGGTGACGGCCCTGGCGGTGTTCGGCGAGCAGTCCGCCTTCGGTCAGCCGGGTCAGGTGTTCGCTCGCCGTCGACGGCGCGACCTGCGCATATGCCGCCAGCTCGCCGAGCGTCCAGGCCCGGCCGTCGAGCAGCGCCAGACAGAAGGTGGCGCGGGTGCGGTCCGCGAGCAGTGCGGCCAGCCGTGCGAGTTCGGAGCTGTACGCCGGAGTGGTCATCACGCCATTGTCCGCCGCGAGTCTTCGGCGCCAACCGAAGGGAGACGTGCCTACGGTGCCCGTATGAGTACCTCCCCGGAGTACGCCACCTTCCACTTCCACGCGCTGCACCACGCCGACCAGCCGCTGCTGCTGCCCAACGCCTGGGACGTCGCCTCGGCCGTCGCGCTCGCCGGCGCCGGGTACGCCGCGGTCGGTACGACGAGCCTGGGCGTCGCCGCGGCCCATGGGTACCCGGACGGGCGCGGCCTCGCCGAGGCCCGCGATGCGACGCTGGCCCTGGCGCTGCGGCTCAACGGCCGGCTGGAGTGTCCGTACACCGTCGACATCGAGGGCGGCTTCGGCGGGGATCCCTCCCAAGTCGCGGAACTTGCCGGGGAGTTGGCGGAGGCCGGGGCGGCCGGTCTCAATCTGGAGGACGGGCTGCCCGGCGGTGCGGGGTTGCAGGATCCGGTCCGCCAGGCGGAATTGATCAGCGCTGCGAAGGGGCGGGCGCCGGGGCTGTTCCTGAACGCCCGGATCGACACCCACTGGCTGGTGGACGCCCCGCCGCCGCTCTCGGTGACGCTCTCGCGCGCCGAGAGCTACCTGGCCGCGGGCGCGGACGGCGTCTTCGTACCGGGCGTCGTCGCCGACGAGGACGTGGCGGTCCTGGTCGCCGAGATCCCGGCTCCACTGAACATCCTCTTCGCCCCCGGGAGGCACACCGTCAGCCGACTGGCGGAGCTCGGTGTGCGCCGTATCAGCACCGGCTCGCTGCTCTTCCGTACGGCCCTTCAGGCCACTCTCGGGGCGGCGGACGCCATCCGCGCTGACCGGCAGCTGCCGGACGTCACGGGGACGGGTGGCGGGGTGCTGGGGTACGAGGACGTGCAGCGGATGGTGGGGGAGTGAGGCCGTGCGGCGGGCGGTGGCTCAGGCCTGCTGGCCGCTCCGCCCAGGCCTGGTGACCGCCCGGTTCAGGCCTGCTGGCCGCTCCGCTCAGGCCTGCTGACTGCCCGGTTCAGGCCTGGTGACCGCGGCCGTGGCTGCCGTGGCGCCGGCGGTGCACGGCGACGGTCGTGGCCACCACGCCCAGCGCTCCCGCACCGCCGATCAGTCCGGCCTTGGGCAGGTGGCCGGCCTTCTCGGCCAGTCCGGCCAGCCCGTTGTCCGGCAGCACGATCGACGTCCGGCTCTCCGAGGGCGCGGTGGAATCGGCGGCGGAGGCGGCACCTGCGGGAAGCAGGACGACGGCCAGCGCGCCGGTCGCGACGGTGGCGGTACGGATCATGTGGCGGCGCTGGGCCCGCATGGGTACTCCTCGTCGGGGGCGGCGTGGGCCGCCAGGGGGCACGGAACGGCGCACCACGTTACGGAGCGTCCTTAACGGCAACCCGTACGTTGTGTAACAGCCAGCAAGATCTCTGGGATCGGTCCTGTGACGAAGCGTCGGGTGCGGCCCCCGCAAAGGCGGCAAAAGGCGCCAAGGCGCCGCATGGCCCGGGACGCGGCACGCTCGCCGGGACGCGGCACCTCGCCGGGGCGTCACGGTCCGGCTCGCCCGGGCGTCATCGGTTCGGCCCGCCCGGGCGTCACGATCCGGTCCGCGCGGGCGCCCTGTCGCCCTGGCCGCACCCGGTGCCGTCGCCCTGGCCGCCGGGGTGCCGTCGGAATGGCCGCCGGGGTGCCGTCGGAATGGCCGCCCCGGTGCGTCGGAATGGCCGCCCCGGTGCCGTCGGAATGGCCGAGCTGAAGATTCCGTCCGTCGCAGGCTTGGATAGCTTGGTGGAATCGGCGACGGAGAGGCGGTGGCGACGCGGTGCGAAGGCTCCTCGCCCTGCCCCTGCTCTGTCCGCTCCTGCTGCCGCTCCTCGCCGGATGCGCCGGCCTGGAAGGTCTGGAGAGCGACGGGCGCGCCCGGGACGTCAAGGCGCCCCTCGCGCTGTGGCCGGGGTACTCGCCCGCCCCGCTCGGTCGGGACGACAACCCGGCCGCCCGCAAGCCGGTACCGCACGTGCCGCACGTCCCCAGCGGCTCCATGGCCGACGTGGACCCGCTCGCCGTCCTCGACGCGGACATCGCCGCGCAGGGGCAGCACCCGCCCGAGCCGAGGGCCGTACGCCGCCCCGAACTGCACGACCTCACGGGCGACGGCAAGCCGGACCTGATCACCGTCATCGACCTCGACGCCCGCAACAGCGAGCTGCGCGTCTACAGCGTCCAGCACAAGGTCGTGACTCGGGTGCTGGCGCTGCGCGGGGTGCTGGCCGGGGTCGAGCTGGCGGCCGGGCACCTCTCCATCCGGGAGCCCACCAAGGACCCGCGCTACGTCAGCGTCACCGACTACGTCTGGGACGGTGACTCGATGGACCTGTGGGACCTCACGCTCGACGAGCCCCGCAAACACCGGAACCGGCCGGACGAAGACGGCGGCCCCCCATGAGACGCCCGGCGGTCTCCCTCCGCTGGAAGATCGCGCTGACCGTGATGGCGGTGAGCTGCGCGGTCGCCGCCGTCCTCGGCGTCCTCGTGCACAACGCGGTGGCCCGCCAGACCGTCGGTCAGATCCGCAAGGAGACCCGTGAGAACCTCGACACCGCGCTGGCCCTCTTCGAGTACGGCACCTCCGACGAGAGCGTCCACTCCCGACTCGACCCGCCCGAACTCCCCGATGAGCTAAGGGAGTTGGTGCGCTCAGGTGGGCGCGGCACGATGGTCGGCAGCTATCGGGGCCGCCCCGTCATGTGGGCGGCGGCGCCCGCCGACGACCAGGTGATGGCGGTCTGGCACTCGTACGGCAGCACCCGCCGCTCCCTGGAGAAGCTCGACACCGCCATCCTGGGCTCGGCCGTGCTCGCCGCCGCGGCCGTCGGCCTCGCCGGGCTGTTCCTCGCCCACCGCATCAGCCGCCGGCTGGGCACCACGGCGGCGGTCGCCCGCCGGATCACCGCCGGCGACCTGGACGCCCGGGTCGGCGACGAGGAAGGCCGGGCACCGGGGCGCGGTCCGGCGGGCCAGGACGAGGTGGCGGCGGTGGCCGCGGCCCTGGACTCGGTGGCCGGCTCCCTCCAGAGCCGCCTCCAGGCCGAGCAACGCTTCACCGCCGATGTCGCCCATGAGCTCCGTACGCCCCTCACCGGCATCCTCGCCTCGGCCGAGCTGCTCCCGGAGGGCCGCCCCAAGGAGATGATCAACGACCGGCTGCGGGCGCTGCACCGGCTCACCGAAGACCTGCTGGAGATCTCCCGGCTGGACTCCGGCACCGAGCGCGGCGACTTCGACGCCTACGAACTGGGCCCGCTGGTCGAACGCTCGGTACGCGCCACCGGCCTGGACACCGAGGTGCGGATCGTCTCCGACACGGTCGTCGAGACCGACCGGCGTCGACTCGACCGCATCGTGGCCAACCTCGTCCTCAACGCGCACCGGCACGGCCGGCCCCCGGTCGTCGTCACCGTCGACGCCCCGCCCGACGGACCACCGACCATCGAGGTACGCGACCACGGCCCCGGCTACCCCGCCGATCTGCTGCGCCACGGACCCCAGCGCTTCCGCACCGACGCCCCCGGCCGCGGCAAGGGGCACGGCCTGGGCCTGACCATCGCCGTCGGCCAGGCTACCGTCCTCGGCATCGACCTACGCTTCGCCAACGCCCCCGACGGCGGCGCCCGAGCCACCCTGCACCTGCCGTCCGGCGCCTCCGCCGCCCCGTGATCTCCTCGCTCTTAGCCGCCTACCGCCGTTCAACTGCCCCCGCCCCTCACCAGTCGATGTCATCCGGCGGCTCCGGCAGTTCTTCTTCCTCCTCCGGTCCCGCTACGGGACCCGGCACCGGCCCCGGTCCCGGCTCGGCACGGCCACCCGCGGACACCGCGGAACCGCCCGCGGACAACCCGGAACCGGCCGCGGACACCCCGGAACCGGCCGCCGCACCCCCGGCCCCGGTCGCTCCCCCTGCCCCTGCCCCTGCCGCGGCCCCGGGCTCGGGCTCGGGCTCGTCCGCCTTCCCTGTCAGCACGTCCAGAATCTGCTGCCCGTACTTCGCGAGCTTGTTCTCACCGACGCCGCTGATCGTGCCCAGCTCGGTCGTCGTCGTGGGCCGCAGCGTGGCGATCTCCCGCAGCGTCGCATCGTGGAAGATCACATAGGCGGGCACGCCCTGCTCCTTGGCCGTACGGCCCCGCCAGCCGCGCAGCGCCTCGAAGACCGGCAGCGCCTCCTCGGGCAGATCAACCGGCGCACGCTTGCCCTTCGCCGGTGCCTTGGCCGCCCGGGCCGCCTTCTCCGGCTCCCGCCGCATCGGCACCTGGCGCGTACCGCGCAGCACCTCGCCGCTGGTCCCGGTCAGGACCAGCGTGCCGTAGTCCCCCTCGACGGCGAGCAGCCCCTGCGCCAGCAACTGCCGTACGACACCCCGCCATTCGGCCTCCCGAAGGTCGTTGCCGATGCCGAAGACGCTCAGCCCGTCATGATCGAACTGGATGACCTTCGCGGTCTTCTTCCCCAGCAGGATGTCGATGATCTGCCCCGCCCCGAACTTCTGCCCGCGCTCGCGCTGTAGCCGTACGACCGTCGACAGCAGCTTCTGCGCGGCGACCGTGCCGTCCCAGGTCTGCGGCGGGCTCAGACACGTGTCGCAGTTGCCGCACGCGCCGCTCTCCTGGCCGAAGTACGCCAGCAGCCGGATCCGCCGGCACTCCACCGTCTCGCACAGCGTCAGCATCGCGTCGAGGTGGGCCGCCAGTCGCCGCCGGTGCGCGTCGTCCCCCTCCGACCCGTCGATCATCTTCCGCTGCTGGACCACGTCCTGGAGCCCGTATGCCAGCCAGGCCGTCGACGGCTGTCCGTCCCGCCCGGCGCGGCCGGTCTCCTGGTAGTAGCCCTCCACGGACTTCGGCAGATCCAGATGCGCCACGAACCGCACGTCCGGCTTGTCGATCCCCATCCCGAACGCGATCGTGGCGACCACGACCAGCCCGTCCTCCCGCAGGAACCGCGCCTGGTTCTCCGCACGCGTACGGCTGTCGAGCCCGGCGTGGTACGGCACCGCCGGAATCCCGTTGTCCACGAGGAACTGCGCGGTCTTCTCCACCGAGGCCCGCGACAGGCAGTAGACGATCCCCGCGTCCCCCGCATGCTCCGCGCGCAGCAGCTCCAGCAGCTGGCGCTTGGGGTCGTTCTTCGCCGCGATCCGGTACTGGATGTTCGGCCGGTCGAAGCTCGCCACGAAGTGCCGGGCGTCCGCCATCCGCAGCCGGGAGGTGATCTCGGTGTGGGTGGCCTCGGTCGCGGTGGCGGTCAGCGCGATCCGCGGCACCTCGGGCCAGCGCTCGTGCAGCATCGACAGCGCCAGGTAGTCGGGCCGGAAGTCGTGCCCCCACTGCGCGACACAGTGCGCCTCGTCGATCGCGAAGAGCGCGATCTTCCCCCGGTCCAGCAGGCTCAGCGTCTGCTCCACCCGCAGCCGCTCCGGCGCCAGATACAGCAGATCCAGCTCCCCGGCCAGGAACTCGGCCTCGACCAGCCGCCGCTCCTCCAGATCCTGCGTCGAATTGAGGAACCCGGCCCGCACGCCCAGCGCCCGCAGCGCGTCCACCTGGTCCTGCATCAACGCGATCAGCGGCGAGATCACCACCCCCACACCGGGCCTGACCAGCGAGGGAACCTGATAGCACAGCGACTTGCCGCCACCGGTCGGCATCAGGACGACCGCGTCCCCGCCCCCTATGACGTGCTCGATGATCTCCTGCTGACTGCCGCGGAACGCCTCGTACCCGAACACCCGGCGCAGCACCTGCACCGCCTCGCTCGTCCCCGAAGCGTCTTCCACATCCATGTCCACGACCACTTCCACGTCCGCCAGAGCCATTCCAGAAGCCTACGAGCTCCCCGCCCCTCACCGCGGCCCCTGTGGATAACTCCACTCCACCCGCCAAAGGCGCTCACTCGCCGAAAGCCCGGCCACTGGTCACCGAGCGGCGAGGGGGAGCGCCGGTCCGATCATGGACCGACCACCCGGCCAAGGCCGTCTGGCGAGCCACTCGCAGCTGATCGTTTTCCTGTTGTGGCAGTCAGCTTGATCGCGTAGGGTCACCCGACGTGAACACCGGACCGGCGCTAAGCCACACACGGATTGGCCACCCGGTGGTGGGCTGATCGCACGACGGGTGCGAAGAACGCACCCCCTCAGCTCGGCACGTGGACTCAGTTCGGCACGCGGGCTCAGTTCGACACGTGGACTCAGTTCGGCACGCGGACCTCCCGGCACTCGCGCACCGCGAGTCCGTTTTCCGTGTCGAACACCCATGAGGTCAGTCGAATGACAGCCACGTTCAACCACACCATCATCGCTTCCAAGGACCGCAACGAGTCGGCTCGGTTCTTCCGGGAGCTGTTGGAACTCCCAGAAGCACCGTCCTGGGGCCCGTTCACCAACATCCAGCTCACCGACGGCGTGCTACTGCAGTTCGCCGAGCCGCCGGTGGAGATCCAGATGCAGCACTACGCGTTCCTGCTCGACGACGAGCTGTTCGATCGCGCGTATCAGCGGCTGTGCGATCGCGACATCGAGCACTGGGCCGATCCGCAGATGCGCCGCCCAGGCGAGATCAACAACGAGCACGGCGGCCGAGGCGTGTACTTCAAAGACCCCGCCGGTCACGCGATCGAGCTGATCACCCGCCCCTATCTGTAACCGCATCTGTAACCGGGGGAGCACCTGGTCGGGCCCGCATCACGGTGCCCGACCAGGGCCCGCCTCCGTGCGAGGCACCGGTGGCGCCGGAACGGCGGAGGAACGGCAGGCGAGGGCGGCGCGGCTCCGCCGGGTGGACGCGGGGTGTGCCCGCGCCTTCATGTCGTAGCGCACCCTCGTGCCGCCTCACCGAGGAGGCGGACGCCCTCTGCGAGGTCGGCAGGGTCCTCCGAGGCCGCGAAACCGAGCCTCAGGAAGGCGCCCGGTTGCTCGGCCGGGAAGTACCGGGCGCCCGCGTTGACCGCCACACCATGGGCCCGTGCCGCGTCCGCGACGGCGGAGTCCTCCAGGCCGGGCGGGAGCTGGACCCACAGATGCAGGCCACCCTCCGGGATCCGGGTCGGCGCCCAGTCGGGCAGTTCGCGCGCCATGGTCCCGGCCAGTACCGCACAGCGCTCCCTCAGGTGCGTGGAAAGGGCGCGCAGATGCCGGTCCCACGCGGGGGTGCTCACCAACTCAACGGCCGCCTCCTGTAGCGGCCTGGCGACGAAGAAGTCGTCCACCCGGCGCATCCCCTGAAGTCTCCGCATCACCGGTCCACGGGCGATCACCGCCCCGATGCGCAGGCTCGGCGAGGCCGGCTTGGTCAGCGAGGTCAGCTGGACCACCGTGCCGTCGCGGTCGTCCGCGACGAGAGGGAGAGGCACCGGGCCGCCGTGGCCGAGGTGGCGGGCGAAGTCGTCCTCGACGAGGAACGCCCCGGCGGCGCGGGCCACGTCCACGACCTGGCGGCGTCGCGCCGGCGCGAGCACGGTGCCGGTCGGATTGTGGAAGGTGGGCTGGCAGTACAGCAGCCGGGCCCCGGTCACGGCGAAGGCGTCGGCCAGCAGGTCGGGGCGGATGCCGTCGCCGTCCATCGGTACGGCCACCGGGCGCAGCCCCGCCGCGCGGGCGGCGGCCAGCGCGCCCGGGTACGTCGGCGACTCCACCAGCACCGGGCTGCCCGGCGCGGCCAGCGCCCGGAACAGCATCGACAGTGCGCCCTGGCCGCCGCCGGTGACCAGCACGTCCTCCGGGCCGACGGCGCTTCCCGCCGCTTGGGCGAAGATCGCGCGCAGCGGCGCCAGGCCCGCGGCGGGTGCCCGGTCCCAGGCGCCGGGGCGGCGGGCCGCGCGGGCCAGCGCCGCGCTCAACGCCCGTTCCGGGCGGAGGGACGGGTGCAAATAGCCGCCCGCCATGGCGATCGCGCCCGGGGGCGGCGCATCCGAAAGGCCGTCCGCGGCGGCCGGATCGACGTCACGTCCGGCGAGTGCCACCGCCTGCCAGGAGGTGTCCGGCGCATCGGTGGCCGAGCGAGCGCGGCGCGGGGCGACGTAGGTGCCGCTGCCCGGGCGGGTGACCACCTCGCCCTCGGCGGCCAGTTGGGCGAACGCCCTCGACACCGTCACCGGGCTGACTCCGTGACGTGCCGTCAACTCCCGGCTGCTGGGCAGTCGGTCGCCGGGCGCGAGACGACCGATCTCCGTACGGAGTATCCCTACCAGCGCCTCAGTACTGCTACTCTCATACATGAGACAACAGAGTAACGCTTTCCTCTCCGCTGGAGAATCGCTCCTCGACACGGCGGCGGAGATCGCGGCGCTGCGCGCCGACACCCCGGGCTGCGAGTCGGTCGTCCACTTCAACAACGCGGGCTGCGGTCTGGTGGCCCGCCCGGTCCTCGCGGCGATGACCGACCACCTCCAACTGGAGGCGGAAATCGGCGGATACGAGGCCTCCGCCGCACAGGAAGTCCAGGTCCGCGACTTCTATGCGTCGATCGCCGACCTCCTGGGCACCGGCCCCGGCAACATCGCCTTCGCCGGCAGCGCGACCCATGCGTACACCAAGGCCCTGTCGGCGATCGACTTCCGGGCCGGCGACACCATCCTCACCACGCGCAACGACTTCATCTCCAACCAGATCGCCTTCCTCGCCCTGCGCAAACGGTTCGGCGTCGAGATCGTCCACGCCCCCGACCACCCCGACGGCAGCGGCGTCGACGTCGACGCCATGGCGGCGCTCATGCGCTCCCGCCGTCCCCGCCTCGTCGCCGCGACGCATGTGCCGACCAACTCCGGCCTCGTACAGCCGGTGGCCGAGATCGGCCGCCACTGCCGGGAGTCGGGCCTGCTCTACCTCGTGGACGCCTGCCAGTCGGTGGGGCAGTACCCGATCGACGTGGACGAGATCGGCTGCGACCTGCTCACCGCGACCTGCCGCAAGTTCCTGCGCGGCCCGCGCGGTTCGGGCTTCCTCTACGTCTCCGACCGCGTGCTGCGGGAGGGCTACGAGCCCCTGTTCATCGACATGTACGGCGCCCGCTGGGTCGGGCCCGAGACGTACCGGCCGGTGGACAGTGCGGCACGGTTCGAGGAGTGGGAGTTCCCGTACGCCACCCTGCTCGGCTGCGCGGCGGCGGTGCGCTACGCCCTTCGGGTCGGCCTGGAGCGGATCTCCCGCCGGACGCCCGCGCTGGCCGCCCGGCTGCGCGACCGCCTGGCGGACATCTCCGGCATAAGGCTCCTCGACGGCGGCCCGGCCCCGGCGGCGCTCGTCACCTTCGAGGTCGAGGGCTGGCAGCCGCAGCCGTTCAAGACGGCCCTGGACGCGCAGGGCATCAACTCGGCCCTGAGTTTCCGGGAGTTCGCGCAGTACGACTTCGGCGACAAGGAAGTCGAGTGGTGCCTCCGCCTGTCACCGCACTACTACAACACCGAGGACGAGGTCGACACGGTCGCCGCAGCCGTCGCCGAACTCGCCGAGCACGGGCAGTGGACCCGCTGATGACGTCGGCGGATGTGGCGGCGGCCGGCGCGGAGGCGGCTGCCGGGAAACCGCCCAGGAGCCTCTGGCGCAACGGCGACTTCCTCAGGTTCTGGCTGGGCGAGACCGTGTCGCTGCTCGGCACCCAGGTGACGACCCTCGCGCTGCCCCTCACCGCCATCCGCGCGTTCGGGGCGAGCGACGAGCAGGTGGGACTGCTGCGGTTCCTCCAGCTCGCCCCCTACCTCGGCCTCGCCCTGATCTTCGGGGTGTGGGTGGACCGGGTCCGCAGGCGCAGGGTCATGCTCGCGGCGAACCTGGTCCGGATGGTCCTGCTGGCGCTGGTCCCCGCCCTGTACTGGGCGGACGCCCTCAGCATGGTCACCCTGACGGTCATCGCGTGCGCCGTCGGCGTTGCGTCGGTGCTGTTCGACGTGAGCTGGATGTCGTACGTCCCCACCCTGGTCCGCGACCCCGGTCACTATGTCGAGGCGAGCGCGAAGATGGGCGTCAGCTCCTCCACGGCGGATGTGGCGGGGCCCGGTCTGGCGGGCGTCCTGGTGTCGGCGCTGACCGCACCGGTGGCACTGATCGTGGACGCCTTCTCGTACCTGGTCTCCGTGGTCTCCCTGCTGCTCATCCGCACCCCCGAGCCGCGTCCGGAGCAGGGCGCTCGCCGCCACATCTGGTCCGAACTGCGGGACGGCCTCCGCTGGGTCATGACGGACAGGATCCTGCGAGCCCTTGCGCTCGTCGGGTTCTGCTGCAACTTCTCCATGATCACCGTATGGACGATGTTCCTGCTCCACGGCACCCGCGACCTCCACCTCGCCCCGGCGGTGCTCGGCGGCATCTTCGCCACGGCCTCGGTGGGCGGCCTGATCGGCGCGTTGGTCTCCGGACGGGTGATCAAACGGTTCCGCCTCGGACGCGTCTACCTGCTGGCCCAGTCGGCCCTGCTGCTCGGCCCGAGCCTCCTCGCCACCGCCGCCGGACCGAGCTGGCTGGTGATCGCGATGTGCGTGGCGTCCTTCTTCCTCACCTACCTCGGTCTGGGCATCGCCAACGTCATCATCGTCAGCCTCCGGCAGACGAGCACTCCCGCGTCGATGATGGGGCGGATGACCGCGGCTTTCCGGACGCTGCTGTTCGGCGGCGGCGCACTCGGCGGCCTGTCCGCCGGTCTCCTGACCGGCGCGCTCGGCGGCCAAGGCGCCCTGACCGTCGCAGCGATCGGCTCCGCCGCCGTGGCGATCGGACTCCTCGCGTCCCCGGTCACCAGACTGGCAGCCCTGCCGCCACCGGCGGAGCTACGGATGCAGTGAACGCCGATGCGACGCCGACGCGCCGAGGCCGTCGTGGTGCGCTTTTCGTGATTGCGGCTTCGCCCCCCCGGGGGGACCGGTGGCACGGCGCCGCTCGGTGAGCGACCACTGGGCGGCGCCTCGGCCGGATGCAGCACGACGCGTTCCTGCTCGACGAGCTGCTGTTCACCGCTCCCAAGGGCGGCCCGCCTTCAAGGAAAGCGGTCCGTGCGGTGATCCTCTGGAGCGTGTGTGTGCTGGAGCCCATCGAGATGCGCTGGCGGCCCGCCTCGTTGATGTCGGGTGTGGGTTGGTGTGGGTTACGGCATCGCTGCGTCACTCCACCGGTTGCGATGCTGCTTCACACACTCCAGGTCGATGACGTGCTGAGGGTGAGTATTCAACGTGCCCACCTCTTCGCCGGCCCGGATGACGCTGAGGTCGTCGCCCAGGACGATCGCGCCGGCGTCCAGCATCACGTGACAGTTCGGGCAGAGGCATAGCGCATTTCCAGTGGTGTCCGGGCCGTTGTGCGGACTTTCCAGCGCCCGAATGTATGCACCTTCGCTGTAGCTTCCGCCGGGCACTTCGATACGCACGCCGCAGAGCTGGCAGTGGTTGTCATGCCATTCTCGTACCCGGCGATGCACGGAACTGCTCCGAACGATCCGCTGCACAGTAGTGGGCGCTTGTTCGGACTTATTGCCCGCTGATTTTGTCCGCGCATTCGCGCGCTTAACTTTGGGCTCCGCTGAATCCCCAAGCTTGTCCTGATGTTGCATTTTCGGTAGCGGAGTACCCTCGCACGCTTCTAGTCGAAACTGCCATATTAAGAAGCCATCGAGGCTGGTCTTGCTGCCGTAGCTACTCACGCGGTAGAGGCCGTCGTACCGGTAGCCCTTGCTGGGAGCGTAGAGTGACCCACTCTGCCAGCCACGGATAACCCGAACAGGGAGTCCTTCGAGGCAACTGGTCACTAGAGCTGCGTTGCCGGAGTCGTCCAGGGATTGGTCGCTGATCTGATTGCCGGCCTGATCTTGTCCGCCATGGCCGGTATAGATGATGACGTCGCCATTGTCCTCGTCGTCTTTGTAGCCGCCGGAGATGACAATGGACTCTGCGCCAGTCTTCCTGGTTCCACAGATGCCGGCTTGAAGAGGGCGGTGCACCCCCGCATCGTGCGCCTGACGCCGCGTGCTGAATCGGTGGCCGGGCTGAATGTTGGATACTTCGCCAATGGAGCGAGGCGCGACGGTTGGGCGGCGTTTGGTAAGTATGAGGTTTCCTGCGGCATTGATCGCGCGGCGCTGAGGTCGAGGAAGCCCACGTGACATGAGGGTCAGCTCCACCTCTCGGAAGATCTCATCCAAGGTGAGCGTTTCTTCACCGTGCAGTGCCTCTAACAGGGCATGGGTGAAGGCTGTGTATTTTGCGCCTGCCGGCGCGTATGACGTTGCGTTCGCCGTCGTCGAGGTCATGGTGTAGGTGCCAGCGACGTCGATTTGCCCGGTGATCGCACCGTGACTGTCCGACATCGCCTCGATCGCACGACCTGAGAAGCAGCAGTCCAACACGAGTATACGAATGGCCGCGGGGCTGGCTGCGAGCTCCTCGCGGAGAGCATCGAAAGGGAGCGCTGTCCACCGCAACTGATCCGGCCTTGTCGAGGACAAGGACAGGTAGAGTCGGCCGCGTTCATCGACCAGTCCATGCCCGCTGTAGTACACGAACAACACGTCTGTAGCTTCCGCGCTACGCGCGAGGGCTTGGCCGACCTCAGAAGCCGCTAGGGGATCGCGAAGAAGCGTGCAGTGTTCGGCAGTGAGAGAGCCGGTCGTTGAGCTGGTGAGCGCCGCCCGAAGGCCCTCTAGGTTGTCTGAAACGGCTGGTATGGATGGCAAGCCATCCGTCTCAGCGAAGTTGCTGGCGCCGATCAGCACTGCTCGCGACTGGACCGGATCGAGGTAGCGAGTCACGCTCCTTCCTCCGTGCGCACTATGCGCTCTATTTCTCTCGTTAGCGCTTGGGCGTCGACCCGCTTGGCGTCGACTTCAATGCTCTGTCCATTGCGTGTAGTTACCGTGAACTTGACATCCGAACGACGCTGCGAGATCCATGTCGTCAACGAGCTCGCCAACGCTGCCCCGATGCCTCCGGAGCCGAGAGCTACGGTGAGTGCATCGACCAGCCCACCCATCTCGTCTGAGCCAATGGGGGCGTGCTCCAGCCGGACCCGCCCGCGCAGTGCATCGTCCCCCTGCAACCAAGCAAGCAGGGAACGCAGTTCGTCAGCTCCGTTGTCAGTACGGATCCGCAGCAGTTGAGAGTCTCGATTCACCACGGGCCTATCTTGCCGGGTGCCAATTGAGTGTGCATCAGCTTCCACCTGGACGGTACGAAAAACCCAAGGCGGATTACTCAAAGTCACCAAGGGTGCGCGAGCGGTAATTCCGTCTGATGGAGTCGGCGCAGTTGGGCAGTCCGCTGGCGTGCTGTAGCAGCTGGCGTACCGTGATGCGGCGGCCGTCGATGGGCGACGCCCCCGGTCGTCGAGCGAACGGCCCCGGGCCCGTCCCCTCGTCCCCGGTGTGCTTCCGCGTCGCGGTCCACCGATCCGCCCAGGTGTCGGACAGGCCCCGGCCGACGGCACCCCCAAGGGTTCGGGCGGCTCGCGTCGGGGCCGGGCCGTCACGGCTTCGGCTTGTCGGCCTCCCGGACTTCGTGGAGGTGGACGAGGACGTCGAAGGACGTGGCAATCGCGACGTCGCGCGGCTTCTCGGGGAACTGCGTGCCGACGTTGAGCGTGGGCCGGGCGACGCTCAGCCAGGCGCGCGCGGGGGCCGAGGCGTTGCGGACGTCGAGGTAGAAGTTCCGGTAGCGGACCTGGTCGAGGGTGTACTCGTTCCGGCCGGGCCCGGCGGCGCCCACGGTGAACCTCTTCCAGCCGCCGCCGAGGGCGGCGTCCTTCGACAGGAAGGAGCCCTGGTCGAAGGTGAAGCCGATGGGGAGGTAGTTCGTGCCCATCGTGTCGCGCAGGAACGCCCCTTGCGTCGTGGCATACGTCTCGGGGTCGCTGGCGACGTAGCCGACGTGGTCGTTGTGCGCCGACAGCAGGATCTTGCGGCCGGTGTGCTGCTGCCACCAGCTGACGTTCTGGGCCATCACCTCGTCGCGGAAGCGCTCGAAGGAGGGCAGCGTCTTGGGGTCGTTGGGGTTCATGGTGAGGAACTTGGCGGTCTGGGCGATGGAGCGGGCGTTCTGCTCGGCCCAGTCGAACGCGTCTCCGCCGGAGCCCTTCAGACTGCCGACCAGTTCCAGCGCCTGCTGCGCCTTGGCGGCGAGCTGCTGCCGTTCCGCGATCGGCTTGCCCAGGTAGCCGAAGACGTCGTCGATCGGCCGCAGGCCGGTATAGAGCTCGTTGAGCCTCGGCAGCGCCTCCGGGTGGTGCTGCTGCACGTAGCCGGTCACCCGGCCGAAGAACTCGTCGTTCAACGCGGGGGCGCCGATGTCGTCGCCCATGAAGTGGACGGTGCGGCCGGGGTGGTGGCTGTTGTAGGCGCGCATCCACTCGATGAGGCTCACGAACTCCTCACGGTCCCAAGGGCTGTTGGCCAGCGCCTGCTTGGCCAACGTGCGGGCGTCGCCCTTGCCGGTCTGGAGGTAGTCGTCGATCTGGAGCCCGGCGGACCAGCTCATTTCGAGGGCGAAGGTGGTGAAGCCCTTCTCCTCGACGAGGTAGCGGAAGAGCCGCTCTTTCATGGTGAAGAACTCGTGGGAGCCGTGGGTGGCCTCGCCGAGGCCGACCACCTTGGCGTCGCCGATCATCGAGCCCAGGGCTCGCAGGTCGGCCGTGTTCCCCCCGGGCTCGGTCGAGCGCAGCGGGTGGGCAGCCTGCTCCAGTGCGCGGACCGGGTTCTGCTTCCCGCCGGCCGTGTCGGCCGAGGCCGCCTGGACCACCACAGGAACGAGGACCGCTCCCATCGCGACCGCCGCCGTGCCCAGCAGCCCCCGCCGACTGATCCGCTTCCGACGCCTGACCATGCTCTCCACCCCTCAACTTGCCTACTGCAACGTGAGACGGATCGTCGCCCGCGATTCCCTTGCCGCGCGCTGGGGGCAGCCACCGAACTCTTCCGGGGGGATACCCCCGTCCCGAGGACAGCGGGGGAGGGGACAAGGGCGGGAGCCGTGGCCCGGGTGGACCGTCGCCGCGGCACGGCCAGGCACTGCCGACCGGCACCAGGTTGTGATCGGCCCCTGGAAAGGGATGGGGGCTACCCCTACCGCGCTCGGGCCCGCTACCCGGATGGTCCGGTGGATCTTGAACGAGCACGGTGGACACATCCGGACTCACGAGGGAAGGGCCCCCTATGTTCAGCTTGAAGTCGGTTCGCCGCCGCGCGGCGCGCACCAGTGCCGTCGGCGCGCTCGCCGTCGCGACGTGCGCCACCCTGATGTCCGGCAGCGCCGGAGCGATCGTCAACGGGACCGATTCCACGGAGCGCTACCCGTTCATGGCGACGATCCCGGAGTCGGCCCCGAAGTACGGGCTGTACGACGGTAACTGCGGGGCGTCGCTGATCGATCCGCAGTGGGTGCTGACGGCGGCCCATTGTGTGCGGGGCGACGGCCTTGAGCTGGACGGCATCGTCCGGATCGGCATCGAGCAGCGGAAGTCCGGGGGAACCGTCCGGGCCATCGAGCGGACCGTCGTCCACCCCGGCTATGTGAACGGCGGCGGGAAGACCAGAAACATCAATGACATCGCGCTGGTCCGCCTCAACCGCCCGGTCGCCGAGAAGCCCGTCCGTATCGCCGAGCGGGCCGGGCGTCCGGGCACCCCGACCCGGATCCTGGGATTCGGCACCACCGTCGACACCGAATTGAAGTTCGCGGACCGGTTGCAGGAGCTCAACACGCGCAGGGGCGCCGAAGCCGAGTGCGCCCCCGGCTACGCGGACCGGACCCGGTTGTGCACGATCAGCCGCGTACCCGAGGCCATGGCCTGCTTCGGGGACTCCGGTGGACCCCAGCTCCACATGGGCAGGAACGGGCAGTGGGAGCTCATCGGAGCCACCTCGGGCCCCGGCGCCCCGGGGGTCGCGTGCTCGGCCGGGCCGGGCCTCTACACCAACGTGCCCGCCTACGCGGACTGGATCCGAAAGACCATCAAGCGCCACGCCTGATCCCCGACAGCCGCCGACCGTGCCGGGGGAGCCCCCCCGCGGTTCGTCGAGCCGTACGAGGAGATCGACCTTCCACCGATCCGGCTTCACGACCTGCGGCACGGCGCCGCAACGCACGCCCATGCGGCCGGCGCCGACCTGAAGGACATCCAAAAGATGCTCGGCCACTCCTCGATCACCATCACGGCCGACACGTACACGAGTCTGCTGCCGGAGGCGGACATGGCCTTTGCCGAAGCCGCAGCCCGGCTCGTACCGCGTGCGCGCGCCACCTTTGAGAACACCCTTCCGGAAGCGGGCCCCCGAGTCCGACGATGCGGAGAAGTCCGGCTCGGAGTCCGTGCCAGATGATGCCGGCACGAGTCCAGACGCACCGGTGCGCCGAGTCAATCCTCCCCGGTCCGCGCTCCGGCGGCGCGTGCCAGCGCCCGCGCTTCGGGGCTGACGCCCCGTTTGCGAGGGGACATGCGTGAGTCCGTGGCCTCCCGTTGGGCGACCCGAAGGAGGTTCCGCGGCCCGGGAGTCGCCACGACGCCCACATACCGGGGGTCGCCGGCGAACCAAGCCGCTGTGAGCTGGCCGGACTTCACCGCGCGCACCCAGAAGTGTCGCCCGGTCCCGATCACGCCGCCGTACCCGAGGCCCACGGTCTTCTCCGGTCGATCCGGGTTCGGGACGACGAACTGCGTGCTGCCGTTCTTCTTCGACCTGACCTCGGCGATGTCCACCTGCCATGGGTAAATGCGCAGCACCCGGCGGATTCCCAGCAGAGCAGCGGCCGCCATCAGCGCGAGCAGGGCGTACCAGATGCCGACGAGCAGCACGGGCAACCACAGCACCAGCAGCCAGGCGGGCGTCATGACAACAGCGAACAGCCATGCGAAGAAGCCCAGGATCCAGCCCAGCAGGGCCGCGCACCGGAACAACGCGGTACGTCGCCACGCGTGGCGTGTGGCCGGGTCCTCCCAGGCCGTCTTGTGGTGCATTGGGGACATCACCTCTGTCATCACAAGCTCCTGGTCAGCCGAACACATCTCGTGCGGCGGCGACTTCCCGGGCCTCCGGCATCTGCTCGCGCAGCTGGGGCGGAAGAGGGTTGCGCCTGCGGATCGCCCGCGAGCTGCACGACATCGTCTCGCACAACCTCAGCCTGATCGCCGTCAAGGCGGGTGTCGCCGGGCATGTGGCCCAGGCCGCCCCACAGGAGGCGCAAGCCGCGCTCAAGGTCATCGAGGAGACAAGCCGCTCCGCCCTGGCAGAGATGCGGCGCACCCTCGGCGTGCTGCGTACCGAAGGCGCACCCTTGGGACCCGTACCGGACCTGGACCGCCTCGGCTCGCTCGCCGCGGAGGCGAACCGGGCAGGGGTGGAGGTCGACCTGACGGTGCACGGTACGGAGGGCCTGGCCGAGGGGACACAGCTGACCATCTACCGGATCGTCCAGGAGGCCCTCACGAATGTTGTCCGGCACGCCGCCCCGACTCACTGTCAGATCACCGTCGAGGCGGATACGCGCGAGATCCGTATCGACATCGAGGATGCGGGACCACCGCCCGGGGGCCCACCGGTAAACCGTCAACTGCCAGGCGAGCATGGGCTCCTGGGGATGCGGGAGCGGGCGATGATGTACGGCGGCAGTTTCGAGGCGGGGCCCCGGCAGGAGGGCGGCTTCACGGTGTCCGTCCGGCTGCCCGCCGAAGGGAGGTAACAAGCATGACGGACGAGCCCTGTGTCCGGGTGCTGATCGCCGACGACCAGGCGATGGTGCGCGGCAGCTTCCGTGTCCTTGTCGACCCCACGCCCGGCATGACCGCTGTGGGCGAGGCCGCGGATGGAGCGGAGGCCGTGGAACTGGCCCGCCGCGAACGGCCGGACGTCGTGCTGATGGACGTACGCATGCCCACAATGGACGGGCTGGAGGCGACTCGGCAGATCTGCTCGGACCTGGCCCTGTCCAGCGTCCGCGTCCTCATCCTCACCACCTTCGACCTGGACGAGTACGTCTACGCTGCCTTGCGCGCCGGCGCTGCGGGCTTTCTGCTGAAGGACACCCTGCCGAACGAGGTCCTCACTGCCATCGACGTGGTCGCTGCGGGCGAGGCACTGCTCGCCCCCTCGGTGACCCGCCGCTTGATCGCGGAGTTCGCCCGTCGCCCAGAGCCGACACGACCGCCGATCCGCTCGCTGGACGCACTCACCAACCGTGAGCTGGAGGTGCTGGGCCTGATCGCCCGCGGCCTGTCCAACACAGAGATCACGCAACACCTCCACCTGAGCCTGGCCACGGTCAAAACCCACATCAGGCGCCTACTCGCCAAACTGCACGCACGCGACCGCGCCCAACTCGTCATCGTCGCCTACGAGACCGGGCTCGTAGGCGACCGTCGGCGTGGAGTGTGACGTTCACAGGAAGGACGCCCCTGGCCAGAGCCCCGAGGCGTGCACCTCATGTGTGCTGCGACTGGAAAGGCCCTGCCACCCACTCGGATGACAGGGCCTCTGACCTGGTGTTTCTCTGTGCCCCCGGCAGGATTCGAACCTGCGACACCCGCTTTAGGAGTGGGATCGAATCCGTGATCGGGGGTGTTGGATCATGCTGGGCGGCGCTGTCCTTACAGGTCAGCGCCGCCTGGCGTGATCGTCGGTCCTGCTTCTGATGCCCTGTGCTCCACCGTTCGCTCACGCATCGCTCACGCAGGGAAAGCCTTCGGCGCTGCGGGATTTGAACCCACGACCTCTTCGTCCCGAAGCAACTTGACCGTCAGTCCGACCTGCGGTCATTAGCCCGTTGAGCTGGAGTTCCTGTCCTTGAGCGTCCGTGGTGGTTCGTCGTCGTACGCCGTGGTTGTAGCGCATTAGACACTCAGCCCGAACGCAAGGTGCCAGGGCTCAGGTGCACTGAACTCCAAGGACGATCGCCACGAGGATCGCGATGAGGATCAGGCGCACAGTAGCCAGTGCAAGTTCCTGCGCGTTGCCGATGACGCACAGGGTGAGCGTCGCGGACACAGGTCCCAGCGCTGACACCTCCCGATCCAGGAGGTGAGCGACTGCCGTGCGCATGCGGTCCTGCGGAGCGGACCCGCCGGGGGTAACGTGGTGGTAGTTCATCTTGTCTCCAGACGTGATGGATCATGGCCCCCTGTTGCAGCAGGGGGTTTCTTCGTGACATCAGCCTGGGGCCAACGCGGCTTCCGCGAAGTCAACAAAAAGCTGACGTCGCTGAGGCACAGTGCTGCTATGAATGCCACACCCTTCGAAGAGCGCATGCGAAACCTGCTTGTCGCCCGTTCCGCAACCGCGTTGTCCCTGGCCTCCAGCGTCGGAAACCTCGCTGACCCGACAACTCGGGCCGCCAACAGTCCCCGTCTCTGGCCCTCGATCAGGAGTGAGATTGCGGCCTTGGAACGGCTGAACTGTGCGGTACACAGGCAAGGGGGTGTGTCGTGGGACGCCCTTGCCAGCTTCTACGGCGTCTCGAAGCAGTCTGTGCATCGTCGTTTATCCAAAGACGTGGACACTTACATCGAGTACGCACAGAAGTACGTCGGCCTGCACGAGGCGGACGTGCGCAGCAGGGTTCGATACTTGCAGGCCGCAGCGAGCGTCTCAGCCGACCAAATTCTGATGGGCGCGGAACAGCACGCACGTGTCTGGAGCCAACGGCGACGGGTGCCGACTTGGTGGTGGCGCGACGATTCCTGAGCGTGTCCGGCCGCAGTCGGCGCCTGCAGTGCAGGCAGGACTCAAGGGCGTGACCTTTGCGAACCCTCGTTGTCCGTCGTGCCTGACGCGCGAGTGGCACGGCAGGCGGCCTTGATCGTCAGCCGGGCTCGCGCGTGCCTGGGAGCCCCTCGGCAGGTGTTCACGGGGCGGGGCGAAACACATCATTGCTGCCGCAAACCATGGTCCGTGATGGCCGATCCAGTGGGTGTTTGCCCATCCGCTATGCATTGCTCACGCAACACCAACCGGCGTTCTGCCGGTCACCAGTTGAGTCGGCCTGCAATGTCCCGCAGAATCACAGAGATCACCGGGACGAGCCTCCAGGCTGTGGCCGCTTGCAGACCCGGTCACACATCACTTCTTGACGTACAGGTGCTGCTCAAGGACCCAAGCGTCAGCGACCTGCACCATTTCCCCGTGGCAGACGTACTGACGCCACTTCCCTCTGGCTACTCCTCGGTCGCCTTCCTTTCGGCAGGCGGCATCGTCGCTTCCGAACGAACGCTCAAGGGAATAGCCGGCTGGGGGCGTCCAGGCAGCCTGGGCCCGGCTGGGTGCATCCATAGGCAAGATCGGCTCAGCCGACACTGCCTGCGCGCTGCCCTGAGTGGAGACGGCGAAAGCAACACCCGCTGTGGCGACGCCCGCAGCCACGACAATCTTTTTGATCTTCATAAGTCCCTTTGCGAACAAGAACCTGGCTGGGATGTATCACCGCCCTTGACGAGCTTCACCCCGGTCGAACGAGGCGAACGTCATCACACCCCCAGCCAGGACCACAAGAGATCATTCCGGCCACCGGTCAAAGAGTTATCCGGATTTCAACATTCTGAATAGCGCGGAGGGTGGCCGTCACAGGGGTTGGCGCTCAGTGCGGCTGACCGAGCCCCCGTCGAAGGGGTACTCCGCGTCTGACCTCCATAGCCGACGCGCCTTGGCATGCGGCGGTGTACGGCAACGGGAGGGCGCCCCCCCCCAGCGCGTCGTCAGGGCGGCGGAGTGAAGCTCCCGAGCCCCGTCCCTGCTTCTGCTCTCGAAGATGCCGCACCGGTCTGACCTGCACGGCGCTTCTTCGCTGGCGCCGAACCAACTTTGGCGCCGCCGCAACCCGCCACACCGAGAGGAAAGCCCTGTTCGCCGCCATCGCCCGAAGGTAAAGCAGCGTTGCTGAGTCCGAGGCGCACACACGCGCCCCAGTTTGACCTAAATACACACGTCGAGACATGTTGAAATCTGCACCAATTCTGCTTCAAGTCCCTGGACGCGCAACGATCAGCCACATGTTTGCAACGAAGACGCGTTACGTCGCCCTCGGGCGGCTCTTAGGCTGAGCGCCGTTGATCTTTGCTGGTCACGGCGTTAACGGGGGCACTTCCGTGTCGGAACCAGGTTCAGAGCTGACCACTCTGGCCACTACGTCAAGAAGCTCTGCGCTCTTTCGGCGCAAGCAAGTCGAACAACTCATCTCGGAAGGTGGCCAAGGCCAAGGGGGCTCGCTGCACCGCTCGTTGGGCGTGTGGCAACTGACGATGCTCAGCGTCGGCGCGACGCTAGGCACCGGAATCTTCGTCGTATTGGGGCAAGCCGTACCCGAGGCGGGCCCCGCGGTCGTTGTCTCTTTCGTCATCGCGGGCCTGACTGCCCTGTTCTCGGCGCTCTCATACGCGGAGCTGGCCGGCGCGGTGCCGGTGTCCGGGTCCTCTTACTCCTATGCGTACGTCACTCTTGGTGAGCTCGTCGCCTGGATCTGCGGGTGGTGTCTGATCCTTGAATACGGGGTGTCCGTCGCGGCCGTAGCTGTGGGCTGGGGCCAGTACTTGAACGAGCTGCTGGACGGAACCCTTGGGGTGACGATCCCTGCCGCACTGGCCTCACCACCCGGCGAAGGCGGCTACTTCAACCTCACCGCCCTGCTCGTTGTACTGCTCGCGATGGTCTTCCTGCTGGGCGGAGCGAAGGAAAGCGCCCGCGCGAACACCGTCATGGTTGCCGTGAAGATCGCGACGCTGGTGCTCTTCTGCGCTGTGGCATTTCTGGGCATCAGGGCCGGGAACTATGCGCCGTTCATGCCGCTCGGCATGGCCGGCGTCAGCGCTGCCAGCACGACACTCTTCTTCTCGTACGTCGGGTTCGACGCTGCTTCCACGGCCGGCGAAGAAGCGCGCAACGCGCAACGGGACCTTCCGCGCGCCATCATGCTCTCCCTTGCGATCGTCACGTTGCTGTACTGCCTCGTGGCCGCGGCCGCTGTGGGCGCCATGCCCTGGCAAGGCTTCAAGGGGTCGGAAGCCGCACTTGCCGAGATCATGAAAAGCGTCACCGGCCAGAGCTTCTGGGCTGTACTGCTGGCAGCCGGAGCTGTCGTAGCCATCGCAAGCGTGGTCCTGACAGTGTTGTACGGCCAGACTCGCATTCTCTTCGCGATGTCGAGGGACGGCTTGGTCCCCAGGGTGTTCGCCCGGGTTCACCCACGCACGGGTGCCCTGCGCGCGAACACTGTGATCGTGTCGCTCTTCTGCGGCCTCCTCGCCGCTGCAGTCCCTCTGGGGCAGCTCGCCGAGGCTACGAGCATCGGCACCCTGTTTGCCTTCGCCCTCGTCAACGTCGCTGTGATCGTGCTACGGCGGGCGCGCCCTGACATGCCGCGTGCCTTTCGTGCCCCTCTGTTCCCCCTCGTCCCGGCCGTTGGCTTCGGCCTGTGCATCTGGAGGATGTTCGACCTTGACGCCGTGACCTGGAAGGTCTTCGGGATTTGGATGGCAGTGGGGCTCGCCTTCTATTTCGCGTACGGCAGACGTCGCTCCAGGCTGGCTGCGGCAGGAGAGTAATCCGCCAGCTGTGCGCAAGCCCAACGACATTGACGAGTCCATAGTGTGGGCGTTGTCCGGAGATGCCCGCCGCTCCTATGCGGATATCGGCGTCGAGGTCGGCCGCTCCGCCCCAGCCGTCAAGCGCCGTGTAGACAAGCTGTGCGAGGAAGGCGCGATCCTAGGCTTCACCATCCGGATCAACCCGCACTTGGCCTGTCGGCAGACCGAGGGAATCATCGAGCTCTACTGCCACCGCAATACGACACCCGAGATGATCCGGCGCGGCTTGTCGAACTATCCCGAAGTGGTGTCTGCGTCCACCGTTACCGGGGATGCCGACGCCCTGGTGCATGTCTCTGTGTCAGGGACCAGGCATTTCGAGCAGGTGCTACAGCGCATCGCCGACGAATCTTTCGTTGAGCGCACGAAATCATCCCTGATTCAGTCAGCACTTATCCGGAGAATCAATGCTGACTCATTGATGGATTAATGCTCAAATAAAATCGCGGATGAGCACGGCATTTTAACGAGCTTTTGCCGTGAACTTCGAATGATTTGTGATTTCGAACACTTGCCAAGATCGCTCCCTCTTATAAAGTCATGAGCGCCACTTGCGGTCAGGGGCTGCATTATCAACCCCTGACCGTAAGTGCATCATTCAAAGAGGGGAACAAAAATGAACAGAGTCAAGCTCGTTATCGCGGGAGCCGCTGTGGCCGTTTGCGCCACCGCCGTTACGGCGACCAGCGCATCTGCGGAATCCTCCGTCAAGTCCGAAACCACTGCAGTCGCCTTCCAGGAGGCATCCACCAAGCCGGAGAAGGTTGTCGGCGGAGACGGCCGCGTGGAACCGCGTTGCGGCTGGGCCAGTTTCGCCAAGGGCATTGCCCAGGGCGTCGTGGGCAATGCCGCCTATGAAGGCCTGAAGTATGCGGCGAATCACCCTGTAAAGGCTCAGGAGAAGATGTTCCGGCGGGGCGGAATTCCTGCTCCCTCGGAGGTCGGCGCGTCCGGAATGTCTCGCGCCTTCGACTAACGGTAGAAGGTCACCTTAATTAGTTCTGTGCGGCGGGCCCGTATGCCGGGCCCGCCGCACAGCCTCGCCCGAAAGGTATCTTGAACGGTGGAAGATACGAGTCAGGAAAGTGCGCCGCTCGCGCAGTGGAGCAGAGCCAGGAGGCGTACTCTATTGGCAGTTGGCGCTGCCATTCCCCTCGCATTGTCCTTTCACTTCGGCATGACGGCTCTTTATGAAATGCCGTTCAACCCGGTAAAGGAGAAGTACGGCGAAGAAATCACTTCCTATATGTTGCCGTACTTCGTTCAGGATTGGCACCTGTTCGCGCCCGACCCTATAGACAGGGATAATGGCGTACTCGTGCGGGCTAAAAAGCGCCAGTCGGATGGTTCGATAGTCACTACGAAGTGGACTGATGTGACGTCGCCGTCCCTACGGCAGCTCTATGGCGAGCGGTTCTGGCCTTCGAGAGCGTTCCGCGTTACCTCCGGATTGCCACAGCTGCTCGAAACCTGGCGAGACCCTGAACTCGAAAAGATGAGAAAGAAGAACCAGATCGCCGATACTCCGGGCAAGGGGGTGCGAAAAGGAAAGAAGGGGAATGAAAATCCTCCCCTCACTCAGGGTGAAAAAGATTCCCGAGACGCGGCAATCCGATTCGCCCAGTCGCTCGCGAGCGCTCAAGCCACCGAGCTGTGGGGCTCTGATCTCGAATACGTGCAGGTGCGGATCGTGGTCAACGAATTTCCCAGATTCTCGCAACGCTACGCACGAGACGCCAAGGGCAAGGTTTCTTACTACGATCTGGCATGGATGAAGCCGGTTAAGGTTGAACGATGACGGAAAAAGAACTCCGAACCGGCACCGAGAACAATGCCGCGTTGGCAAACATGACGGCGATGGTGTACTCCCTGCTTGAGAGATTCAGTGGCAGGCGGAATGCGCTGATCGGATCGGCTCTCACTAGAGTTATCTTGGGGGCTATCGGTTTCTACTACTATCTTCGAGACTATTTCGACCGAAGCTTTCTCTGGGGCCCGGAAGGAGTGTGGCCCTGGCAGAACTTCACCGGACCGGACAATGACACGTTCTCCGTGTACTCGCTCAGCAAGTCCGAAACATGGTTCCAGCTGGCGTTTCACGCCGGTGCAGTGATCGCCCTGCTGTTCATGCTGGGATGGAAGACCCGGGCAATGACAGTGCTGCACTACGTCTTTCTGTGGTCCCTTCAGCAAAGGAATCCACTGCTTCTGGATGGTGGCGACAACGCAACCGCCATCGCCCTCATCTTCTTTATATTTATCGACTCCGGTTCCCACTTCTCGCTCGACGCTTGGCTGCGCCGTCGGAAGCAAGTAAAGCCTGATGCTGGATCAATGAGGTACCGGATCGGATCGCTCCTGCACCACGCCGGTCTACTGGCCGTCATCCTTCAGGTGTGCACGATCTACCTTGTTTCGGGAATGTACAAGGTTCAGGGCGAACGCTGGCAGAACGGAACCGCACTCTATTACATCCTCCGGGTAGGCGAGTTCGGGTGGCCAGGCATTAATCACCTTGTCTACGAGCATGCCACCCTGGTGGTAGCAATGACATACGCGACTGTATTTTTCCAGATTGCGTTCTCATTCCTCCTGCTGAAGCGTTCCTTGCGGCCCTTCGCTGTCACCTGCGGAGTTCTCCTGCACCTGGGAATAGCCGTTTATATGAGCGGACTTCTTACATTCTCCTCGACCATGATTGCACTGGAGTTGCTCATCATGGGAGATGAGCACTACCGCCGTCTTGCCGACAAGGCGCAAAATCTAGTCGCTAAGCGCGGTAGCGTCGAACCGGCGGCTAATACAAACTGAGGTGGGCATGGCACCAGGATCCAAGCAGGCTGGCATAATGTTGAAGCACATATGGCGGTACCAGCGCCGCGGCGCCCTTCTGTTGTGCATCGCAGTCCTGCTTGTGCTGGCCTCCTGGATATCCTTTATGCCGCGTCCGGCAACCCTCAGCAGCGCGACGACGGGAGACCGCACGCTCGCCGCTCAGGTACGCACGGCGGCGGGCACCGCAAGCGGATATAGAGGGCTCGCCGTAGCCGTCATCAACCGTGACCGGATTCGTTTTGCAGGACTGGGCGAATCAGGCAATCCCGAGCAGCCCGGTGTCGACGAGACCACAGTTTTTGAGGCCGGTTCGCTCGGTAAGCCGCTGACTGGCATGCTTCTCGCTGAACTCGCATCTCGAAAAAAACTGCCTCTGGACGTATCCGTGCAGAAACTCCTCCCCGATATACGCTTCCGAGACCCGGCACTGGGATCAGCCACTATCCGGGATCTGGCAAGCCACCGGGCTGGACTCGACCTGATGCCTGCGAATCTCCATACATTCATGCGCGGTGTGGAGCTGAGAATTCTGGGCAAGGACCCCTATCGGGGGATGACTCAAGAGGATGTCTTTACGGCCGGGCAGAATGCCGCTTCCAGTGGAACGGGAAGATTTCGGTACTCAAATCTTGGTATGGCACTTGCTGGCCAGGCAGCCGCCCGTTTCGAGGGCAAGCCATATGAAAAGCTCCTACGGCAGTACGTGCTTTCGCCGTTGAAGATGAGAAGTAGCCGAATGGTGCACTCTGACACGGCTGTACCGCGTAACAGTGCGACGGGATATAAAGCCACCGGTGCTGTCATGCAACACTGGCTGGCATCAGGCTACACACCGGCCGGCGACATCTGGTCAACAAGCGAAGACCTTGCACGCCTCTTGCTGGCCGAGCTACGCGGCACGGCACCAGGCACCGAAGCGGCTGTGCCACGGTTCGATGCCGCTGGCGCTGGGAAGATCGGGCTGGGTTGGTACACCACCCGCACTCAGGGCCGGGAAATCACCTGGCACGACGGCTCAACCGGGGGATTCACTTCCTATATGGGTTTCGACCGGTCTACCCGTCGGGGTGTAGTTGTTCTCTCCAATACAGATCAGCCTGTCGACGCTATCGGGAAACGTTTGCTGGGCCTCACTCTCGAAGCGGAGTATCCTGCGCATGAACTATCTCAAATAGTGCTGACCGTACTGTGCAGCCTAGGAGCAGCAGGCCCTGTTTTCTACGTAGCCTGGCGTAGATTTTCGAGAGAGATCTACCACGTATATTTCGGCTTCAGTATCGCTTTCGGAGCCATTCTTCTTATCCTCTTGCGGCGCATCGGCGACTGGCTTTCCGTTCCGCCGACAGTGTGGGCATTGGGCGGCGCACTCCTGTCCGTCGGCTTCTTTGTGGGCGTCCGTCGATGTCCCCCACCGGGCCGCGATCAACGGCTAGATATCAGAACAGCTATACCGGCAGCCCGGTACGGAGTTGCTCTTCTGTCGTTGCTTCTGCTCGTCATCTCTGCCGAGCTCTGAGGGAAGGTACGAGGCATCCATGAGTTGCACCGACGCAGTGGTTGTGGGCGCAGGGCCCAATGGCCTCGCGGCTGCAGTGACCTTGGCCCGCGCCGTACGGGGCTGCGCGTCGAGCTATATGAGGCCGCAGGAGATCTCGGCGGACGACTGCGTGGCAACCGCTCTTCGACGGTGATGCAGTCCATGACGTCTGTACGGCTGTACACCCGATGGCTGCGGCTTCACGGTTCTTCCGCGAGTTCGACCTGGCCGCCCACGAAGTGGAACTCCTGCACCCCGGGATCACCTACGCCCATCCTCTGGACAGAGCCCGCGCCGGCCTCGCGTTTCGCAAGATCTGGATGCCACCTGCGAGCATCTTGGCCACGACGGGGCTTGCTGGCGAGCGACGATGGAGCCTCTGCCCGGTCGCAGCGCCGGTGTCGTAGACCGGATCCTCTCCGGCTGGCGTGGAGTTCCCCGCGAGCTTCTTGCTCCCCTCTTGCGGGCGCCCAGAGTTCTCGCCCATGGAGGCCCCCTCGTTCGCGGACTGTTCCGTACTGAGCGGGCACGGTCGTTGCTAACGGCTCGGTCGCCCACTCGGTCGTCGTGGTTCCGTCAAGGCCATACGGCCGGCCTGAGCCGCTGCCCTGGGAGTGACCTGCCAGCCCTCAGGCGTACGACATGACCTGAGCGCGCAAGTCGCCGTTGACAGGTTGAGATGTAAAGCTTACTTTCCATCCATGCGGAATGAGGTTCGCCGCCTGCGCACTGCCCTGGGGCTCTCCCAGCAAGCACTGGGCGCGGCGCTGGGAGTTTCCCGGCAGACAGTGAATGCGATCGAGCAGGACCGCTACGACCCGTCGCTACCGCTGGCCATACGAATCGCCCGACACTTCGGGCTCACCGTTGAGGAGATCTTCCATGTTGACGACGCATAGCATCGGCCGCGCGGCGAACCGGTGGGCCGTTCTCGCAGTGACCTTGGTCGGGGGAGCAGCGATGGCGGTAATCATGGCGGTGCGTGGTGAGATCACCCTGGCCATCGTGTTGCCGGTGATCATCATCGGGTACGGATTGACCGTCACCTTTTCTGCGGCGCGCAGCGACGTCGCCGCGCAGCTCAGCGGGCGCGAGGAGGACGAACGTCGCCGTCTGATCAACTGGAGGGCCGGAGCGACAACCGCGAACGTACTGATGCTCGTGCTCGTGTGTGGCACCTTCTATGAGCTGATTCGCGGTGAATTCGGTGGCACATTTTCGCGGTTGAGCGCGCTTGGCGGCATTACCTACGCCGCTGCCTCAGCGAACTACACCCGGGCGAAGGGAAAGCAGTCGGTCGATCCGGCCGAATGACGGCCTTCCCAACTGGTGGGCTGTAGTCGCATGTTGGCCGGACGATGGTGTCGCAGGATGGCGGCGCAGAACTTCGATGCACCAGGCTCCCGGGTCAGAAGCGTTCTCTTCCTCTTGAGCGGACTGTGAGAGCTCCGCTCGTCATTCACTTGTGCCGGCTGGTCTCAGCTTGTCGATCCCTCGTCTGGCGTGCAGTTGGGGCCCGCTGGACCGGGGCACTGGCAGGCACCTCTGAAGCTTCAGCCGAGGTGGCTGAATTTGAACCCTCGACCTCTTCGTCCCGAATGAGGTTCGGACAAGATCCTTGCCAGCGTGGACAAATATCTGTGCCAGATGATGCTGATCTATCGCGAGAAGTCTCGGGGCCTGGCGACCCGTCCGCTCACGAACCGCTCACGCAGACGGCCCCGGACGAGGAGTCCGAGGCCGAATAGAACGCCTCTCTGGGGGAGAAACCCCAGGTCAGCGCGTTGTTGCATGGTGCCCCCGGCAGGATTCGAACCTGCGACACCCGCTTTAGGAGAGGGTCTATACCTGTCCCTCTCTGTGGTGATCTTCCCCGGGCTTCACCGTTCCTGCTGGTCAGTCAGATGAGACCTTCCGTCGCCGTCCGGTCTTTCACTGTCTTTACTCAGCCTTCCGTTCCCATGACGTTCCCATGAGGGCCGCCAGAGGCCCCTGGGAACGGGGGTGGGGGAGTCGGCTGAGGCCAGCTGGGGTCACCGAAGAGGTGAGCACCGCAGACCCCTTGGGGGCGACGAAGGCCCAGCGCCCATCAAGGGTCGGGGCCCTCGGCCGTCTACGCGGGCTCTATAGAGTCCGCTGAGCACAGGCTAGCGGCGCGGGGCATCTGTGGGACCAGTCCATACAAGATGCTCGGACGGGTCTCTGGCTGCGGACTGCGGAACCTCGTAGTGATTGCGGCTGTCTGCGCCTCGTCATCCCGAGCGCGTCACCTCGGCCGTGTGGGCGCCGCCGCATTCGGTACGCGTCGGTTGAAGACCCACACCCCCTGGGAGTGAGTGGCTCCGAGGACCCGCCCCGTATCCCGGAGCCAAGGGTTCGCCTTTTGGAACGGTGCGAAGTTGTCGTTGGAGATGATGACTCCGCCGACCTCCTCGGCGATGCTGATCACCAGCGCGTCGCCCCGGCCCTCGGTCCCGGCGGGGGGCTGCACGACCTTACCGTCGGCGATGGCAGCTTCCACCCGGGGGCGCTCTTCGGCGGAAACGTCGTGGCGCAGCGTGGCGTCAACCACCACGTGGATGTCGCGGTCGGGATGCTTGAACCGCAGTGATCGGACAGCCGCCTCCAGTGCCGCGAAGCTTGGTTTGCCACCCGCTGCGCGCGGGGGCCGGCCGTTCCAGGCGAGGTTGGAGCCGTCCACGATGAGCGGCGCCGCCGCACTCGTGTGGGCCGTACGGGGTGAGGGACGCGGCGGGGCGGGCTTGGGAACTCCATCCTCTTGGCCGATGGGCGGGGCTTGCTGCGGATGGGTCGGAGTGGCGGCGGGCCGGGCGGCCGGGGCAAGGGTGAGTAGGCGATCGAGTTCCTTCTTCACTTCCGGCAGGACGGTCCCGTCGCCGAACACCTTCACCTCTCCGTCGAGGACGACCTCTCCGGTCTTCTGAAGAGTCGCCTTGACGGTCAGTAGCCCTTCCTTGCTGTAGGTGTACTCCAGATCGAAGACTCCGTCCTCGGCCGTGTAGCGCCGCGGGTACGTCAGGACGAGGTCGGTTAGCTTGACGTTGTCCGGGTGGTTCACAGCGCGGTCCGGGTCTCCCTCCCAGACTTCCACGGTCAGCTGGGAGATGTTGTCCCTGGTCGGTTCGTACGACTTCACCCGCTGCTGGGGCAGCCGCTGGTTTCGGTCGATGAGGGCGCTGAATCCTCGCCTGCCCTCGCGGTCCGTGGTGATCGTTCCGAGGGCGTGCGTGTTGACCACGCGGATGATGCTTTTCAGTTCGCCGTCCATGGCCGCCGCGCTGATCGCCGCTCCTTCGGCCACCGCGGTCATGGGGTCGCACAGTGAGATGTCGACGAGTTCGCAGTCGAGTGCCTCTGAGACCGCGGCGCGCACTGCTGGGATCTGGCTGCTGCCACCGATCATCAGTACGGCAGTGAGATCCTGTGGATCGATCCGGGCATGCTCCAGGCATTCCTCCACGGGGTCGAGCGCACGGCTGATGAGGTCCTGGATGGCCTCGGAGAACTCGTCCTGTCCGATCTCGACGAGGACCCCGTCAGGCGTCTGAATCCCGACCGACTCCTGATGGGAGAGCAGGATCTTGGCCCGCTCGATGTCGAGGGCGAACATCCGCTTCTCCGAGTCGCTCCAGCGCCCGCGGGCGGGCGCCCGGTCGAGGACCATGCGGCGCAGCCGGGCGTCGATTTCCAGGCCGCCGAGGCGGTTGACGCCTCGGCTCGCCTTCTCGTCGAAGAAGCCGTCGTCGTGCAGCAGCAGGGTGGCGTCCATCGTGCCGCCGCCCCAGTCGAAGACCAGGAACTCGCCGTCGACCTCCATCTCGTGGGCGTAGGCGATCGCCGCTGCCGTCGGTTCGTTCAGTAGTGTGCGGACCGTGATCCCGGCGGCACGGGCTGCCTCACGCGTACGGAATCGGGCCGCGCCGGTCGCGTTGGCGGGCACTGTGACGACGGCCTCGCGGATCTCGGTGGCGGATTCCTCCTCCGCGGCCCTGGCGATGGCGTGGAAGACGCCGGCCGCGGCGGTGGTCGCGGCGAACCGTTCACCGCCCAGCTTGACAAACGGTTCCTCCCGCAGCATGCGCTTGCACGCCTCGACGGCCTGCTCGGAACGGAGTTTCGCCTCCCAGCCGAACAGTGTGCCCGGCCGCAGGGAACTCGTGCCGACGACCGACGGGTAGAGCAGCTCGAACCCTCTGCGCCCCCAGTTGGCGTCCAGGCCCTGCCCGCCGATCTCCAGCACTTCGACGTACTCGCCGTTCCACTGGGCGGCGACGGAGTTGGTGGTCCCGAAGTCGATTCCGGCTGCCGTCATGCCTCTTCCCCCCACGTCATACCTGCGGGGTCGGCAACGCGCCGCAGTTGTCCCGCAAGAATGACCTTCCCTGTCAACTCGTCGACGTATGCCGGACTCAGCAGCTGGAAAGCGTCTCCCTCGCCTTCGGTCACCACGAACCGGTCGCTCTCTTCCGGCTCCGTCACTCGCAGCAGCCGCAGCTCCCGCAGATGCGCTGTCATCGCGCCCTCGATGGCCTCGCGACTGCCCCCGGCCCGGGACCAAAGCAGCGCGTCGATCTCGGCGAGGCGTCCGGCGAACTGGGCGCGTGTACGGAATTCGTCCAGGACCGCCCTACGCACGGCCGTGGCAAGCGCCCCGGACGGGGGCACCTCGTTGGCCCCGGCAGCCTCCAGCGCCTTCGGTATGCGTTCCACCACCCCCTTGATCATCGTCATCGCGTCGATTGGGTCGGGACGGGCGGGAGGATCAGCGATGCCGGTCTTCATCGACTCGGCTGGAGCCTCGGAGCCGCGTTCTCTACGACGCTTCCATCCCCCGGGTTTGTGCGGTGCCTCCGAGCCCCTCGCACCGGGTTGCGTCTGGCCGCAGGCAGGGCATGGACGGTGGGGGCGCTCTCTCTTGGGAATTTTCTTCTTGGGAGGCATCAGGCTCTGCTTCGTTCGGTACGGGTGGTGAATCAGGAAACGGACGTCGAAGTGGTCATCGCGTGGAAGTGTGGCGGTCGAGGCGCGGGACGGTGGTCCGGAAGTCGTCGAGGAGCTCGACGGCGGCACGGGCACGGATGGCCTCCAATTCGCCGCCACTCGTTACTGAGGTCCGGCGCGGCAGAGCGTCCACCGGCGGCACGAGATGCCGCGGTACCTGAGAGGGCATGACGTACCGCGACGGGTTGAGTGGCAGCCGGTAGAAGACGTCCCAGCCCGCCTCGCAGCGCAGCGCGCCCCGGATGCGTTCTTCGGCCAAGTTCAGGGCGGACTGGGCCTTGGCATCTCCCTCGCACTGGCGGAATATTTCCCGGCAGCGTTCCTCCCACCCATCGGCACCGTGATCCAGGCCGATTTCGAGGAAGGGATTGCTGAACGGGCCCCGGTAGTTCCGCCTGGTCTCCCTCCATGCGCGCAGGAGCTGGAGGTTGCGTTCGGCGACTGCACCACCCTGGGCGGCGGCCTTCTCGACGTACTCCTCGGCGGAGTCGAGCAGTCTGTCCCGTCCTGTGGCCGACTCGAGCCTCTCACTCTGTTCCACGGCCGCGTACGCCGCGATGGCATGTCCCTCCTGCACCAGCTCCGCGGGGACCTTCCGGCCGCTGCCGCCACGGGTTAGGGAGTGCGCCTGAAGTGCCGCCGCCTCCATCTCGCCCGCTCTGACCAGGTCGTAGGCCCGGTTCACGGCGACGAGCGCGTAAAAGGGACTGCGCCCTGCGTCGACGAGCTCCCGTGGTCTCCACAGAGTGGCCATCAGACGCCAGAGTCCACGGTCCTCGCCCATGCTCGGCGGCCACTGCCCGGACACAGCGCCCGATTTGAGATCGCGCAATTCGATCTGCTGGGCTCGCGGCAGAAGCGCGTCGAGTGCGTCAAGGGCTGCCACGTCGCCGTCCAGGACGACGTCGTATAGAAGGTCCCACACATCATCCGGTTCCTGCCGGGTGAGCGTCTCACCACACAGGAAGGACTGTCGGCGCAGGTAGGCCTGCCAGCCGAGCCGTCTCGCTTCCTCGTCGGTGATCTGCTCCGGCGCGAGACGCGCACGTAGGTAGAGACTTTCCTGCTCGTCGCGCACTTTCCAGGGCGCGTCCTCGGCCAGCAGACCACCATGGTCGACCAGATCGTCGATGACAGTCAGAGGAGCCCAGGCGAGAAGTCCGTCCAAGAAGCGGTTGGGTATAGGGATTGCGCCACGGGTGGCGGCGGTCGTGAAGAGGGAGAAGGCGGGGCCGCCCGCGACCGCTTGGGAACGCTTGCCGACGAGGTCAAGGCCGGGCGCCGTCGAACACAGAAGACGGCACCGTTCCAGGCCCGCCTCGTTGAGCCATCGCACTCCGTTGCCCCAGAGGTTGCGCATGTGGCCGAGGACCGACGCCGACGGTAGGTGGCTCAGCCCGGCGCGCACCGCGGGCAACAAGCCCTCGCGGTCAGGATCACCTTCGAGTGCCCGGGTGAGCACCACCCTTTCCGCCTCGGGAATCTCGGTGACGGCCACCGTTTCCGTGAGCATGGCCAGCACGGCTTCGACGGCCTCGCTGCCCCCGACACCGAGCCAACGCCACTTGCGCTGGACGAAGCCGCTCACGCCCGAGGGTCCCTGGCCCGCCCGGCGTTCACGCGCCCGTGTCAGGCGCTCTCGTTCGGCGGCTTTCGCCGCTTGCCGGGCGGCGACCGGATCCGTCATGTCGTGCACGCCCGACAGGTTATCCGCGCGGTCTGACAATCCAAATGGCCTCGTACGTATCGTGACTTTGGACGGCGAGTAGTTCGGGACCACCGGCCGAGTGGCGTGGGGCAGGGTTATTCTCCGTACTCCCTCAGCAGCTTGTTCAGATGCCGGATCTTGTCGACGTCCGTCTTCGGCAGCGGATCACTGCTGTTGAAGTGCATGACGTTGTTGCGGATCCGGCGAATCTCCTCCAGCCGCGCAATGAACACCTTGCGGTCGAGCGGCCATCCGAGCTGTTCCCACAGTCCTGGGTTCTCCAGCACTCGCTGGTAGTCGCCAACGGTCATGTCCCCGAAAGAGGCGATGCGTTCACCCGCCGGGTCGCACAGGCCGGTGACCTCGGACAGGGTGAAGGCCCCCGCGATGACCTGCCGCAGACGACGGTCCATTTCGCCGATCAGGAGGAAGTGCCCGGCCAGTTCGCCGTAGGCCTGGGCGACGTCGGCGGCGGTGACGATCCCGGCGATCGCGTTGTGCTGGTCCCTGACGAGTACGAAGTCGTGCTCGACCAGCGTGGGCAGGATGTCGATCAGGTCGTGGTCGTAGCGGACGTCGCGTGCATCCACGATCGCCTGGGAGAGGTGGGCGCTGGGGTCGGCATGGCGGGCGCGCGCTATGGACTTCCACGAGACGGATCCCCGCAAGTTGTGTGGACCGGCGAGGACGGGCAACTGGGAGAAGTCGTGGAGGACCATCAGCGTGATGACCTCCTCGAACGTGGCCGTCGGCTTGACACCGACGATGCCGGCGAGGGCGGACGGCAGGGTGCCGACGGTCAATCCCGTCTCGCGTGAATCCAGCTCTTCCGACACTCCGGCCGGTGACGCGGCCGTCAGTGGCGATCCGGCGAGTGGAATGTCTTCGGTCTGCTCTTCCGCAGCCTTGACCAGTCGGACTGTCGCCGTCAGGGACACCTTGTCGAATTCGGGAGAGGTGATCAGGCTGTGGTTGGCGAGTTCGGCCTGGATCTGGTCGTTGACGGCGCCTCGGCCCGTCGCGCCCCACCAAGCCAGCAGCTCCTGCACCGAGAGGGACAACGGACGCCCTGTCTCTGCCGATTCACGTGCTTCCTTCAGCCGCGAATGCCGCTCACTGGGCGACACGGATGTCTGCTGGTGCTCCTTCTCCGGTGCCGTGGGATCGGCTTCCTCGGCTGCCCGGTCGAGCAGTTCTTGACGCAACTGTGTCAGGTATCTGCCGTCGTCGACCTGCCACGCCTCCCAGCCGTCGAACGTTCCGTTCCCGACGGCGACCATGGCAGCCTTGGAAGGCGAGCGGAACTCCTCCCCGTCCGAAAGCCGAATCCACCCCCGAGGTGTGACTGTGGCCTCGTGCGACTCGCCGACGCGGGGCCGGACGAACCGCAGCCGCTCCCCTTCCTTGAGTAGCCCGCTGCCGAGCAGGTCGGCAATGGTCACCCGCCGACCGTCGAGAAGGTAGCGGGCGCGGGACTGCACCTCTGCGGGACCGGTGGACTCAGTCATGTCACCTATGCCTTGCCGCTGGAAGGGAAAGGGGGAGATGAAGCTGATGGTCTCAGAGATGCCACTAGATGTGGCCGATACGGACGGCTTTTTGCACTGGCTCGTTGGTCCTGTATCTCCGCTGCTAAGGCGCCCTGTCCGGGCGCTAGACGGCGCGCGGCGAGAATCGGTTTCCAGACCGCGTCGTCCACGATGCCTCGGTTCGACGCGCGGGGCCTGGGGCGACAGGAGCACGCCCTTTCGCTGGTGGGTTCGGCGGTGCGGGAGAAAGCGCACGTGAGGGCGTCGAACTCGGGCAGGGTCCGGCGTCAGTCTCCGCCAAGGAAGCAGACCGTAGCCTGCGCCATGCACAGGTCGAGCGGCCGAGCGCCGCGGCGGCCGGACCGACAACATCACTGAGAGCCCTGGCAGTCGGGGCGAACCGCTCATTCACAAGCAGGACGTCGGTGTGCGGCCGCCTGCCTGATGTCCTCGCGGGGCCTCCGATGCCGGCGGAGCACAATGCACTTCTGGAGGATGGGTCAGGAAGCCGAACCGTCGAGGCCGAGGCGGATCACGGCGAGTGCCTCGGCGATCTCGACGGTCATCTCGTCGTCGGGGCCGAACACCATGCACATGTCCTGGTGGAGCGGTTCGAGGACCTGCCGGGCTTCGACGGCCCGGCCCTGGGCGAGCAGCAGCATCCCGATGTTGTGCCGCAGCTCCACGGCTTCCTCGCTCACGTCGCTGTCGATGGTCCGTACGACGTTCAGCACGCCCTGGAGCGCGGCGAGCGCGTCGGTGACCTGGCCGAGTTCGGCACGGCACCGGGCCGCCTGGGCGCGGCAGGCGCGGGCCTGCTCGCCGGTGGATCCGGCGATGCGGGCGTACGCGTCGGCGAGGGCGTCGAACTCGGGCAGGGCGGCCCGGTAGTCGCCGCCGAGGAGACGGATCGCCGCGCGCTGGCGGCGCAGCGCCAGGACCGGCTTGCTCTCGGAGCCGAGGGCGAGGGCCGCGGGTTCGATGACCTCGCCGAGCACCTCGGCGGCCTGCGCGAACCGCTCCTCCTCCAGCAGGGCGTCAGAGTGGGCGTACGCCTCCTTGATGTCCTCGCGCAGCTGGGCGGGGACGGGCACCGGCTGGGCCCCCGGGAGGACGGCTGTCGGCTTCGAACCACCGGGTGCGGGGGCCTGGGCGCGGGCGCGGGGCGCGAACGGGTGACGGAACACGCCTGTCGGGTCGGGTGCGCCGGCCGGCCCGGTATCGGCTGTGCCGGGTTCGCCGCCTGGCGGCGGGAGGAATGGCAGCAGCCGGGCGTACACCTCCTGCGTGTCGGCGGGCCGCGCCTCGGGCGCCTTGCGCAGCAGGTGCAGGACCAGCTCCTCCAGCGCCTCGGGGACGTCGGGCCGCAGCTGTCGCAGCGGGGTGGGGGCGGCGTTGACGTGCTGGTACATCAGCAGGTACTCGCTCTCCGCCTCGAATGCGAGGCGCCCGCTGAGGAGTTCGTGCAGCACGCAGCCCAGCGCGTACAGGTCGGTCTGCGGGGTGATGCGTCCGCCGCGGACCTGCTCGGGCGACATGTACTGGTGGGTGCCGATGGGGCTGCCGGTGGCGGTCAGTTTGGTGACGTCGGTGCGCAGGATCGCCGCGATGCCGAAGTCGAGGACCTTCACGGTGCCGTCGCGTGCGACGAGGATGTTGCCCGGCTTGAGGTCCCGGTGGATGACCGGCACGTCGTGCGCGTACGACAGCACGGTAGCGACCTGCGCGGCGACGGCGGCGGCCCAGCTGACCGGCAGTGGCCGGCCGGGGTCGAGGTAGGCGGACAGCGGTACGCCGTCGACGAGCTCCATCACCAGGAACAGCCGCTCGTACGACGCGTCGAGCACCGCGTCGTACACCTGCGGAACGCCGGGGTGCTGGATGCGCGCGGTGATGCGGGCCTCACGGCGGAACCGCTTGGCGAACTCCTCAGCCAGCTGCGGTGAGGTGACCGACGCCTGCCGGATGAGCTTCACGGCGACGGGCCGGTCGAGCACGGCATCGTAGCCGCGCCACACGTCACCCATGCCGCCGTGGCTGAGCTCCTCCAAGAGTTCGTAACGGTCGGAGATCGCCTCCTGCGGCACCTTGCCCCCGGTGTGCGTGATGAACAGTCACGGTCAGGGGTCAAGTGTGACCGCTGCGTCGATCTGCCGTCCAGGGCTCGCAGTGCTACATGGGCACGCGCGCGGCGGTGGACGACGGGCAGGAGGGTGCGGCGGCCGGTCGGCCTCACGCCGGCAGGACGTACTCCGCCCAGACCGTCTGACGGTCACCCCCAGGCGTGGGCCGGATTCGTCGAGCTGGCCGCAGACCAGACCATCTGAGCCGTACATTCGTAACCCCGGAGGGCCCAGTCGCGCAGGCGGCTGAGCCCCCACGTCGTGCACGGTTGGCTGAGACAGAAAACGCCCCCGCTCTGAGGAGCCGAGGGCCGACCACCAGGATCAGATCCAGGTCACTTGGCGAACGTATACGCATTCATGCCGGGGAACGATGAGGTAGACGAAGAATCCGCTGTCGATATGCGCGGTATCTCCCTTCGGCCCCAGCCCTTCGTACTGTGTTCCGTCGAGGTAGAAGGCCGCAGCAGCCCGCACCAGCTCGTCAGCTTTTTTCTCGACCTCGGCGACGAACGCCGGCGGTGCTCCGCCGATGACGTACGCCTCGCTGGGGTCGTACTCCCACCTCCACGTCACTCGGACACCGCCTGCGTCGCCACATCTTCGACGGCACGCAGCTCGTCCATGGCGGATCGGAATGCGGGGTCGTCCTTGCTGGTCGTGCCGTGGATCGTCGCGAGAGCACGGCTACGGCGTGCGGAGAGATCGGGCCGACGCTCGATCTCCACCTGAGCGGCCCAGTGGGTCAGCCAGTGCTGTAGGTGCCCGATCTTGCTGGTCCGAATGGCGGCGGCGAGTGCTTCTTCCTTGTGCCTTTCCATCTCGTCCAGGCGGTGAGGGGCGATCCGGGCGAGCGCCACGCGGACGGCGTCGGGGGTACGTTCGGGGCGCGGGACCAGCTCCGTGCCGTGGTCCGGCTGTGTGCTCACGATGTCCTCCAAAGGGTGCCCCGGCCAGCATATCCAGCCGGGGCATACGAATCAGACGTCGTCGTCCAGGCCCTCCTCGCGGCGGATCATCCGCCAGGCGGCCTTGCGGGCGCTGCGGTCCAGGCTGGACTTGAAGCCCTTGTCGGGGCCGAAGTACTGGCGGCCCATGCCCGCGATGGTGTCGATGTGGTCGGCCATCTTGTCCGCGAAGACGTTGTCGAAGACGAGGCCGAAGTTGTCCTCGTCGTTGACGACGGCCGCCGCCCGCACCTTCGGGTCGGCCTTGGCCTCCTCGAACGGGCGGATGACGTCCTGCTCGGTGAACTCGGTGCCGAAGCGTTCGTTGAACTTGTCGATCAACTGGGAGAGCAGCGACTTCTCCGCTTCCTTCGCGCCGCCCGAGCCGTCGCCGAAGCCCGTCATCGTCGTCGGACCCTCTGCGGTGAGGGAGACGTCGTACTCGCCGGTCTTCTCCACCCGCATGTGGCTGAGGTCGATCTCGCCTATGTCCACGCCGCCGTCCGCGCGGCGCGGCAGCCGGTTGAGGAGGTAGCGGCCGTAGAGGTGCAGCCGCTCCAGTTCGGCGTCCCGGTAGGGGACGATCTGTGCGAGGAAGCCGTACTTCCTGACGTAGTCGTTGAGGTCGGCGCGGAAGCCCTCCGCGGTCTCCTGGTCGTCCTCGTCGTCGCTTTCGAGCAGGGGCGTGAAGCGGGCGACGGCGGGGGAGAGCAGCCGGTACAGCTCGGCGTGCAGCTTCTCCCACTTGGACTGCGAGCCTGCCGCCTTCTCCTTGGCGGCGAAGTACGCGGCGGCGAACTCGTCCATCTCCTGCCCGGACAGGATCGCCGCCTGCATGACGCGGCTCTGTGCGGTGTAGAGCAGGTTGGGGTCGGAGGGGAGGGTGTTCGCCTCCTCGAAGTACGGGCGGAAGGACTCCTGGATGTCCTCGGCGTCGTTGACGAAGTCCAGCACCGCCATGTCGGCCTGCGTCTTGCGGTCGGCGGTCCGGTTCAGCCGGGACAGCGTCTGCACGGCGGAGATGCCGGTCAGCGTCTTGTTGACGTACATCGTCGTCAGCAGCGGCTGGTCGAACCCGGTCTGGTACTTCTCCGCGACGACCAGGATCTTGTACTCGCGCTGGCCCGCTCCGCCGGCGCGGGCGGCCTTGTCGTCGGCGCGTGTGTACGCGAACGCCTTCGGCAGCGCGCTCTCGGAGAGCCCGCCGTTCTCCTTGGGCTCGGTGGTCTCCTCGCCGTCGAGGGTGAGTGAGCCGGAGAAGGCGACGAGGACACCGAGGTCGGGGTACTTGGTGTCGTAGTCCCGGTCCTTGATGTAGCTCTTGATCGCACGTGCCATCTGCACGGCGTTCTGCCGGGAGGCGGTCACGACCATCGACTTGGCCCGCCCGCCGAGACGGCCGCGGCTGTGGGTGACGAAGTGCTCCACGATCACCTGGGCGTGCTGGGCGACCGTCGAGTCATGGGTCAGCGCGTACCGGGCGAGCAGACTGTTCGCCTTCGACGGGTCGACCTCCTTCTCGTCGGGGTTCTTGTTCACCAGCTTCCAGTACGTGTTGTACGTGACGTAGTTGCGCAGCGGGTCGAGGATGAAGCCCTCCTCGATCGCCTGCCGCATGGAGTACGTGTGGAATGGCCGGTAGGTCGCCTTGCCGTCGATGTCCTGGAGGGTGCCGAAGAGTTCGAGGGTTTTGGCCTTCGGCGTGGCGGTGAACGCGAAGTAGGAGAGGTTCGCGGCGCGGGAACGCTGCTCGGCCCTCTTCTTGAGCTGCTCGTCGAGGGTGGCGGCGGAGGGGGCCTTGACCGTGGTCGCGCCGGCGTCGTCGGAGTCGGAGTCCAGGCCGAGGTCGCGCAGGGCGGACCGTACGGCGGTGGCGGCGTCGCCGGACTGCGAGGAGTGCGCCTCGTCCACGATGATCGCGAAGCGGCTGCCCCGGATCTCGGTGGGGTTGCGCTGGAGGTAGTCCAGCAGCGCCGGGAAGGAGTGCAGGGTGACGGTGACGATCTTCCCGGTGTCACGGGAGAGGGCCTTCGCGAGCTGCTCGCCCTTCGCCCCGTGTTTCTCGTCGATCTTCACGACGAGGCCCGCGGTCTGCTCGAAGTTGCCGATGGTTTCCCGGAGTTGGGCGTCCAGGTTGCGGCGGTCGGTGATGACGATGACCTTGTCGAAGACCGGCACGCCCGGCTTGAGACCCTTGGCCACGGCCTCGGCGTCGAGATCGCGGGGGTCGGTGGGGGTGTGCAGGTCGCTGAGGCGGTGGGCGAGCCAGCCGATGGTGTTCGACTTGCCCGAGCCGGCCGAGGCCATGATCAGGTAATCGTGGCCAGCGCCGTGGGTTGCGGCGTGCGCGGTGAGCTTCTTGACCGCGTCCCACTGCTGGAACCGGGGGAAGACCATCGTCTTGGTGGTGCCGCCGCCGGGCGTCTTGCTCTTGTGCAGGTGCACGAACCGCTGGAGCAGGTCCAGCCAGTTGTCCGGCTGCCAGACCTGCTCCCAGAGGTAGGAGGTCGCGTAGGTGCCGTAGGCAGTCGGAGCCGGGTTGCCTGCTCCGCCCGGCTGACCGGGACCATTGGAGCCGGTGTTGAACGGGAGGAAGCGGGTGTTCTTGCCCTTGAGCTGGGTGGCGACGACGACCAGGTCCGGGTCCACAGCGAAGTTCGCGACGACCCGGCGTATGAAGATCAGCTCGGTGGGGTCACGGTCGGTGCGGTACTGCTCCTTGGCCTGCTCCACCCCTTGCTTGGTCAGCGGGTTCTTCAACTCGGCCGTGGCGACCGGAATTCCGTTGAGGAAGAGGGCGAGGTCGAGCCGGTTGCCCCAGTCGGCCTGCTTCGTCGCGTACTCGAGTTCCCGGACGACGGTTAGGCGGTTGGCCCGGTAGCCGTCCAGCACGGAGTCGTGGGCGACGAGGTTCGGCTTGAAGTACGCGACGCGGAGCAGGACGCCTCGGTCCTTGACGCCGTTGCGGAGCACGTCGAGGAGGCCGTTGGTGGCGATGGCCTGGTCCAGGCGGCCGGCGAACCCGCGCTGCGCCTCGTTCGGGTCGCCGCCGTAGACGGTGAGCAGCTCGTGCCACTCGTCGGGCTGTGTCGCCCCGATGAAGGTGAACAACTCGTTGGTGTCCAGGCCGAGATCGGCCCGGTAGTCCTGCGGGCTTGCCTCGCGCCAGCCGCGCTCGACCATGGCGGCGACTATGGCATCACCGAAGGCGGACTCCGTGTGGATGGGGCTCATGGCTACGCGGTGACTCCGTCCGTTACGTTGCGCCCGCTGGCGGTGGAGATGTCGAACTGGCCGGTTACGGCGGCGGTGATGAGGGCTTGGCGGCGTTCTGTCAGGAGCTCTGCCCGGCGTAGCTGAAGTTGCTGTTGGCGAGAGCTCATGCTCTCCAGGTTGTTGGCCTGGCCGACGATCTCCTCCTGCTCATGTCGCGAGGGAGTTGGGATCCGCAAGCCGCGAACCAGGTCCTGGCTAATGTTTGGTTGGCCCCCGCCGGATGCCAGTTTCAGAATTTCCTCCCTGTGAGCCCGGAACCAAAGGAATGCGTATCGCGAACTCACTGGACCAAGCTCAGAGAGGACGCAGCAAGCTTGGTTTACGCATGCAGGAACCTTGAGGATACCTACGCGTCCAGTGGTCGCTCCGTACATGGCCACGACCAGCGACCCCGGAGCGTAAATCCTCAGTGTCGGGTAATCCGCCAACGCTGTGTCCGTAACGGTCCTCTTCGGCTGCTCGATGGCGCCGTCACGGAGATCCCCGGTGTTAACCCAGAAGTGAGGACCATCAAAGTAAGTAGCTTCGCTAGATCGCGGCGTGGTTCCGCTACTTGTCGTAAATGAGCGGCCAACCTTCATCAATTGCCAGTCCGAAGCCATCTCGGGCATCCACGAAATCCCGGTCGATGTAACCTCACCACGCCCGGCGGTCGTGGTCAGCACCCGAAGGGATTCCGTAAACCGCTCGGTGATCAGGTCAGACTGCTTCTGCGAGGCCGCAACCAGCCGGTCGATGCGCGTGGTCTCGGCGTCGAGGAAGTCGGCGATGCGGCGCTGCTCCTCCAGCGGTGGCAACATGATTCGCAGGGATCTGAGCCACTCATTGTCGATTTCGACCTGATTCGGACGGACTCCACGTGAGAGCGACGCGTACTCCGCGGTGTACGGTGCGGAGCGTAGGAGCCAGTTCAAAAAACGGTCATCTTCGCCATGGGTCGGACTGAAGCAGATGTAGTGCCCTGAGACGATCCCGCGAAACGCGGAGATCCCAACGGACCCTTGCCAAGCCTTCATCCGATTCACGACAAACCAACCAGGGTGCACAAGCTGGTAGATGCCGCGGTCCAGGGCTGCTTTGTTGAAGTTGTCGTCACGCCCTTCGCGCTTGACCACGCCATGCTCGCGATAGACGCTCAGCAGGTCTTCATCTGGATGATCGACGTCTTTGACTCGATCAAACATTGACCAAAGAGGTACAGTGCGCCAGCGCGAAGGCCACGGCACCGGTGATCCTTGGGAAAGCCGAGTTTCGGCGTAGGTCATTCCGTCACCTCACCCAGCAGCGCCTGAATCTCCGCCTCCAGCGACTTCAACTCCGCGTCGATCTCCGCCAACGGCCTCGGCGGCTTGTACACGTAGAAGTGCCGCGTGAACGGAATCTCGTACCCGATCTTCGTCTTCGTGTGGTCGATCCACGCGTCCGGGACGTGCGGCAGTACCTCGCGCTTCAGGTAGTCCTCGACGTCCTCACCGAGCGGAACGTTCTCGTAGTCCCGCAGGTCCGAGTCCGCCTCCGGCGCGCCCTTGACCTTCTGCACCTCACCCTCCGGGTCCCGGACCCCGACCGTCTCCCGTACCGCCTTCGCGAACGGCGCCCCCGACAGCCACGTCAGCCCGGCCGCGACCACCGCGTCCTTGAGCGCGATGAATGCCTCGGACTTCGTCATCCAGGACGAGCCGAGCAACGTACGCACCGCCGCGACGAACTCCTCGCTCCGCTCCAGCCTCGCCACCGGCTTGGCCTCCGCCAGCGCCGCCAACGTCTCCTCCGTGACCTCGAAGCGCAGCTTCAGGGGGCGTTCGACAGTGATGCGCTGGTAGCCGAAGTCCTCGTTCCAGAAGACCTTGACCTTGCCGTGCAGAGCGTGCTCCGGGTCGCCCGCGACCTGGAGGGCCTCCGCGTACAGACGGGTGATGTCACCGATGTGGTCGGGGCGGCCGTTCGTCCCGTCGCCGAGCTCCTTGCGCTTGTCGCCGAGCGACTTGCGCATCTTCTGCCACTGGTCGCGCGCGTCCAGCAGAACGACCTTGCCCTTGTGGTCGGCGTCCTTGCGGTTGGTGAGGATCCAGAAGTACGTGGAGATACCGGTGTTGTAGAAGAGCTGGTCGGGGAGGGCGACGATCGCCTCCAGCCAGTCGTTCTCCAGGATCCAGCGGCGGATGTTGGACTCGCCGGACTCGGCAGCGCCCGTGAACAGCGGGGAGCCGTTGAAGACGATGGCGATGCGGGAGCCGCCCCCGCCGTTGACGTCCACCGGCTTCATCTTCGAGATCATGTGCTGGAGGAAGAGCAGCGAGCCGTCGTTGATGCGCGGCAGGCCCGCGCCGAAGCGGCCGGCGTCGCCGAGCGACTTGTGCTCGTACTCGACCTCCTCCTTGACCTTCTTCCACTCCACGCCGAACGGCGGGTTGGCGAGGATGTAGTCGAACGAGCGGCGGGCGTGGCCGTCGTCGGAGAAGGAGTTGCCGAAGCGGATGTTCTCGGGGTCCTGGCCCTTGATCATGAGGTCGGACCGGCAGATCGCCCAGGACTCGGGGTTGAGCTCCTGCCCGTACACCTCGACCGTCGCGTCCGGGTTGAGGGCCTTGATGCGGTCGTCGGCGGCGCTGAGCATGCCGCCCGTGCCGCAGGCCGGGTCCATGACCGTACGGACGACACCCGGCACGGTGAGGGCGTCCGCGTCGGGCGCGACCAGCAGGTTGACCATCAGCTTGATGACCTCACGCGGGGTGAAGTGCTCACCCGCGGTCTCGTTCGACTGCTCGGCGAAGCGGCGGATCAACTCCTCGAAGATGTAGCCCATGTTGTGGTTGGGCACGACATCGGGGTGCAGGTCGAGGCCGGTGAACCTGCCGATGACCCGGTAGAGCAGGTTCGCGCCGTCGAGCTTCCTGACCTGCTGGTTGAACTCGTACTTGTCGAGGACCTCGCGGGCGTTGTCGGAGAAGGCGCCGACGTAGATCTGCAGGTTCTTCGCCGCGTTCTGCGGGTCGGCCGCGATCTTCCGCAGCGTGAGGTCGCTCTTGTTGTAGAAGGAGTGACCCGAGGCCTTGCGCAGGAAGTGGTCGGTGTCGATCTCCTGGCCCGCGAACCTGGCGACGGTCTCCACGACCTTCTCGCGCGTCGGTTCCAGGACGCACTCCAGGCGGCGCAGCACGGTGAACGGCAGGATGACCTTGCCGTAGTCGGACTGCTTGTAGTCGCCGCGCAGGAGATCGGCGACGGACCAGGCGTGGTTCGCCAACTCCGTGTGCTTGCTGCTGTTCAAGAGGTCCCGGCTTCCTTCCGAAGAGCACCGTCCGGGCGTGGGACGGCAGGGATCCAGTGTGGTCGTGTGCGGTCGGACGTGTTGGGCGTTTCAGGCGGAATGGGTGTCCGGGGTGTCCGGGCTGTCCGGTGGCAGGAGTACGCCGGCGGTGAGGCCAGTGGTCAGGGTGGCCGCGGTGTCGGCGGCGAGGGCGGCGGTGCGGCGGACGGCCGCGCGCAGTTCGTAGACGCGGCGGAAGGCCTCCCCGTACCGCCGCTGTTCCTCCAGGGGCAGCAGCGGTACGCGCAGGCGGCCCGGTGTGACGTGCACGTGGGTGCTGCCGGTGGACGCGGAGGCGATGTTGTCCTCGGCGCCGAGGAACCCGGCCAGGAACCACGGGTCGAGGCGGGCCGGGTCGGGGCGCAGGAGGTGGATGTGCGGACCGAGCAGGGCTCTGGCGTCCTGTTCGTCTGCGACTCGGGTCATCGCGGCCGCGTCGCCGCCGCTCGCGATGGAGCGTACGAGGACGTCTCCGGCGGCGACGGCTTGCGCGGCGTCCGCGTGGAGGTCGACGGCCCTGGTGGACGGGGGCCTACCGGCGGAGATGTCCGAGGCGGTGAGGACCGGCCGGTCCATGGTGGGGGCGGCGGAGCCCTTGGAGCCCCGTGTGCCGGACGGGGCCGCCCGCAGCACGGTCAGGGCCCCACCGCGCGCCAGGTCGGAGACGGTCGCCGTACGCCACTCGCGGGCCGAGGCCCCGGACGGCTGCCACCCGCCGGAAGCGGAGGCGGCCGCCAGAGCGGCGACCTGCTCGGCCAGTTGCTCGTGCAGGTCGTGGACGCGGCGGGACAGGGCGGCGGGGTCGATGTCGGCCGCGGTCGCCCGCACGTGGCGGGCCGGGGTGACGTCGACGACGTCGTCGAGGAGGTCGACGAGCGGCACCGCGCGGGCGACGCCGGGCTCGTCGGCGTAGGTGTCGGGGGCGGTGGTGAACGCGGCCCACTGGCCGAGGACCCGGTCGGTCAGCCCCGCCCAGTCGAAGGAGGAGGCGGAGGCAGAGGATGCGGCGGAAGAGGAAGAGCCGGATCGGCGGGGGCGTGCGCCGCCGCGGGTGCCGGCGCCGGGCGTGGCCGTATCGGTGGCGGACGGCGTGCCCGCGGCGCCGTCCCGCTGCTCGCCCTCCCCGTCGACGAACAGCACCGTCGTACGGTCAGTGGCGCCCGGCTCGGGGCGTTGGAACACCCAGACCTGCAAGCCGATGTGGAGCGGATACGCGGCACGTGCGGGAAGTGAGACGACGGCGCGCAGGGCCCCGCTGCGGATGAGTTCCGCGCGGATGCGGCGGCCGGAGGAGCGGAAGGCGAGCGCGGGCGGCAGCAGCATGACCGCGTGGCCGCCGGGCTCTAGGTGTGCGAGGGCGTGCTGCACCCAGGCCAGTTCGGATTCGAAACGCGGCGGGACCCCGTACGCCCACCTCGGGTCGTAGGCCAGCTCGTCGTGACCCCAGTCGCGGTCGGCGAACGGAGGGTTGCACAGGACGGCGTCCACGGTGACGTCGGGGAAGGCGTCGGCGCGCAGGCTGTCGCCGACGCGGATCGTCGTCTCGGCCTCGGGTGCGGTGAGCAGCAGCCGGATCGCGGTGCGCCGGCCCTGGACGGCAATCGAGTCCTGCCCGTACAGCCCCCGCGCGCCCTGCCGGGCGGCGGCAGCGAGGAGCGTGCCGCTGCCGCAGGCGGGGTCGAGGACGCGGGACGCGCCAGCGGGCAGGAGCCGTGCCATGAGCAGGGCCAGGCCCTCCGGGGTCTGGTAGACGCCGCTGGCGGCGCCTTCGTCCAGTTCGCGTTCGGCGAGGACGTCGACGGCGGCCTGTGCCCCCGCCTCACGGACGCAGCCCAGCAGTGCGCGGAGCACGCCCACGCCGTCCGGACCGTAGTGGAACGGCTCGGCCTCGGGCATGGCAACCGGGAGCTCGCTCGCGGACTTCTCCGCTCGGGCGACCAGCTGGTCGTCGGACAGGGTGGCGAGTTCGGCCAGCTCCTGCGGCGTGCGGCGGGACGCGGCAGCCACCAGCGGGAACAGTCGCGCGGCCACCTCGGAGCCGGGGCCCAGTAGCCGTAGCGCCGTACGCAGCTCCTCGGTCGGCGAGGCGGTGGAGGTGTGCCCGCGTCCACGCAGCCATGCCTGGACGGCCGGCAGGTCGTAGAGGGGGCTGGTCTCCGTGCCTGCGCTGGGGGCGGGGAAGTCGTCGTGGCGGCGGCGCCAGTTGCTGACAGTGGCGCGAGTGACCCCTGCGATGCGCGAGATCTCGGCGGCTGTCACGTGTGCTGACGGCGCCGGTTGGGCTGGTGGCTGCTGGGGCATGGCGTGGGGTTCCGCACCTCTCGGGCCAGTCGGACAGTGGACGGTTAACACATTATAGCGGCCGTCAAGTCTGTGAACCTGTTTGACGGTGCTTTCAGTTTCATGCTTATCTAGTCTTGCTTCCGAGTGGAAGCGGCGGCCCGGTGCTCTGTTAAGTCCGCGCCGCGCATCGGATCGCTCCACCCACGGCCATCGCGCATCGCAACAGGAGGAACCCAGATGACCACCCAGCCCCCGCAGCAGCCGGGCTACGCGCAGCAGACCGGGTTCCCGCAGCAGCCGGGCTATCCGCAGCCTCCCGTGCCGCCGAAGAAGCGGTCCAAGGCCAAGCTGGGTTGCCTCGCCGTGCTGGCCGTGATCGTGATCGGTGGTATCGCGTCCGTGGCGGGGGCCGGCTCGGACGACTCCTCGGCGGGCGCCGAGACCTCCGCCGCGTCTACCGGCTCCTCGAAGAGCAGTGGGTCCTCCAAGGGCGCCGGCTCCTCCAAGGACGTCACGCCCCAGCAGTCCACCGTCGACGCCTTCAAGGCGTACGTGAAGAAGCACGAGTCCGCGAAGACGCGGGAGGCCGCGGCGCACGTCACCAAGGTCCAGGGCGCCGACAAGAAGAACGACATCCTGGACACGGCCGACATCTACACGGACTACACCGGGGACCTGGTCAGCGCGGACGCCGGCAACGCCAAGCTGCTCGCCTCGGCCTTCGCGGACTTCCAGTCCAGCCGTGGAAAGGCCAGCAAGAACGGCCTTGTGACCGTCTACAACGCTGACGGCGACATCCTGAGCAACGGCAACTACTGATGTCGTAGCCGGAGCCCGCGCCGTACCGAACCTGACTGTAGAACCCGGCAGTTCCTCCCGTCTCGGCACCGCCGCCTGCGGCCCGCCGAACGCGGCCATGACGACAGAAGGCCATACGGAGGGTCGTTCCGGCTGGGCATAACCGCCTCGCCTCCGGTCGCGCCGCACCCGACGCGCGCGCCGACCCGGAGCGGTTCCTCACCGTCCACAGCCAGGTCCACCCGCCGACCGCTGCCGACGCCTGCCCCACACGCCCCACCCGGTGGGCTCACGCGCTGCCTGCCCTCTCCCTTGCTGCCCCCAGGGTCTACCTGCTCGGAAAGGAAGTCATCCATGACCATCACCGTCGACTCGTCCCGCCTCTCCCTGGTGCGTGAGGAGTCCACTTACCTGGCGATCCGCACCAGCCAGGGCGGCCGGACCGTCTACACGACGCGCATCCCGCTCGCCGACCTCTCGGTCATCCTCACCATCCCCGACCCGGCCAAGCCGGACCCGGACAACCGCAAGGTGGACATCGCCCACGCCAAGGGCTTCGGCCAGTACCTCGCCGACAATCCCGGTTGGGTTGCTCCGGCCCTCCTCATCCGGGACACCGGTGGCTGCCGCTTCGAGCCGATCAGCGAAGACGGCTCGGTCGGCTACCTCACCGTCCCGTGGTCCATCGGCGGCATCGGACGTCTGATCACGATCGACGGCCAGCACCGCATCCTCGGCGTTCACCTGGAGAAGAAGCGAATCACGGACGAGGTCTCCCGCATCGACCGGGAGATCCACCGCGCCAACGAGGCCAAGAAGGCGAAGCTGGAGCAGGACCGCGAGGGCCTGATCGGCCGAATGCAGCGGCTCAAGGACGAGTTCGTCGGCATCGACATCTACGTGGAGCCCGACGGCGTCAAGGGGCAGCAGATGTTCGTCGACGTCGCGGACAACGCCAAGGGCATCTCCGGCGCCGTCCGGGCCCGCTTCGACACCTCGCGCATCGCCAACCGCACGCTCAGCGACATCGTCACCCACCCCCTCTTCCTGGGCAAGATCGACATCGAGCGGGACCGGATGACCCTGACCAACCGCAACCTGATGGGCGCCAAGCACGTCGCCGACATCACGCGGGCCGTCATCGCCGGCCCCGGTGGCCGCGTCAGCAAGAAGGTCGAGTCGCTGACCGACAACGAGGTCATCGAGAGCGTCCGCGGCTTCCTGGACGTCATCTCCATCGCTTTCACCGCGCTCGCGGAGATCACCGAGGAGGACGTGGACAACTACGACCCCTCGCTCTCCGAAAAGAAGAAGAACGAGCCGCCGGCGCCCCCCACCAAGGCCATGAGGCTGCGCGAGTCCTCGCTCCTGGGCTCGGTGGGCATGCTCCGTGTCCTGGGCGGCGTCTACCGCAACCTGCGGGAGGACGGAGCCGAGGACGGTGACATCCAGGAGTTCTTCAAGCGACTCGACCGGCACATGACCGCCCCGGTCACCGAGGACAGCATCTGGCGTACTACGGCCGCGAACGAGGACTTCGAGCCGAACGCTTCCGCCCCGATCATGCGTCAGCAGAACGTCGTGCACCTCACCAAGGTGATCACTGACTGGTACAAGAAGGCCCCGGCCAGCATCTGACCCACCAACAACGCCGGAGAGCTTCCACATCCGGCGGATTCCAAGGGCCATCGCAACACATTGATGGCACCCCGACCCACACGGCCAAGCTGGGCGGGCGTCACGCGCGCCCGCCCTCTCTCTAGCTGCTCTGTTGCGAAGACAAGGAGGCAACAACTGTCATGGGTCGTCGTTCTCCCCTCGCCCACGCACCCCGCCCCGCCACCTCCACTTGCCGCCAGGTGTGCGTGAACGACAAGGTCAAGGCCGTCGCCGGGCCGATCGTCCTGGCCACGGACGCCTCGGTAGGCCCGGACCGGGTGGCCTCCGGCTATCTCGCCACCACTGGCCACACCGGTCTGCGCGCCCACCTCTACCCGAAGTACCTCGTGCGCCCCCGATCCCGCGTGGTCGTCACCGAACTGCGCGCCGTGTACTTGGGCCTCAAGGCGGTCCTCCACGCGCACCCCGGTCGGCCCATCGAGGTCCGCGTGGACAACCTGCAGGCGCTGAGGCACCTGCACAGCTGGCAGCAGGGCGGGACGGACATGCCCGAGGGCTACGACACCCACCTGCGCTCCCAGGGCCGCCGACCCAGCCTGGTCAAGCTGCAGTTGCTCGCCGAGTACACCCCGCACCTGATGTTCGTCCATGAGAAGGCTCACGCCGGTCACCCGCTTAATGAGGCCGCCGACTCCCTCGCCAAGCTCGGCCTGCGGTGTGTGCCCGGGGCTGTCCCGCGCACCGAACTCCCGCGGCTGGTCCCGTTGTGGGCCGCTGGCGGCCTCGCCGACTACCGGCGCTCCCGGGTTACCTGACGCGCAGCGAGCATCAACGCCGCCAGAGATCGCTAAGTCGTTTGTCGGGCTTGAGAGCCCCGATGTGGACAGGGGCATGCCAGCGGCGGCCGTGCTAGATGAGGACGAAACGTGAGAAGTCACCCACGGCTTACGCAGGATGCTGCCTGACGGCGCGTTCCCATGTTCGTTCCCATACAAGATCAAAAGGCCCCTCGGAGACGACTCCGAGGGGCCTTTCTCATGCATCGTGCCTGGTCAGGCATGGTGCCCCCGGCAGGATTCGAACCTGCGACACCCGCTTTAGGAGAGCGGTGCTCTATCCCCTGAGCTACGGAGGCAAGGGCCTGGGCCCCTGACAGCGTAGCGGATGTGTTCCTCGGGCTTTGATCGTGTGGGGGGTGTGCCGGGGGAGATGGGTGGCGGGTGGTGGGGTCAGCCGGTGATGTGCCAGCTGACGGTGCCGTCCGTGGTCACCAGGAAGGCGAGCAGGAGCAGGTCGACGGCGCCGAGGGCGAGGCCCAGGAGTGCGCGGCCGCGGCGGGTGGTGCCGCGGGCCAGGGCCAGTCCGCCGAGGATCAGGGCGCAGGGGCCGAGGACGAGGTTGAGGACCAGGGTGCCCAGCAGGCCGAGGACGAAGGAGGCCACGGCCATGCCGTCGGCGTGGGAGCGCGCAGTGGTGGAGGTGGCTGCGGTGGCTGCGGTGGCGGTCGGCGTGGCTTCGCTGAGTGCGGTCATCGGGAGGTCACCTCGACCTGGTGGCGGCGTTCGCGGAGGAAGAAGACGAGCAGCCAGCCGGCGATGACGGCCGCCGCGATGAGGGTGACGGGGAGGGGGAGGTGTGCCGCGGTGCCCAGCGCGATCCCCATCAGGAGGAGGGCTGCGACGAGGATGAGCATGATCCGCCTTTCCGGTTCGGAGGAGGCCCGAAGTTTCAGAGGACAGTTGTTCACTCAGTGCCTCCAGCATACGACTCCCCATGAGTGGAGAAGTTCGGAGAACGGTTGTTTACTGGATGACATGAGTCACACTCTCGGAGTCCGTCAGGCCCAGAAACAGAAGACCCGTCAGGCGCTGCTCGATGGCGCGCTCGGCCTGTTGGGGGAGCAGAGCCTGAGCAGCCTGGGGCTGCGGGAGGTGACGCGGGTGGTGGGCATCGCCCCGACCGCGTTCTACCGGCACTTCCGGGACATGGGTGAGCTGGGCGTCGCGCTCGTCGAGGAGGCGCTGGGGAGCCTGCATGTGATGGTGCGCGCGATCCTCGCCGAGCAGGACGGGGCCGAGGAGCGGATCGACGGTACGGTCGCGGTCGTCGAGCGGCACGTCCGGCAACACCCCCTGCACATCCGCTTCGTGGCGCGCGAGCGGCACGGCGGCGTACGGGCCGTGCGGCAGGCCATCGCCGGTGAGCTGGACCGGTTCGCGGAGGAGGTCGCGGCGGCGCTCAAGTCCCAGCCGGTGTCGGAGGGGTGGCGCGACGACGATGTGCGGATGCTGGCCGAGTTGTACGTGGACCGGCTGGTGACCACGGCGGCGGCGCTGCTCGACGCCGAGGAGGACGGGGCGCCGGGTGCGGCGGAACAGGTGGTGCGGACGGCGCGCCGGCAGCTGCGGCTGATCAGCATCGGGCGGCGGCACTGGCGGGCGGAGGGGCAGGGGTGAGCGTCCCGGCGGCGGCTCCCCGGCCGGTGCGTCAGGCGCGGGCCGGTGTGACCCGTACGCGGTAGGTGCCGTCCTGGTTCTCGGTGAGGACGGTGACCGAGGCGCCGCTGGGGTCGGTGTAGGACTGGCCGGGGCGGAAGGCGGCGTCGGTCAGCTCCGAGTCGACGTATTCGTCGTTCGGGTAGCAGCCGCCGCTGTGCGGGGTGGCGTCCACGATGCGGAGCGGGCCGCGGCCGGAGGGGACGTCGGTGGCGACGCGGTAGACCAGGACGCCGGGCCGGCAGACGGCGGGGTCGAGCAGGCCCCGGGCGCGGGCCTCGACCACCAGGGCGGTGTGCGGCGAGGTCGGCATGACGACGATCTTGGTGCCGCCGGGCGTGGAGATCGGGGTCAGGGTGTGTTCGCCGGGCGTCCCGTGGCGCGGAGCGCAGTGCACCTGGTCGGCGGAGAACCAGCCGAGCTTCCACTTGTGCCAGCCGACGAAGTCGTTGCTCGGGCCCCAGTCCTCGTCCATCGGGTCCCAGTGGCCCACGGGGGGCGGGGCGCGGCGCTCGTCGGCGTAGTAGAGGTCGGGCAGGCCGAAGCTGTGCGCGTTCTCGTGGTTGAGGACGCGGAAGGCGCTCAGCCCGGCCTGCCGGCTCCAGATGAACGAGGTGTTCCGGAACGGCACCCCGTCGGCGGTCCGCATCCCCATGTCACCGCCGCTGAACGTGACCGACAGGACCGTGCGGGTGGCGGGCGGGCCCGCGTTGGGGGCGGCGATGATGTTGATGACGTCGTAGTCACGGAAGTTGACGATCGGGTCGACGACGCGGACGACCTCCTCGGCGAGCGCGTGGTAGCCGCTGCCCGAGGCCGCGTCGAAGTCGGTGCCGCGCTGGATGCCGTACGCCGCGAGCGGCCGTGACATGCGGATCCACCGGAACAGCGGCATCGGCAGATAGCTCAGCCTGCCGTACGAGCTGGTGCGGAAGAAGTCCGTCACGGCGGGGAAGAACTCGGCGAAGCGGGCGCTGGGCGACATCGTGGCGCGGGCGTCCGGGAAGTCGATGAAGAGCGTCAGCGCCCGTACGACGCCGGAGGAGCGGGCGAAGCCGGTCGGGGTGTCGGCGGATTCGGCGACGTCGTCGGTGATGCCGTGCAGGGCACAGGGGCCACTCGGGGGAACCCCGGGCCCCGGAGGTATGGCCGCCGCGTTGGGCGGCGAGCCCAGCGCTATGGCGGCGGTCGCGGTGGCCGCGCCGGCAGCCAGCACCGCGGATACCTTGTGCTTCATACCGCTCACCTTGGGCCGCCGGACGGCCGCTCGCGCGCGGGGTTACGACAACTGGAGTCACCGCGCCCGGGGTGTGCCTCAGGTCACAGGCGGGCCGGGAAATATCCGGGGAGGGGTTCCCCGTTTAACCAGACGTCCGGCTGAACCGGGGAGCGTCTCCCCGGTTCGCGGGCCGGGACCAGGTCACCAGAGGTGTCCGCATCGACCATCGTGAGGAGGGAGTCGTATGACCGCCGTCGCCGCCCGTGCGAAGACCGCGACGCAGGGGAAGCCGCACCGTTTGAGGGCCGATGCCCTGCGCAACCGGGAGCGGATCATCGCGGCTGCCCGCGAGACGATGGTCGAGTTCGGGGCCGAGGTCCCGCTCGATGAAATCGCTCGGCGTGCGGGGGTCGGCAATGCGACGCTCTATCGTCACTTCGCGGATCGCCAGGAGTTGATCCACCACGTCACGCTCTCCGTCATGTCCCGTACCGCGGACCGCGCGGAGAGTGCCCTTGCGGAGGAGTCCGATGCCTTCCGAGCGCTGAGGCGCTTCGTCCACGACGCGGTGGAGGAGCGGATCGGGGCGCTCTGCTCCCTGCTCTCCGACTGCATCGACCGTGACCATCCCGATCTGTACGCGGCGCGCGAGCGCTTGGAGGCGGCCATCGAGGCCGTGATGGGCGCCGCGCACGACAGCGGTCAGCTGCGCACCGACATCGCCGTCGGTGACCTGATGGTCGCGATCACCCAGCTCACCCGGCCGTTGCCGGGATGGGGGTCCCCCCGGACGGAGTCCGGGGGAGGCTGTCTGGACTTCGACAAGTTCGTGCACCGGCATCTACAGCTGTTCCTGGACGGCTTGCAGGCGCCCGCCCGCTCCCAACTGCCCGGTTCCGCGGTGACCTTGGAAGACCTCAGGCGCCGCTCGTGATCCGTCGTCGGTGACCGGTCACCGTGACCGGTCACCGGGTCCGGTCACCGGGTCCGGTCCCGGCAGCGTGCGGCAACGGTGCCGCACGTCCGGTCCGCCCCCACCCGTAACACCCGACTCGTCCTGCCCGTCCAGTTCCTCACTCTCCTTGCGTCACCCGCTGACCCGCTGACCCGCTGACCCGCTCATCCGCTGGCTCGCTGGCTCGCTGACTCGCCCATCCGTCCCGTTCTTCGCTTCTTCGCTCCCTTCGCATCACGTAGGTGGATCCCCCCATGCCTGAAACCGCTCCGCACGTCGACCCCCGGCGCTGGAAAGCGCTGATATTCATCGCTCTCGCCCAGCTGATGGTCGTCCTCGACGCGACCATCGTGAACATCGCGCTGCCCTCCGCCCAGGCGGACCTCGGCATCACCGACGCCAACCGGCAGTGGGTGATCACCGCCTACGCACTGGCCTTCGGCGGTCTGCTGCTCTTCGGCGGTCGCGTCGCCGACATGTGGGGGCGCAAGCGGACCTTCGTCATCGGCCTGATCGGGTTCGCGGTCGCCTCCGCGCTCGGTGGGGCGGCGGCCAACGAGGGAGTGCTGCTGGGCGCCCGTGCGCTACAGGGCGTCTTCGGTGCGCTGCTGGCGCCGTCCGCGCTGTCCCTGCTGGCGGTGACGTTCACCGAGGCCAAGGAGCGCGCCAAGGCGTTCGGCATCTTCGGTGCGATCGCCGGTGGTGGCGGTGCCGTGGGCCTCATCCTCGGCGGTCTGCTGACCGAGTACATGAACTGGCGCTGGACCTTCTTCGTCAACATCCCGTTCGCCGTGGTCGCCGCGACCGGTGCCCTCCTGGTCATCCGCGAGCCCTCGGGGAGCCGCAACACCTCCCGGCTGGACGTTCCCGGCGTCGTCCTGGCCACGCTCGGCCTGGTCTCGCTGGTCTACGGGTTCACCCGCGCCGAGTCCGACGGCTGGCTGGCCGGCCCGACGCTCGGCCTGTTCGCCGCGGCCATCGTGCTGCTGCTGTCGTTCGTGCTGGTCGAGTCGAAGGTGCGGGCCCCGCTGCTGCCGCTGAGGGTGGTCGCCGAGCGCAACCGCGCCGGCGTCTACGCCTCACTGGGCCTGGCCGTGATCGGCATGTTCGGCCTCTTCCTCTTCCTGACGTACTACCTCCAGATCGTGAAGGGCTACACGCCGGTCGTGACCGGTCTGGCGTTCCTCCCGATGATCGTCGGCATGATCACCGGCTCGACGCAGATCGGCGCCCGGCTGATGACCCGGGTCCGGCCGCGGCTGCTGATGGCGCCCGGCTTCACGGTCGCCGCGCTCGGCATGCTGGTGCTGACCCAGATCGACCTGGACACGTCCTACCCGGCGCTGATCCTGCCCGGCTTCCTGCTGATGGGCCTCGGCATGGGTACGGCGTTCATGCCGGCCATGTCGCTGGCCACGCACGGGGTCCAGCCGCGGGACGCCGGTGTCGCCTCCGCGATGGTCAACACCTCGCAGCAGGTGGGCGGCGCGATCGGTACCGCGCTGCTGAACACCATCGCGGCCAGCGCCACCACCGCGTACGCCACCTCGCACGCGGCCGGCGCCCGCTCGGCGGACCTGCTCAAGCTCCAGTCGATGGTGCACGGCTACACCACCGCCATCTGGTGGGCGGTCGGCATCCTGCTGCTGGCCGGTGCGATCGCCTTCACCCTCATCAACACCGGGCGCCCGGGCGGCGGTTCGCCGGTCGCCTCCTCGGAGGACGGCGCGGGCGAGGCCCGGGAGGACGAGGTGCGCGTCCCGGTCATGGCGCACTGACCGGAGGCGGCGCGGTGGGCGCCCGGGCGGTGCCGTCGGTGGCGGCGTACCGGCTCCGCGGGGGCTGACACCCCCCGGGACGACCCGTCCCGGATTCTTACCGCTTTCCTACCTCACTCCTGCGTGTTCGGGCCCTTCGGCCCCGCTCACCCACACGGGCGCCGGCCCCTTCCGGCTCCGCCGAACGATCAGCGGAGCCAGGGGAGGTCGGCGCCTTGCGGTTGCAGTCCTTCGGTCATCACGCGGCAGATCTCGGCGAGTTGGCCGACCTGCTGCGTGGAGAGGCGGTCGAAGATCGCGGCGCGGACCGCGGCGACGTGTCCGGGGGCGGCCTTCTCCAGTACCCGCATGCCCTCGTCCGTGAGGTGGGCGTTCTGGCCCCGCTTGTCGGAGGGGCAGTTCTCGCGGCGCACCCAGCCGTTCTTCTCCAGGCGGGCGATCGCGTGCGAGAGCCGGGAACGGGTGATCTTGGCGTTCTGGGCCAGCTCGGTCATCCGCAACCGACGCCGCGGCGCACGGGACAACTGGACGAGCAGCCCGTAGTAGACGTGCGGCATCCCGGCGTCGCGCTGCAGCTGACGGTCGAGGTGATCCTCCAGGAGCGTGGTGGCGTGGAGGTAGCACTGCCAGGCGTACTGCTCCTCGTCGGTGAGCCAGCGCGGCTCGGCTGCTGCGGCTTCGTTGCTCATACCATCACTCTCTCACCGCTCGGAGAGTTATTTAAGTTTTAACAACGCAGGATTGGGCTGGATTCCTAACGCTTGAATATTCAAGCACATGCTCATGCGGTGGCTGGATCTTCCGGTCGCACCCACTCACCTCAAGTGTGACGCGGTGGCCTGGCGGCCGGCGTTCGCCCCACGTTGTTGGCTGTCTCGCCGTGGTGGCTTGTCGCCGTTGCGCCTGCGGCGGGCCCTCCCCACGTTGTCGGCTTTCCCGCCGTGGGTGTTGCTCGCCGTTGCGCCTGCGGCGGGCGTGGTTTGTTGGGTGCGGTGACGGTCCTGCGGGGCAGGGGTGTGGGACTGCTTCGCTTTACGTCCCACACCCCTGCCCCTCCGGCCCGTCCCCTCCCGTG